>JBGAOB010000432.1:0-2133 GCA_044222045.1 Candidatus Eiseniibacteriota bacterium
GAGCCGGGGGCTGATCCGGGGTAATCCCGACGAGCAAAGGAGCCATGGACGGCGGTTGCTCGTCGGGCTTAGCGGAGCGGACGCAGGATGCGGCCGCGGAGTGTGCCCCGGATCAGCCCCCGGCTCACCCCGCCGTTCGTGGACCGGAGCGTGCGTCGGTTCGCACTCCCGCCGATCGTCGATCGAAGAGACCGTCGGCTCGCACTCCCGCCGACGGTCGATCGAAGCGCACCTACCCGATCGCCGCCATCTCCGCCGCACTCGTGCGCGAGCGCTTCGCCCTGCCCGCCTCGAACAGCTTCGCCATCAGGCCCTTCTGCAGGTGCAGGCGGTTCTCCGCTTCCTCCACCACCACGCTCTGCCGCCCGTCCAGCACCTCGTCCGTCACTTCCTCGCCGCGATGCGCCGGCAGGCAGTGCATGAACACCGCGTCGTCCTTCGCGTGTGCCATCAGCGCGTCGTTCACCTGGAAGCCCGCGAACGCCACGCGGCGCCACTCCGCGTCCTTTTCCTGGCCCATGCTGGTCCACGTGTCGGTGTACACGACGTCCGCGCCCGTCACCGCCTCGCGCGGATGGCGCGCCCGCACCACGCCGCCCTTCGCGCGCTTCTCCGCCTCCAGCCACAGGCCCCCGTCCGGCTCGAAACCGTCGGGCACCGCCACGCGCAGCTGGAAACCGAAGATCGTGCTCGCCTCCAGCCACGAGTGCAGCACGTTGTTGCCGTCGCCCACCCACGCCACCGTCATGTCGTCCAGGTTCCGGCCCGCGCGATGCAGCGTGTAGAGGTCGGCCAGGATCTGGCAGGGGTGCGAGAAGTCGGTGAGCGCGTTGATCACCGGCACGCTCGCGTGCGTGGCCAGCGTGCGCACCATCTGGTGCGAGAACGTGCGCACCACCACCAGGTCGCACATGCCGCTCAGCACGTGCGCCACGTCCTTCAGGCTCTCGCGGCCGTGTTCGGACACTTCGACCAGTCCCAGGTCCACGGCGTCGCCGCCCAGCTCGTGCATGCCCACGGTGAACGACACGCGCGTGCGCAGCGACGGCTTGTGGAACACGAGCGCGGCCGTGCGGCCGGCCAGCGGCTTCGGCGCGCGCGGCGTGCCGCGGGCGGCGCGCAGGCGGTCGGCCTCGGCGAACACGTCCAGGATCCACTCGCGCGACGTGCCGAGCAGGTCCACCAGGTGCGCGGGCGCTTCGTTCATGTGCGTTTCCTCCTTCGTCAGCGAGCCGTTCGACGGCTTCACGAAATCACCGGGAGTGCCGGCTCGTCCTGCGCCGACTGCGGCATGGGCAGCGTCCACGAGCGCGCGGCCTTCGCGGCCTGCTCGCTGGCGCCGGGCACCAGGTCCAGCACCACGGCGACTTCGTCGCACGCGTGGCGCTTGGGGCAGCGCATGCAGTCGGCCCACACCTTGCGCGGCAGCGACTCGCGCTTCTCCACCACGAACCCGCACCGCTCGAAGAACTCCACCTCGCGCGTGAGCGCGATCACGCGCGGCACGCCCACGGCCATCGCGTCGTCGACCACGGCCTTCACCAGCGAAGCGCCCAGCCCGTGGCCGTGACAGTCGGGCCGCACGGCCAGCGAGCGCACCTCGCCGAGGTCGTCCCACAGCACGCGCAGCGCGGCGGTGGCCACGATTTCGCCGTTCTTCTCGGCCACGTGGAACTCGCGCACGCACTGGTACAACTCCGACACGGGCCGCGGCAGCAGCACGCCCTCGGCCACGTAGCGCGCCATCACGGCGGCGATGCCGGGCACGTCCTCGAGTTTCGCGCGCCGCAGCACGAAGCCCTCGGCCAGCGACGCGGCCGCGGAAGCGAGCACGGGATGCGGAACTTCGCCCGGGCCCATGCCGAGTCGCGCTTCGGCCGCCGCGATCTGCCCGGCCACCGAGCCGGGGCCGGCGCCGGGGCCGTGCGAACGCCGCGCGAGCGCGGCCTCCACGGTGAGCGCGGCCAGGTGCGCGTCGTCGAAGTGCGGCGACAGCTCCAGCCGCTGCGCCAGCGGCAGCGCGGCGGGCTCGACGCCGGCCTGCTCGGCCACGGCCCACAGCTGCCCCACCTGGCGATGCGCGTCGCGGAACGGCACGCCCTCGGCCACGAGCGCGTCGGCCAGCTCCACCGC
>JBGAOB010000060.1:0-18750 GCA_044222045.1 Candidatus Eiseniibacteriota bacterium
AGCGGCGGGCTCCGGATCACCCGGAGCCCGCCGTGACGGCTCGTCTCGCCTGCTCGACCGGCTCCGCGCCGCGGGGCCCCGTCTGCGGGGCGCCCGTGGATCGTCCGCGGAGCCGTGAGTCTCGGGACTACATCTCGATCCAGCTCTCGCGGTGCGCGATCGGACGGTTGGTGTTGAAGCGGCCGGTGGTCGGGAAGAACGGGGGCTCGAGGCCACGACGGTCGTACTGGAAGTCACGGCCGTAGCCGGTCCGGGGCGTCTCGCCGCGGAACGTGCCGAACGCGCCGTAGTACTGCGTCACCATGCCGCCGCGCAGGTGGAAGGTGCCGCGAGTGTCGCCGTAGTTGTAGTTGTCCACCGTGAAGACGCCCGACGTGGGCTCGGTGGCCATCACGAACGCGTCCAGGTTCATGTCGTCCGGCGCCGACGTTGCCACGCGCACCGAGCCGCCCGGCGTGAACAGGCCGAGCACGTTCTGCTTGTCGTCGTAGTTCGCGCACACGACGTCGTTCGTCAGCATGATGTCGCTCGTCGCGGTGATGAGCAGCTTGGTGTCGCGCGCGATGGCCGGCACCGTCATGCCCATGTTGCGCGCCGGACCGCGCAGCTGGCGCACCGCGCCCGCCACGTACAGCATGCCGCGCGGCGTCCCCGGGTAGCTGACCGTGTTCGTGCCGTCGAAGATCGAGGTGGTGTGCGTCACGTTGTTCACGGTGATCGTCTTCGTCGTTCCGCCCTGGACGAGCGTGTACACCTGGCGGCCGCCGCCGTCCACGCTGAGCAGGCAGTCGTCGAGATCGCCCTGCACGTAGATGCCGCCCGACACCGCGCCGGCGGACGTCGGCACGTAGATGCCGTTCGCCGGGGCGGTGGAGAGCGCGCCGTTGCCGAGGTACGTGTTGACCGTGGTGTTGTCCGGGGCGGTCGTGTTCGCCGGGCTCAGGCCGAGCGCCGCGTTCTGCTGGCTGAAGGCGTTGCTCGGCAGGTTCACCGGCGCGACGCCGCGCTGGAAGCCGCCCTGGAAGTCGGGCACGTCGATCGAGCCGTTGTGGCTCTCGTCGAGCTCCACCGAGCCGTTGCCGGCGTTGTTGTAGAGCGCGGTCTGGCTGACGCTGGTGACGAGGTCGCCGAACGCAGGCTCGTACGCGAACGCGAGCTGGCCGTTCGTGTGCACGCGGCCGTCGAAGCGGGTGCGCGACGTGAACCAGATCGTGCCGCCGCCCGGCGCCGTGTGGTGGTTCGTGTAGACCAGGTAGTCCGAGAACGAACCGCGCGACGCGCTCACGCGCATCGTGCCGGTGCTCTGCACGGTGCGGCGCGCGCCCGAGCCGCTCGTGGCGTTCGAGGTGATCGTCCACCGGTAGTCGAAGCACTGCTGCGTGGTGCCGATCGAGTCGCCCAGGTACGCCACGGTGGCGGTGGCGTTGAAACCGGGGTTCGAGCAGGTCATGGTGATCGGCGTGGTGCCGAAGAACGTGCCCGGGCTGGTGATGATGTTGCCCGTGCCGCTCCACGCGTTGGTCAGCGTGTCGAGGCGGCCGCGGGCGCTGTTCGCCAGCTGCTGCTGCATCGCGCGCACGCCGGCATCGGCGGCGAACGTCGCGCGGCGCGACAGGTGCACGCCGGTCGAGGTCGTGCGCTCACCCACCACGGTCAGCATGAACGTGGCGGTGAGCACCATGGCGAGCACCAGCATGAGCATGGCGCTGACGAGGGCGATGCCTCGTTCGTTCGGTCGGTTCGGGAGGGGCGTCATGGTCGGTTCCTCGTTCTGCGGCTCCGGTCCGTCCGGCGGACGATTCGTCGGTGGACAGAAGCTCCGTACCTACCGACAGGGCACGTGCCGTACCGTTCGCTGGTGCCATTCGCAGTGCCCTCGCGAGTCGTTGGCGCCAAACGGGTTCGCGGGCCGGATTGCACGCCGCACGGGGCGTTGCGGGCGCCCGGAGGCCCGATTTCCGGGTCAGAACCACCGCGGGCGGGACCCAGTTGGGTGCGATCCCACAGGCCGCGCGTTCCGCACGAACCGCCAGAAAGGCGGGGTGAGGGCACCCGAATCGGGCTGCCAGGGCGGCGTGCCGGGGGTGCGCGGGACGTGGGCCGCCGTCCCGAGCCCCCACCCCCGCGCCGATCGGTCGGCGACGAGTCAGCGCGAGCGGGCGACCGGGACCGACTCGTGGTCTCGGCGGCGCACCGACCCGGGGCTCGCGCCCACGGCCCGCTTGAACGCCCGACTGAACGCCGCCGCGGAGTGGTAGCCCAGCCGGTCGGCGATCTGCTCCACCGTGACGTCGCCCTCCCGCAACCAGCGCATCGCGACGAGCATCTTCCAGCGCAGGACATACTGCATGGCTGGCTCGCCGACCACGGCCGTGAAACGGGATGCGAATGCCGAGCGCGACAGCGCGGCCTCCCGCGCCAATCCCGCGAGAGTCCAGGAACGCCCCGGGTCCGCGTGCACGCGCGCAAGCGCCCGCCCGATCCGGCGGTCCTCCAGCCCGGCGAGCCACCCCGGCGCCACGCCCGAGCCGCGTGCGACCCACGACCTCATCGCCTCGATCACGAGAATATCGGCAAGTCGCGTGATCACGGCCTCGCCCCCCGGCCGCGCTTGCCGTGCTTCGTCCGCGAGGAACCCGAGGGCTGCCCGAATCCACGCCGCCTCTCCGGCGCTCCCGGGCACGATCCGGATCTGCGCCGGAAGCAGCGCAACGAAATGCGCGGCGGCCGGATGGTCGTACTGCACGACTCCGCACAGCACCGTGGTCTTCGCTCCACCGCCCCCGTGACGGAGCACTTCGAAGCGATCTCCCTCCCACGTGCGCGGTATCTCGAACAACGCCGCGCCACGCATGCCCTGCCGACTGGCGAGCACGTGCCCCTGGCCGTGCGGCACCAGCACCAGGTCTCCTGCCCGGAGTTTGACCGGTGGCTCGCCGCTCGCCGTGAGCAGGCACGAACCGTCGAGCACGGCATGGAACATCAGGCTGTCGGGAATCGCCGGCAGCTCGAGCGCCCAGGGCGCCGAGAATTCGGAACGGCAACAGACGATGCGCCGCGATCGGAGGAACTGCAGCGCGCTGCCGAGCGGATCGCTCACCGGTGTGGGCGGACGCATGGCCGGCAGATTGGGTGAGGCACGCGCGGCTGTCCACCCGGCCGATGCCGGTTCCGGGTCGCGAGCCGGGACGATCCGTCACGCAATCGGGACGCTCGGACATGGTGTTCACGGCACCGAAAGCGAGACCTTTCCGAAGGGCATTCGCCCCGATGGAGTTCCGCCAACACCGGATGGAGGTCTTCGATTGGTACGAGACATCACGATGGCTCTGGCATTCTCGGCCGCACTCGGCTCAGCACTGATGGCGGGAGTCTTCTACGCCTTCTCCACGTTCGTCATGGGAGCGCTGTCGCGGCTGCCCTCCACCCAGGGCATCGCCGCCATGCAGTCCATCAACATCGTGGTCATCAACCCGTGGTTCATGGCGGTCTTCCTGGGCACGGCCGGACTCGGTGTGGCGCTCGCGACGGCGGGGCTCCTGCGAGGGGCAACCCCCGGTGGCGTCGAGTGCCTCGCCGGCTCCGCGCTCTACCTGGGTGGGGTGATCGCGGTGACGATGTGGGCGAACGTCCCGCTCAACGACGCCCTCGCGAGGGTGGACCCGACGACGACGGAAGCCGCCTCACTGTGGACGCGCTACCTCCACGACTGGACCTTCTGGAACCATGTCCGCGCCGGGGCCGGCCTGCTCGCCGCCGCCGCCTGGGTGGTGGCGATGCTTCGCCTGCGCATGCTGGGGCCGTCATGACCGCGCACGCACGGGTCTGCATCCTCGTGGCCGGAATGCTCGCGGCGTTCGTGGCACTGTCCACCGGCCCTGGAGCGCGCCCCGCCAACGCGAAGCGTGAGCCCGCGGCGAACGGCGCGAAGAGCACGAGGGGAGCGGATCTCTTCCGGCGGCACTGCCGCTCCTGCCACGGAGCACAGGGACGGGGAGACGGTTCACGCGCGCCGTTCCTCCGTCCGCGCCCCCGGGACCTCACGCACCCGGAGACGTTCCGCTTCCGGACCCCGTCCGAAATCGCCGAGGTGATTCGCTCGGGCGGCCGCGCCACGGGGTTGTCGCCGGCGATGCCCGCATGGGCCGGACGCGTGGACGAGGCGGGCATCCGCGCTCTGGTCGAGCATGTCCAGGCGCTCGGCGCCCGAACGTCCGCATCCGAACGATGAGTCGAGAGACCGCCGCCCGCCGCCGTCTCGCGGGCGGTTACGCCGCGCCGCCCGCCAGCGCGGCCAGCTTCTCGGCGGTGTCCGCCACCAGCAGGGCCTCGCTCATCTCCTCGATGTTGCCTTCCATGAAGTTCGAGAGCGAGTAGAGCGTCAGGTTGATGCGGTGGTCGGTCACGCGGCCCTGCGGGAAGTTGTACGTGCGGATCTTGGCGCTGCGGTCGCCGGTCGAGACCTGCGAGCGGCGCTGGGCGGCGTACTTCGCCTGCGCCTCCTGCAGCCGGGCGTCGTACAGGCGCGCGCGCAGCACCTTCATGGCCTTCGCGCGGTTCTTGATCTGCGAGCGCTCGTCCTGGCAGGTCACTACGGTGTTCGTGGGCAGGTGCGTGATGCGCACGGCGGAGTCGGTGGTGTTCACGCCCTGGCCGCCCTTGCCGCCGGCGCGGTAGACGTCCACGCGCAGGTCCTCCTCGCGTACCTCGATGTCGACGTCCTCCACCTCGGGCAGCACGGCCACGGTGGCGGCCGACGTGTGGATGCGGCCCGACGCCTCGGTCGCCGGCACGCGCTGCACGCGGTGCACGCCGGACTCGAACTTCATCTGCCGGTAGACCCCGTCGCCCTCGAGCGAGAACACGATTTCCTTGTAGCCGCCCACCTCGGACTCGCTGGCGCTGATCACTTCCTGTTTCCAGCGGTGGCGCTCGGCGAACCGCGAGTACATGCGGTACAGCTCGGCCGCGAACAGCGACGCCTCGTCGCCGCCCGTACCGGCGCGCAGTTCCACGATCACGTTCTTGTCGTCGTCGGGGTCGCGCGGGAGCAGCAGCTTCTTCAGCTCGGTCTCGAGCCGATCGAGCTTCTCGCGCAGCTCGGGCAGCTCCGCCTGCGCCAGTTCGGCCAGCTCGGCGTCACCCGAGGCGATCGCCGCCTCGTCGTCGGCCACCGTGGCCTCGACCGAGCGGTACTCCGCGAGCGTGCGCACCGTCTCGTCGAGCCGCGCGCGCTCGCGCGACAGGTCGCGCAACCGCCGCGGGTCGCTGGCCACGCCGGGCTCGGCCAGCTGCTGGTCGATCTCGGCGAAGCGCGCCTCGACACGGCGCAGGGCCTCGAGCAGGTGGGCATCCATCATTGGACGAACTGGACCTCGGCGACCGCGTTCGGCTCGCGCTGCAGCGCGAGCACCGTCTCGTCGTGGCGCACCAGTTCGAGCGCCGCGATCGCGATGCGGCACATCTCGAGGTCGGGCTCGCGGGTGGTGAGCCGCTGGAACTGGATGCCCGGCCAGCTGAGCGCACGCACCCAGCCGACGTGCTGGTACTTGCCCGAAAGGCGGATGAACTCGAACGCCACTCCGGCGATCAGCGGCATGCACGCCACGCGCAGCAGGTGCTGGCCGATGTGCGTGGGCTTTCCGACGAACGTGAAGATCACGATGCTGATGGTGACCACGTAGAACAGGAACGTGGTGCCGCACCGCGGGTGGAAGCGCGTGAACGTCTGCACGCTCTCGGGCGTGAGCGGCGCCCCGGCTTCGAGCGCGTGGATCGCCTTGTGCTCGGCGCCGTGGTAGCCGAGCACGCGCGCCATCTCCTTCCACTGCGAGATCAGCGTGAGGTACAGCACGAACGCGAGCAGGCGGAAGAATCCGTCCACGAGGCCGAAGCCGATACGGTCGTGGAAGCCGAGCCAGCCGGTGAGCTTGGCGGGCAGCACCACGAACAGCAGGATGCCGAGCGCGAACGACACGATCAGCGTGAGCGTCTGCGCCACACCCTGGCCGGCCGACGGTTTCGCGCCCTCGGCGGGCGCTTCGTCCTTGGCGGCCTCGTCGGCGCTGAAGTTGAGCGCGGTCATGCCGATGCCGAGCGTCTCGAACAGCGACACGGCGCCGCGCACCACCGGCAGGCCCAGCAGCTTCATGCGGCGCGTGACCGACTCGAACGGCTTTTCCATGGTGGCCACGGAGCCGTCGGGGCGGCGCACCGCCACGCCCACCTTGGAGGGCGAGCGCATCATGACGCCCTCGATCACGGCCTGTCCGCCCACGGGCAGGAACGGCATCGGAACTCCCCGGGGCCGGGCCCCGTTCGTGAACGCCGCCGGGCGGCGTGGCGGGATGCGCTCGAGCCGAGTGCACCCCCGAAAGCACGAAGGCCCCCGGCCGCAGGGCGGACGGAGGCCTTCGAAGAGACGCTAGCTGTTCGAATCGGGCTTCTGCACGTTCGCGTAGCGCTTGCGGAAGCGATCCACTCGGCCGGCCTTGTCCAGCAGCTTCTGCTTGCCCGTGAAGAACGGGTGGCAGCTGGAGCAGATGTCGAGGTGGATCTTGCCGTCGGTCGTGTGGGGCTTGAGCGTGGTACGCGTGGCCCACTCGGTGCCGCAGCCGTAGCAGTGGAACTGGCGCGTCTCGTACAGCGGATGGATGCCGGACTTCATCGGAACAGCTCTCCTTCAACGGCGGCGTTCCCCGGGACGCCTCGGTCCCGAGCGCTCCGCCTGATCTCGTGGTGTGAAGCGGGCGCGCAGTATGCCCCAGCCTCCGGCCGCCGCTCAACTGCCCCGTGGTGCGCGGAAGATTGCAGTTCGAACCCGGCAAGCCCTTGGCGGGCAGATCCCTGACCCGGAAAGTGCTCCCGGAGCCACAAGCCGTTGCGGCGCAGAGCCCGGGCACCGCCAGCTGCAATCTTCCGCGCACAACGCGTTGTTCGCTTCCCCCTCCGCGTGGCACCCTGCGGCCGGCCGCCGAACGTGACTTTCGCTGGACCCTGGGGGTCCGAGCGGGTGGCCCATCCCCCCGGAGCTCCCCTTGCCCAGCCATCATCGCCGTATCCTGTTGCTGTGCCTGACGCTCGCCCTTCCCGCGCTGGCGGGCTGCGAAAAGCGCCCGCCGCTGTCGGACTCGGTCCGGGCCGCACGGGAAGCGCTGGTCGACACGATCGCCACGCCGCGCGACAGCGTCCCCGAGTGGGTGGCGGACTTCTACCGCGGCCGCGCCGACGATCCCGCGTGGTTCGACGACCACGGCCCGCGCGAAGAGGCCGGCCCGGCGATCACCGCGCTGCTGACCCTGGCCGAGCACGGGCTCGACCCGCACGCGTTCGCTTCGGAATCGCTGCTCGCGCACGGGATCGCGAAGCGCGCGCGCGACCCGGTGCGCGTGCGCGAGTTGCCGAGGCTCGGGCGCGAGGACGTGGAGCTGACCACCGCGCTCGTGCGCGGCGCGCTCGCGGTGTCGGTGGGGCGCGTGGACGCCGCGTCGCTCGATCCCGACTGGAACGTGGCGGGCCGACGCGCGCACGTGCTGCGCCGGCTGCGCGCGCAACTGGCGCACGGCATGCCGCCCGAGTCGCTGACGGCGTACGCGCCGCAGGACACCGACTACGTGCGACTGCAGCGCGCGTACGCGCGGCTGCACCGCGCCACGAAGGGCGCGAGCCCGGACCGCGGGCGGCTGCAGACGCTGGCGCTGAACCTGGAGCGCCGGCGCTGGGTGGCATACGAGCGCGAGACGCCGCGGCTCGAGGTGAACATCGCCGACTACCGCGTGGCGTGGCACGGCGCGGAGGACAGTACGCGCGTGTTCCGCGTGGTCGTGGGCGACAGCCTGCACCAGACGCCGCTGTTCTCCGACGCGGTGCAGTGGCTGGACGTGCACCCGTCGTGGCGGCTCGGGCGGCGCATCGTGGCCGAGGAGATCGGGCCCGCGCAGAAGCGCGACGCCGGCTACCTCGCGCGTCACGACATGGAAGTGATGCGCACCGACGTGAAGGGCCTGCCGGTGGTGTCGCCCGACGCGGTGCCCTGGGACAGCGCGCGCACGAACGGCCGCTTTCCCTACCTGGTGCGGCAACGGCCCGGCGCGAAGAATCCGCTCGGCAAGGTGAAGTTCGCGTGCCCGAACGAGTTCGACGTCTACCTGCACGACACGAACGCGCGACGGCTGTTCCAGCGCGAACGCCGCGCGTTGAGCCACGGCTGCATCCGCGTGGCGCAGCCCGAGTCGCTCGCGGCGCTGCTGCTCGCCGCCACCAAGTGGGCACCGCGCGATTCGCTGGCGCGGCTGTTCGCCGACACGACGTCGCGGCGCGTGAACCTGCCGCGTCCGGTGCCCGTGGACTTCCTGTACTGGACCGCGTGGGTGGACCCCGCGGGCGAGCTGCACGTGCGCGACGACCTGTACGGCTTCGATCGCCGGCTGGCCGGGTACCTGCGCTCGCGCGAGCGCGCGCCGTTCGTGCTCAACCCCGAGGTCGACTGGCGCGCGCCGAAGCCCGGGCGCAAGCCGGCCGCGGACTCGGTGCGCGTGGCGACCGCACGCGCGAGCACCGCGGAGCCCTGATCAGCGGCGCGTGCGCGCGCGGCGGAAGCGATCGGTCATGAACGGCTGCCAGGCGCCGGTCGAATCCTGCGACTCGCCGCGGCTGGTCCACTCCCCCGTGGCCGGATACCAGCGGTACGTGTTGCGGAACGCGCCGTCGGGATACGCGAAGTCGAGCACGAGCGAGTCGCCCGACACGGCGCCGAACCCGAGCGTCTCCGAATAGCGGCCGCCGAACACGTCGATCCAGTGCGTACTCACGCGCTGCTGCTGCCCGTTCCAGCCCAGGAACACCATCGCTTCGTACGCGGGCGGCGTGGCGACGTCGCGGTAGTGCAGGCGCAGGAACTGGTGGTTCAGCACCCACTCGGCGTCGCAAGTGTTCGCGAGCACGCGGTCGCCCATGCGGCGCTCCACGCGCCAGTGCCCGACCAGCCGGTCGAGCAGCGCCTGCTCGAAGTGCGCACCGCGGCCGTCGGCGTCCTGGGCCCGGCCCGGAGCCGCGCCGAGCATCAGCAGCGCGGCCACGACCGCGGCGATTCGCGTTCCGACGCTGCGCGCGCTCACGCGTCGAGCACCGACGGCGGGCCGGCGACGAGCGCCTTCTTGAGCAGCGCGATCTGCCCCGCGTGGTAGAGGTCGTGCTGCACCACGCCGTGCAGCGTGACGTAGCGCGTCGAGAATCCCGGCAGGATCGGTTCGTCGAGCTGCGCGTCGCTCTCGCGCGCGAGCGCGTCCACGAGCAGCTCGGTGGAGCGTTCGAGCACGGCGATCGCCTGCGCCCACGCGGCGTCGCCTGGCGGGAGCGGCGGCCAGTCCTGCTCGTCCGCCGGCCGGATCTCCTTGCCGGCGAGTCGCAGCCGCGCGGCGTCGCGCCACGCGGCCACGTGCAGCACGATCTCGCCGATCGAATGCGCGCCCGGCACCGGGTGCGCGGCGGCCTGCGCGGCGGTCACGCCGGCGAGCAGCTCGCGCAGCGACGGCCCGTGCCACGCCTCGCCGCGCATCGCACGTCGCAGCTGGTCGGCGATGCGCGCCCGTTCGCTGCCCGCGGCGGGCTCCGCGAGCACGACGGACTCGGCGGATCCCTCGCCGGGCACGAGCGACGCGCCGCAGTGGTAGCACACCGCGAGCGGCGGATCGCCGGGCTCGCTCTCGATCGTGCGGTGGCACGTGGGGCACTCCGCCGGCGTCAGCGCCAGCGTCGGGGGCGGCGCGGGCGGCGGCGCGAACAGCGGCTCGAGCAGCGCGCGCGCCTCCTCGAAGCGCGCCGGCTCCACGCACAGCAGCGGCGCACCGACCGCGGGATTGAAGCCGAACACCGCGCTGCCGATGCCGACCAGGTTCTGCACGCCCTCGTTCTCGACCACGTAGGCGATGCCGGCTTCGTCGAGCAGGGCGTGCGCCTGCGGCAGCAGCATCGGCTCGGGGAACGAGGCGATGGGAACGAAGTCGACGTCGGGGTTCGCGCCGGGCTCACGGGTGAGGTCGGGCATGTTCACCTCCGGTGTCGGGCGCGACGTGGAGCCTGCCGGACGGGCGTCCGCGGACTCCCCGGGGCCTTCGCGCGTCACCTTGCGCGCGGAGTTGCGGCGGGTCAATCACGGACGTCGCGCCACTCTCCGGCGAGCAGCCGCGGCAGGATCGGCTGCAGGATGCGGTGGCTCGCGCCCCACAGCCGGTGCGGTCCCACCCGAATGTACGGCAGCCGCATGGCCAACCGCGTGCCGGGCAACAGGTCGTCGGCCCAGCCGTGCGCCGCCGGGTCGGCCAGCGCGGCGAGCGACACTTCCATGATCTCGGCGATCTCGGCCGGCTGGGGCGCCCACCGCGCCGGCCGGCGGATCCGCGCGAGGAACGGCAGGATGCGGAAGCCCGTGACGCGCGTCTCGACCGGCGGCAGGTCGACCAGGTGAACGGCCGCGTCGCGGGGCAGGCCGATCTCCTCCTCCGCCTCGCGGCACGCGGCCGCGAACGGCGACGCGTCGCGCGCTTCGATGACGCCGCCGGGGAACGCGAGCTGACCGCTGTGCGGCCCGCCCTCGGTGCGGCGCACGATCACCACGTACGGCTCGCCCGCGTCCTCGAACAGCGGCACGAGCACGGCCGCTTCGCGCAGCGGCGCCGCGTCGGGCGCGCCGGTCACGAGCGCGCTCCGCGGGCGCGGCGCACGGACACGCGCACGGCGGCGGGCACGACGGCAAGGCGGTGGGTCGAGCGGAGCATGCGGGTCCTCGGACCGTTGCGGGAACACGGGCGCGCGCGGGTGCGGCGCGGCCGTGGCCGCAGCATACGCACCGGCGCGCCGGCCGCCAGTGCGCCGCGGCGGGATCGCGGTCGCGGCGTTCCGGCCGGGCGTGCGCCGCGCGCGCGTCGAGGGCCGCGGGCGCGCCCGACCGGCGCGCGGCGGCGGCTACGCCGCCTGCTCTCCGCCGGGCGCAGCGCCCTCGACCACCCAGCGTTCCAGGCACGCGCGCAGCAGGCCGGGCACGATCGGCTTCGTGAGGAAGTCGTCCATGCCGGCGTCGAAGCACGCGAGGCGTTCGGACTCCATCGCGCTCGCGGTGAGCGCCACGATCGGCAGGCGCCTGGCGCCGCCCTTCTCGCGCTCGCGCAACCGGCGCGTGGCGGCGAGGCCGTCGAGCTCGGGCATGTGGCAGTCCATCAACACCACGTCGTATTCGCCGCTCGAGGCGAACTCCACGGCTTCGACGCCGTTGCGTGCGTGCTCCACGCGGCAGCCCATCTTCTCGAGCAGGCGCCGCACGAGTGTCGCGTTGACGGGGTGATCCTCGGCCACCAGCACGCGCGGCGACCACGTGAACGACAGCATCTCGGCGCCGGCGGGCAAAGGAACGATCGTGGCGTTCGGCGTGCCCTCGCCCGAGGGCGTGCCCAGGTCCACGGCCGGGATCGGCAGCGTGAACCAGAACGTGGAGCCCTGGCCGGGCTCGCTGCGCACGCCGATCTCGCCGCCCATCATCTCGACCAGGCGCCGGCTGATCGCCAGCCCGAGCCCGGTGCCGCCGAACCGCCGGGTGGCGGACGTGTCCACCTGCGAGAAGCGCTGGAACAGCAGGTTCAGCTTCTCGGGCGGAATGCCCACGCCGGTGTCGGTGACGGAGAAGCGCAGGAAGCTGCCGTCCACGGTGAGCGACACCGCCACGCGGCCCTGCGGCGTGAACTTGATGGAGTTGCCGACCAGGTTGAGCACCACCTGGCGCACGCGGTTCGCGTCGCCCAGCAGCACCTGCGGCACGCCCGGGGCGATCGCCACCTCGAGCGCGATGCCCTTGGCGACGGCGTTCGGACTGAGCAGGCTGCAGGCGTCGCGCACGGCGGAGTGGCAGTCGAACGCGGCGCTCTCGACGTTCAGGCGCCCGGCCTCGATCTTGGAGAAGTCCAGGATGTCGTTGATCAGCTCGAGCAGCGACTGGCCCGAGCGCTGGAGCGTCTCCACGTACTCGCGCTGCTGCGTGTCGAGCTGGGTGTCGAGCAGCAGGTGCGCGAAGCCCAGCACGCCGTTCATCGGCGTGCGGATCTCGTGACTCATCGTGGCGAGGAACTCGGCCTTCGCGCGGGACGCCTCCTCGGCGGCGTCGCGTGCTTCGCGCAGTTCGCGCTCGGAGGCGCGGCTGGCCTCGGCGCGGCGTGCGAGCGCGCGGTACGCGGGGCGCAGCGTGGTCCACCACAGGAGAGGCGCGGCCACCAGCGAAAGCGCGGCCGCGTCCACGCAGGCCGTGACGAACGGCGACATCGGTGGCGCGAGATGCAGGGCGAGCATCACCAGCATCTCGACCACGAACACCACGACGACGAGTTGCGCGAGGATGCGATGAAAGTCCGGCGAGGTTGCCGGGACGTCCATGTCGGACGACCGCTCGGGGGGCACGTTCGTCTCCAAGGGGGTGTGTACGACGTCGCGCGTCCGGGGGGCCGCGGGGCGCCGTCCGTGAACCTGCTGACCAGCACGTACTCTCGGACGAAGTGTCGCGGGCTTGAGATATGAAGCACGACCGCGGACGCTGCGCGGGAGGTGGCGCACGAGCGCGAACCGTGCCCGGCACTTGGCCATGGCGCCCGCCCGCGGTGTCCGCACGTGCGGCGCTTCGGGCGGCTCCCCGGGCGCACCCGGGTGCGACAGGATGGCGCTCGCGCGGAGGCCCGGCGGGTGGGGCCGGACCGGCCGGCGCCAGGGGCCGCGCCGACGCGCGAACGCCCGCCCGGGTGCTCGGGGCGGGCATTCGCACAGCGGTGAAGCGCGTGTCAGGAGTTCATGTTCTCCAGGAACTTCTTGTTCGTCTTCGTGTCGCTCATGCGCGTGATCAGGAACTCGATCGCCTCGACCGGGTTCAGCTCGTTCAGGAACTTGCGCAGGATCCACACGCGCGACAGCACGTCGGGAGGCATGAGCATCTCCTCCTTGCGCGTGCCGGAGCGGTTGATGTCGATGGCCGGGAAAATGCGCTTGTCGGCGATCTTGCGGTCGAGCACGAGCTCGCTGTTTCCGGTGCCCTTGAACTCTTCGAAGATCACCTCGTCCATGCGCGAGCCGGTCTCGATGAGCGCCGTGGCGATCACGGTGAGCGAGCCACCGGCCTCGATGTTGCGCGCGCTGCCGAAGAACCGCTTCGGGCGCTGCAGCGCGTTCGCGTCGACGCCGCCCGACAGGATCTTGCCCGAGTGCGGCACCACGGTGTTGTGGGCGCGCGCGAGGCGCGTGATCGAGTCCAGCAGGATCACGACGTCGCGCTTGTGCTCGACCAGGCGCTTCGCCTTCTCGATCACCATCTCGGCCACCTGCACGTGGCGCTCGGCCGGCTCGTCGAACGTGCTCGACACGACCTCGCCCTGCACCGTGCGCTGCATGTCGGTGACTTCCTCGGGGCGCTCGTCGATCAGCAGCACGATCAGCACCACCTCGGGATGGTTCTCGCTGATGGCGTTCGCGAGCTTCTGCAGCAGCACCGTCTTGCCCGCCTTGGGCGGCGACGTGATCAGCGCGCGCTGGCCCTTTCCGATCGGCGACAGCAGGTCGATGATGCGCGTCTCGAGGCAGCGGTCCTTGGTCTCCAGGTTCAGCTTCTCGATCGGGTAGAGCGGCGTGAGGTTGTCGAACAGGATCTTGTCCTTCGCCGCCTCCGGGCTCTCGAAGTTGATCGCCTCCACGCGCAGCAGCGCGAAGTAGCGCTCGCCCTCCTTCGGTGGCCGCACCTGTCCCGACACGGTGTCGCCCGTGTGCAGGTCGAAGCGCTTGATCTGCGACGGCGACACGTAGATGTCGTCCGGCCCCGGCAGGTAGTTGTACGTGGGCGAGCGCAGGAAGCCGTAGCCCTCGGGAAGGATCTCGAGCACGCCCTCGGCGAAGATCAGGCCGTTCTTCTCGGTCTGGGCCTCGAGGATCTTGAAGATCAACTCCTGCTTGCGCAGGCCGCTGGTGCCCTGGATCTCGAGTTGCTGCGAGAGCCCGAGCAGTTCCGTCATCGTCTTGGTCTTGAGCTGCTGCAGTTCCAGGGTCTCGGTGGTGGGTGCGTCCATGAGAGCGTTCGCCTGGGTGGAGGAGTGCGACGCCCCTTCGACGCGCCGAAGGCGCGCGGGGAGCGGAGTGGCCGCGGGGTGCGGACGTGCGTCCGCGGGCCGGGGATCGGAGGAAGCGGTGGGATTCCGGTGGGACCGGAAACGATGAAGGAGAGTCCTCGAGTCGAAGCGGGGTGGCGGGAACGAACCCGGGTGGACCGGGTCGGAGGCTTGTCGTGGCGAAGCGGGATCGAGTCGGGCAGGAAGAGTCCGGCGTGCGCCGGGCCGTTCGGTGGTTCGCGTCGTGGAGACGCTCGAAGCGACGCGAGAAATTTATGGGGCCGTCTTCGGCAGTGTCAAGACCCGAGCGCACCGGCGCCCGGTCCGGGACCGCTCCGGTGTTCGGCCGAACGCGACGATGCCGACCTGTCGCCGAACTCGGCGCGCTCCGTGCGAAATCGCGGCCGCCTCGAGTGCGCTTCGCGGTGCGCGGCGCGGGCCATCTCGCCCACCGGCCGCGATGCCGATCGCGAAGCCCGCGCGTGGCGCGGGTTTGGGCGCGGTGCGGCGGCGGCCCGGCTGCTGGCACCGCGATTGCGATTCCTCTCCGGTGCGGTGGCGGCGGTCGCGTCCCACCATCCGAGCCTGCCATCTCCAGCGCGGCTCCGCCCCGCACCCGTCCTGCGACGCCTCGGTCCGACCGACCGGGGCGTCGTCGTTTCGCACGGGACGCGCGGGCGGCCCGCCCCGCTCGAGCGTCTACCGGCGCGCGAGCGGCGCGCGCACGTGCACCAGCGCGGGTCGCGCCGTGCACCACTCGGGCAGGTCCGCCGGCGCCACATCCGCACGCACCGTGTCGCGCCGTCCGTCCACGCGCACCGGCGCGAGCCGGATCGTGTCGAGCGCGGCGATCACGCTGCGGGGCCCGGACACGGTGATGCGCGACGGATCGAGCCGCGCGTCGCCGTTCCAGTGCCAGCCCGACGCCGGCACACCCACCACCGTGAGCGCCAGCGGCAGTTCGCGCTCGAGTCGCGGCTCCACCTGCAGTTCCACCATCGGCGGCCCCACGAGTTGCTCCACGTGGATCACGCCGTCCACCGGCAACGGCAGGTCGGCCGCGGTGATCGTGCGCTGGAAACGCCCCGCGGCCACGCCGCCCAGCGACAGCTGCAGCTTCGGCTCGCGCACCTTGAGCGCGATGATCTGCTTGCCCGTGCCCTTGAGGTCCGCCTCGACGGGGCGCGGCGCCGGGCCCGAGATCGCCAGCGTGTCGGCGAGGTCGGTGAGTTCCACCGGGAACGCGATGCGCAGCGTGGCGGGCCGGTCCGTGTACACGTTCAGGTACACGAGCACCGCCAGCAGCAGCGCCGTGAGCTTGAGACCCAGGTGGTCGAAGAGCCATCCGCGGAGCACGTTCATCGCGCGCGCAGCATACGACGTGCGGCGCGCCGCGACCACGGCGGGCCGACTCGCCCCCGGAGTCGCCCCGCCGGCCACGATTCGCTCGCGACCCGCGCGCGGTCTGGGCTAGAGTGCCGCCCGACGCTCCACCCCCCGATGCCCCACGGTCCCGACCATGAACTCGACTCCCGTATTCGACAACGAACTCCTCGCCCGGCTCGCGCAGCGCCTGATGGACGGCGATGCGGAGGCCCTCGGCGAAGTGCACGACGTGCTCGCTCCGTCGCTGCGCGCCCTGGCCGGAACGCTCGCCACCACGCCCGCCGAGGCGGACCGCGTGGTGGAGGCGCTGTTCAAGGAGCTGTGGCACGGACGCGCGCTGCTCTCGGACGGCGTCGACGTGTGGCTGCCGCGCCTGTTCGTGCGCTGCCGCGACCTCGCGTCGCCGCCGCGCGGGCCCGGCGCCGCGCGCTGATCGCTTCGCGGCCCGTCTCCGCCGCGACCGGCGCTACTCGCTGTCGGCTTCGGCCAGCTCGTTCGCCGGCACGTGCAGGCCGTGCTTCTCCATGCGCGAGTAGAGCGTGCGCCGCGTGAGCCCCAGCAGCCGCGCCGCCTGGCTCTTGTTGCCCGCCGCCCGCTCCAGCGCCTGCAGGATCAGCTCGCGTTCGAGCGCCTCGAGCGACAGCCCGTCGGCCGGAATGCGCGGCACCCAGCTCTGCGCGTTCGCCCCCGCCAGTTCGGGACGCGCGAACGCGAGGTGCTCGGGGCCCACCGGATCGCTGCCCGCCAGGATCAACGCGCGCTCCAGCGTGTGCTCCAGCTCGCGCACGTTGCCGGGGAACGGATAGCCCTCGAGCGCGCGGCGCGCCGCGTCGGTGAGCTTGTCCTCGGACGCGCCGTGCTTGCGCATCACGAACGCCGCCAGCGGCAGCACGTCGCCCGGCCGCTCGCGCAACGGCGGCAGCGTGATCGGAAAGACGTTCAGACGGAAGAACAGGTCCTCGCGGAACGTCTTCTCGCGCACCATCTCCTCGAGAGGACGGTTCGTGGCCGTGACGATGCGCACGTCCACGGTGACCGGCTGGTTGCCGCCCACGCGCGTGAACGTCTTCTCCTCGAGCACCTGCAGCAGCTTCACCTGCAGCGCCACCGGCAGCTCCCCGATCTCGTCCAGGAAGATCGTGCCGCCGCTCGCGTCTTCGAAGCGCCCCGGCTTCTGGCGCACCGCGCCCGTGAACGCGCCCTTCTCGTGGCCGAACAGCTCCGACTCGAGCAGCTGCTCCGGCAGCGCGCCGCAGTTGACCTTGACCCACGGCCCGCCGGCGCGGCGGCTGCTCAGGTGCACCGTGCGCGCGAACAGGTCCTTGCCCGTGCCGCTCTCGCCGCGCAGCAGCACCGTGCTGTCGGTGACCGCCACGCGCCGCGTGAGATCGAGCGCCTGCTTGAGCGCCGGCGAATCGCCCACCACGGGCGCCGCCGCTCGCGACAGCGTGTTCACGGCGTCGGACAGCCGGCGGTTCTCGCGCTGGAGCTGCGACTTCTCGCCCGCCTCGCGCAGCGACATCGCGAGCACCTCGGTGAAGTCGCCTTCCTTCTCGACGTAGTCGCTCGCGCCCAGCTTGAGCGTGCGGCGCGCCGTCTCGAGCGCCGCGTAGGCCGTCATCACGACGACGATCGTGTCGGGCCAGCGCTTCTTCACCTCGGCGAGCAGCGCGAGCCCGTCGGGCGGCGCCATGCGCAGGTCGGTGACGACGGCGTCCCACGGCTCCGCCTCGAGCTTCTTCAGGGCGGCCGCGCCGCCGTTGACCCACGTGGTCTCGAAGCCGGCGTCCGCCAGGTCGGCGGCCGTGAGCTGCGCGTTCTTCACCTCGTCGTCGACGACCAGGACCTTCACGCGAGGCCTCCCGGGCTGCGCATCAGTTGCGCACCGTGATCGTGCCGAACGCCTCGCTGGTCTCCACCGGGCGGCCGTCGTCGATCCACGCGCGGAGGTATCCGTTCGCGGTCTTCTTGGTGAGTCGCACCTCGTCGAGTTTGCCCTTCACCTTGTACACGGAGTTCTGGCACTCCTCGATCACGAGATCGCGGTTGACCAGCCCGCTCCAGCAGGTGTCGGACTCGATGTGGATCTTGTACTTCTTCGAGCAGCCCGTGACGCCGAACGCGGCACACAGGAGCAGCACGGCGAGGGCGAAGCGGCGGATCACGCGAGGTCTCCGGATCGAGGTGAGGGCGCGAGGCCCGGCCCGCCAGCCGCGAGGGGCAGCGGGACCGCGGGCATTATCGTCAGGTGGAGCGGTGCATTCCAGTGTGGCGGCCGCGGGTGTCGCGGTGGGCGCTCCGATCGACGATCGGCGGGGCTCGTTCCGGCCGTCGCCAGGCGAGGCGCGCTCCGATCCACGATCGGCGGGTGACGTGGGGCACTTCGACCGCTGTCCGCGTTCGCTCACTCGGACCCCGCGAGCATTGCGTCGAGTGTTGCCTGCGCCTTGGCGGCGGCGGCACGCGAGCCGAGCACGTCGGCGGGCGACTGCCCGCGTGAGCGAGCATGGCGGGCGGCGGCGAGGACATGAGCTTCTTCCCTGTCAGCCCTGACCGGCTCCGCACTTGGCGTCGACTTGCCGCGTCTGCTCCGCTCCCGTCGCGCGGTCTCGATCTTCCCCTGGACGAACCCCTCGCCGTACGCGCGCTCGGCCTCCAGTTGGTCGTGCGGAGCGCAGTGCAGCGTCAGGTTCTCGGCCGTATTCGGGCCGCCCTTCGCGAACGGGATCTTGTGATGGAAGCGCAACCGCATGCGTGCGCTGCAGCGGTGGCCGTCGTCTCCAACGAACGTGCAAGCGCCTTCGTCCTTCACGAACACCTCGCAGCGGTCGGCCGGCGACGTGTATCGCGGGTCCTTGGGGTCCTGCACGCTGCGCAGCCGCGCGCCCTTGCCGAACTTGCGGCGCTCGAGATGGTCGACGAGCGAACGGAGCGCGCGCTTCAACACTTCCGGCACGTCGCCACCGGGCACGGCGTCGCTCAGCAGCGCCTGCGCATAGCGCAGCAGGTCGTGCGTTTCCTGGTCGACGGTGACCTGGACCATGTGCCGCCCGGGCGACAGGGGCTCGACTCGCGGAAACTGCGGAACGGGTTGGATCGACACGAGTTCGGGCTGCGGCCGCGATGCGGCTACTGGTTCCGGAACCAGTTGGGCAGCCTGTTCGGACTGGCTTGCGGCGCTCGGACCTGACGCCGCGGCCCAGGCGGACTCGCTCTCGGCCCCCGCAGTGACGGGCAC
>JBGAOB010000433.1:0-2128 GCA_044222045.1 Candidatus Eiseniibacteriota bacterium
GTCGCGGCGGGCGCACCGCGCTCGAGCTGGTCGTGCAGCCGGGCGATGCCCGCGTGGATCGCCGGGTGCTCGACCTGGTTCAGCTCGTGCAGGGTGTCGCGGAACAGCGTGATGCTGCCGTGGATGTCGCGGTGTTCCTGGCGCATCACGGTGGTCGGTCCCCAATCCTTGCCGAACACCTCTTCGACCGCCTCGAACAGCACGTCGTCCTCGCGCCGCGCGTGCGCCACCAGCTCGGTGTTCATCACGTCGCCGGCCTCGCGCAGCAGCGGCAGCGCTTCGGCGAGCGCCGCCTCGCCGCGCTCGCCCAGCAGGTGCACGGCGTGACGCAGCTTCTCGAACTTGGCCATGAGCGCCACGTGCTCCTCGAGCAGGCGCTGGATGGGATCGCCGGTCACGACGCACCTCCTTCACCGGGCCACTTCGGCACGAACGGTTCGGGCAGACCCTCGGCGAGCAACATGACCGTGGTGGCCGCGGCGTGGCGCAGCGCCAGCGCCGGCGCGTACTCCGGCGAGGCGTGCCAGCGGCGCGCGGCGTCCATGTCGGGGAACTCGAGGATCACGAAGCGCCGCCTGGGCCACTCGCCCTCGAGCACCTCGACCGCGCCGCCGCGCGTCAGGTACTTGCCGCCGAACTTGCCGATCGGCGGCGGGGCCATCTGGATGTAACGCTGGTAGGCCTCGGGGTCGTGGATGTCGATGGTGACGACGACGTACGCGGGCATGGCACGGTCCTCGGGGTCGCGGGCGGCGGGACGAACGCCGCGCAGGTTACTCCTCGCCCGCCTCGTCGTCGCGCAGCGCGAGGGCGCGGCGGATCACGTCGCCGTCGAAGCCGCGGCGGGCGAGCAGCGCGTACAGCCGCTGCGAACGCACGCGCGGCTCGAGCTTGTCGTAGCGGCGCGCCGCCTGCGCGAGCAGCTTGCGCGCGGTGGCCAGCTCGTCGACGCCGCCCTCGCGCTGTTCCACCTGCGAGCGCGCCGCGAGCACGTCCGCCTCGTCCACGCCGCGCGAACGCAGTTCCTGCTGCAGGCGCCTCCAGCCCGTGGGCCGGCGGCCCCAGCGGCCGGCGAGGAACGCGCGCGCGTACTCGGCGTCGTCGACCAGCCCGACCGCGGTGAGCCGCTCGAGCACGGCGTCGATGGTGGGCGCGGCGTAACCCTTGTCGGCGAGCCGCTGCGCCAGGTCCGAGCGCGTGCGCCGCGAGCGTTCGAGCAGCTTGAGCGCCGCCTCGCGGCACGCGTCCGGGTCGGTGACCGGCTCGGCGTCCGGGTCGCGGCGCTTGCGGGTGCGGAAGCCGGGGGACACCTAGTAGATCCCCGGCAGCAGGCGCTTGGTGCGCGCCATGTAGGCGCGGTACTCCTCGCCGAAGTGCTCGAGCAGGAACTTCTCCTCGGTCGCCATGCGGCGCGTGAGGCCGAAGATCATCGACGGAATGAGCGCGACCCAGAACCAGCTGCGGTACGCGAGCGCGATGCCCGTGCACAGCACGATCACCGACGTGTAGCTGGGGTGGCGCACGAAGCGGTAGAAGCCGTCGGTCACCAGCCGGTGGTCCGGCTCGACCGAGACACGCAGCGAGAACATGCGCCCCAGCGCCATCATGGTCGCCACGCGCAGCGCGGTGCCGGCCGCGAACACGCCCAGGCCCACGATGCGGACCGTGTCACCGCCCGGCATGCGCCAGAGGCCGCGCGCGTCGAGCCACACGGTGATGAGCATGCCGAGGTTGGAGACGAGGTTGGCCGAGGCGAGCACCCACGGGCTCTCGCCCGAGGGGCGCTGGTGCGGGCCGTAGCCGGTCGTGAACACGAGCGCGACCAGGTTGGGCAGCACGAACAGGCCCGCGGCGGCAGCGTAGAACGGCGAACCGAAGAACGCGCGCGGGTCGCCCCACGCGAGGCCCATGAGCACCAGCGGCAGCAGCACGTTGAGCGCGATGCCCAGCCACGGTGCGCGCGGCCGGCCCTCGCCGGAGACGGCGTGTCGGGACGGGAACGGTTCCATGATGGCCGCACCTTACATCGAGGGCGGAACGACGGGAGCCGCGAATGCAGGACGACGCATCACGAAGGGCGGCCCGGAGGCCGCCCTTCGCGTGTCGGTCAGCGCTTGCGATCCGCGCC
>JBGAOB010000061.1:0-18601 GCA_044222045.1 Candidatus Eiseniibacteriota bacterium
CCGCCGCGCAGCGCCACGCGCCGGCGGCGCTGCCGCTGCTGGAGCGGCTGGTCAACGTGAACAGCGGCACGCTGCACCGCGAGGGCGTGCGCGAGGTGGGGCGGCTGCTCGCGCCCGAGTTCGAGCAGCTCGGCTTCCGCACGCGCTGGGCCGATGGCGCGGCGTGGAATCGCGCCGGTCACCTGGTCGCGGTGCGCGAGGGCCGCCGCGGCGCGCCGCGCGTGCTGCTGATCGGGCACCTCGACACGGTGTTCGAGCGCGACAGCCCGTTCCAGCGCTGGGAGCGGCTCGACGACAGCACCGCGCGCGGGCCCGGAGCGATCGACATGAAGGGCGGCGACGTGGTGATGCTGGTGGCGCTGCGCGCGCTCGCCGAGGCGAAGCGGTTGGACGCGCTGCACGTGACGGTGGTGCTCACCGGCGACGAGGAGCGCTCCGGCGAACCGCTGGCGGCGGCGCGGCGCGACCTGATCGACGCCGCGAGCGGCGCCGACGTGGCGATCGGCTTCGAGGACGGCGACGGTCGGCTGGACCATGCCGTGATCGCGCGCCGCGGCGCGTCCGGCTGGCGCCTGCGCAGCGGCGGCACCCCCGCGCACTCGTCGCAGATCTTCCGCGACGACATCGGCCCCGGCGCCATCTTCGAGGCCGCGCGCGTGCTGCAGGGTTTCCGCGACTCGCTCGCCGCCGAGCCGCTGCTCACGTTCAGCCCGGGCCTGATCCTTGGCGGCACGCGCGTGGACCTTCCGCCCGATTCCGCCGCCGGGCGCGCCGCAGGCAAGAGCAACGTGGTGGCCGAGAGCACCGTCGTGACCGGCGACCTGCGCGCGATCTCGATGGAGCAGCGCGAGCGGGCGAAGTCCGTGATGCGCCGCATCGCCGCCGCGAGCCCGCCGCACGCCGGCTCGGCGATCACGTTCGACGACGGCTACCCGCCGTTCGCGCCCACCGAGGGCAACCGCGAGCTGCTCGCCATGCTCGACGCCGCGAGCCGCGACCTGGGGCTGGGCCCGGTGGGCTTCACCGACCCCGCGCGCGCCGGCGCCGCCGACGTGTCGTGGACGCAGGGCCTGGTGCCGCGCGCGATCGACGGCGTGGGCCTGAAGGGCGACGGCGGCCACACCGTGCACGAGACCGCCGACCTGCGCTCGCTGCCCGTGCAGGCCCAGCGCGTGGCGGTGCTGCTGTCGCGACTGGCGAAGTGAAAGGGCCCGCCGTGTGGGCGGGCCCGGGGTGCGAAGTGCGGAGCATGACGGGGGCGTATCTAACGAATCAGCACGACCCTCGACGTCACGACCTCGCCAGCCAGATCCGCGCGAACCAAGTAGACGCCCGGTGCCGGCCGTGACACCGACGGCGCGGGCCACAGCCACTCGTGCGCGCCGGCGGCCAGCGGGCCGGAGTGCAACTGCGACACCCGCTTGCCGGCGATGTCGTAGACGCCGACTTCGGCCCGCCCCTGGCGAGGCACCTGCAGCGTCAATCGTGACGATGCTTCCGTCGGGTTCGGCCACGGCCGCGACCAGCGAAGCGTGGACACCGGCCGCGGAGTGGAGAACTCCGTCGGCCCTTCCCAGGTGCTCGCGCCCCTGCCGTGCAGGACTTCCAGCCTGTAGCGGTAGGACTCGTCGGCCGCAGCGGTGCCGTCCACGAACGCGTGCTCGACGTCCCCGAGCAGCGGCAGCACGCCCGCGCCCAGCGGCACGAACTCGTCGCTTCCCGCGGCAGCGCGGTGCACCCGGAATCCGCTGATGCCCCGGCCGTCCTGCACGCTCCACTCGAGCCGCACACCGCCGGCGTCGGCCGTGGCCACGAAGCGCGGCACCGCGATGGAGACGATCGCGTCCACGCGAGCGCGCGTGTACCACATGTCGGTCCAGTAGTCGTTGGGGTCGATCACGGTGCGGCGATTGTCCACCCAGAACGCGCACACCCACTGTCCCAGCACGGCCAGCGCATTGTGTTCGCCGGCGATCTGCTCGAACCCGGCGTACGATCGCCAGGTGGTCGATCCGCTGCTCAACCGCGTGCCAGGTGCGAACGTGCGGCCGCCGTCGAACGAGTACGACCAGTAGGCGTTGGTGCGCTCGCCGTAGCCCAGCGGTGCATCGCGCCGGTCCAGCCACGTCGCGTGCAGCGTTCCCTGGCCGTCGACCACGATCTCGGGCAATGACTCGTCGTACTGGGGTGGCGAGTCGTTGACGCGGACCTTCTGCCATGTCTGGCCACCGTCTCCAGAGCTGGACAGAACGATGTCACGCTGGTCGCGCGCGACCGAGCCGGGCGACACGTGCAGCTCGCGGATCGAGACGGAGTACCTCTGGCTGCTCGGGCCACCGTTGGTCATGGCGAAGTAGTAGCTGCCCGTGCGGGGCAGCGTCACGATCATCGGCGCGACGGGGTAGCCGGGGATCGCGATGGTCGAACGCGTCACCGGGGCGATGGTGTCGACGCCGGTGCTGCAGGCGAGGGTGAGCGTGGTCCGGTCGGGATAGCCGTCCAGGTTGGGCGGATTGAAGGCCACCGAGCCGGTGATCTGAAGCGTCTGCCCGGCTCGGCCCGCGAACCTCCAGAGATCGAAACCGTCACAACCGATGCAGTCGGCGCTGTTGAGGAAGCCGCCGATGTCGTCGCCGATCTCGCAGGCCTGGGCCGTGGCCATGGAGTTGTTGGGCTCGGTGTCGACTCGCGAGGTTCCCAGCGGCCCGACCGTGCCGGTGGCCCGGTCGCACCAGGCCGCGTAGAGCCGCCCTCGTTGCGGTCCGTTCGAGCGGTCCACCGCGACTCGCAGCAGGTTGGGGTACATGCGACTGAAGACGTAGTTGATGTCGTAGTCGTAGCCCGAGACGACGTACTCGTAGGGTGTGGTGTTGCGATTGTCGAAGAGGGGGCCCACCACGAACGGGGAACCGAACGTGGTGCCCTGATCGTTCGACCGACGGCCGCGCACCAGCCCCGCGGCCGCGTCCACCCACAGCACGTACACCTCGCCGTCGGGGCCGACCGCCACCTGTGGACGATCGCAGCCGGGTCCCGAGAGGTTCGTGGGAGCCGTCCACGTGTCGCCCAGATCGCCGGAGCGCAGGAACCAGACATCGCTCTGGAGCGGCTCCGTGGCTCCGGTCTTCCAGACGTAGGCGACATACAGCGACCGGTGTCGCGGGTCGCAGGCGATCGTTGGCTGGATCAACTCGAGGTCACCCGGGACGATGCGCAACGGTGGCGCCCAGACCGGCGTGTCACCGGAGAAGGTCAGGCGGTCGAGGAGAAGCGCGTGTGAGGACCCCGAGACGAACTCGCGCCAGAGCAGGTAGAACGTCCCCGAGGAGTCCGCGGCCAGCGCCGCTTGCCCTTCACGGAGGGACGGTGGATACGAAAGTGTCTGGAACGGCACCCAGGTCAATCCGTCATCCTGCGAACGCGACAGCAGAAACGTCGACCCGTCAAGCGGCCCGCCGTACCCACGCGCGTGCAGACTGGTCCCCGCGCTCGTCGCCACTACGGGGTTCCACCCGCCGGGGTAGTACTGGATGGGGTATCCCGTAGGTATGCTTCGGTCGGGCTCGACGATCACCTGAGCGGAAGCGCGGCTTGGCGAGCACAGGCTCAGCAGCACGCACCCGAGCGCCACCAGATCGCCGGCGCACCTGCCCCCCCGCCTCATGGGAACACGATGAGGCGCTTCTGGTCGCGGAAGCGACCGGCGCTCATCCGGTAGAAGTAGACACCCGCTGGCGCCAGCACGCCGCGATCCGTCCGGCGATTCCACGCCAACACATGCTCACCGGCGTCGAAGTCGCCCGCGAACCTCCGCACGCGCCGGCCCGTGAGATCGAAAACCTCCAGGCTCACCCGCTGCCGCACGGGAATACTGAACCGGAACTCGGTCGAGCCCGAGAAGGGATTGGGGACGTTCGCCGACAACGAGTAGCGAAGCGTGCCGGCCGTTGTCCCGGCCGCCCGCGCGGAGGATCCCGACTGCTGCGGCACCGTCCGGTTGCCGGCCACTCGGAGGTACCAGTCACGCACATGACTCGTGTCCGGCGGCGGCACCTCGAACGTCATCGCCAGCGAATCCCCACCGATCAACGACGCGCCGAGGGCGTCGGTGTGCGCGACCGCAGCGAGTTGGTCCACTCGATCGCCGGACTGGGCGGACATCGCCGATCCGCGCCATGCAGCTGAGTAGGCGACGGAAGTGAGCATGGCCAGCCCCGCCACCTCCGTCCGGGTGGCGAACGCCAAGCGGACGTGCCCGGAAGCTCCGACGGCAAAGGCCTGGGCCGCGCCTCGTCGACGGGGCAGCCAGCGTCCGCTCGTCTGCCACCCACCGCCGGGAGTCTCCGACAGCACCTCCACGCCGCTCGCCGCGCCCGAGAGTGGCGCGAGGCGTCGCCCACGCAATTCCAGGGCGAGGTTTCCGGTGCCGGGGAACTCGATGTCCAGCACATCTCCCGTCTCGAATCGCAGCGGAGCTTGCGTGGCCATTGCCAGTCGGGCGGTGACGTCTTCTCGGCCGTTGAGTACGGCAGAGCTCACAGCCGCCGGGACTCCCAGCATCGACTGCCCGATGGCATCGACGAAGGAGACCTCCCCCGCGTTGCGCTCGACAGCAACCAGCGCGACTTCGTTCACGTCCAGCCCGATCGAACGGCCGGCCTGCAGCCAGATGGCAACGTGCCCCGAGTCGTCGGGCACGAGCGGTGGCAAGGGCAGGTAGTCGACGCCCGGGCTCCCCGTCGCGGTGCCGTCGAGGACCGAGTTCCCTGTGGAAGCCACCGTCGAGCCAGCCGGCTGCCCGGGCAGCGCGCTCAGACTTCCCGGGCCGCGCACGGAAGTCCCGGGCGGGCAGTCGCCCACCTGGCAATCGCCAGGTGTGCCGCCGCCGGGACTGTCGTCACAGTAGAAGCTCACCGGGTTGCTGAGCGTGGACCAGCGAGCGGTGTCCTTCACCTTGAGTCGCGCCCAGTAGAGCGTGTTGGAAGCGAACGAGGGGATCGTCACCGATTCCTGCGAACCCGTGGTGCCTGGTGTTCCCGTCGTCACGCCGGCACCGGAAACGAGGAAGTTGGCTTCGTGGAGTGCGCCCGCGGCCATGCGCAGCTTGTACTCCGACGCTTTGCCGCTGGGCGCGCGGGCTTCATCGTCGGCGACGGCCGTCCACGTCAGCGTCACCGAGTTGTCCACGCCGGGCACGCAGGTGGGCTCCTGCGCCGCGAGGGTGGCGACCGGGCCCGGCAGGAGATCGTCCACGCGAACCCACCTGCCATAGCTGGGGACCGGGCCCGACGGCGCGTCGGTGGTGGCCACGACAAACAGCAGGTACTGGCCGGGCGCGGCGACCTTCGCCGACGACGGCCCCGACACGCGGATCAGTGGGGCCGCCACGCTGGTCGTGTCGAGGACCAACGGCACAAAGCGCTGATCCTGATTGAACGCGTGGGTCGTCGCTCCCGGGCGAACGAGCACCACCTGCTGCACCAACGAGCGGCGCACGTTGCACGTGATGTCGAAGTGGTAGCCGTAGCCGATCGAGTCCGGCGCGCTCGTGAACGCGGGCCTGGAGGATGGGGTGGCGGCGGCGTCCTTGAACAGGTATGGCGGTTCGTAGAAGGTCACCACGCCGAGCTGGTCCTTCTCGAACCCAGTGACCTTGTTGTCGGCATGCCCTCCGGCGGACAGCACATGGCCGTCAGGAAGTAGTACGGCGGTCGAGTGGTAGCCACGCGAACTCGGATCGCGCGGCAGGACGGCCGCGTCGGTAATCTTCTTCGTGGTCCAGACCCCGGTCGCCGGATCCCACAGCTGGGGGAACGGAAACTGCTCTGATGCATCCTTGTGATCTTCCCGTCCGCCCGAAACGAAGACCTTTCCGTTCGGCAGCACGGTCATGTTGGGCTCGACTCGTCGCTCTGGCCTTACATCCGTCGGCAGGTTTTCCACATGCATGTCGAGCCAGGAGCCTGTGGTCCCAGAAGTCGTGAACTTCGCCGCCCTCGCGAAGTCCTGAGCCTCGGGGTCAGCCAGCGCCTTGCCGATCTTGATCACGTTCATCGTGTCGTACATCACGGCCGAGGTGCCCGGGATGAAGCTCGGGAGTGCGTCGCCCAGCAGCGCTCCCTGCCCCGCCGTGGACATCACGCGCGTTCCCGAAGCGTTGGAGGCCGCGCCGCTGTTGAAGATCGCCCGTGCGTTCCTGCCCGCGTTCAACACGTTTCCGTTCGGTAGGTTGACGACGAACGGATACGACTCGCGCGTGTAGTAGCGCGCCGAAGGCAGCTCGGTCCAGCGCTGGCCGCGAGGCTTCGTCACATCGAAGACCTCCGCCGTCCGCGCATTCACCTCGATCGGGTAGTAGAACGCCGCGTGGCCGGCCTTGCCCGGGAGGTCCGAGAGCGCCGCCGGGTTCAGCCGCGTCCACGCGAGTGGCGGATGTCCCGCCTGCCCGGCGTGGCGGTCGAGCGGATACGCCCAGACGCTGTTCGAGAAGCTGCTCGTACCGGTCGTATCGCCACCAAACACGATCAGGCGCTCCCATTGAGCATCGCGGATCGCCGCATGGCCCGCCCTCGGCGCCGGTGTCGGCCCCGAGGTCGGTGGGATCGCCGCATGGGCATAGGTCGTGAGGCTGTTGTAAGGACGCGCGAACTTCACGATGTCGTCGAGCAGGGTGCCGTTCTCGCCCACTCCGCCAAACACGAGCATGCGGCGTTCCGCTGTCGGTTCGTTCGCATTCGGGCCATCCATGACCGCGACGTGGCGGTAGCGCTTGCCGCGATCCGGCGAGGCGGGGGTGACGATCGACCAGGTCGGGGTCGCCGCATCGAGATCGAGCGAGTAGACGGCGTTGTCGGCCCATGCATTCGCACCGGTCTTGCCACCGTAGATCAGCATCCGATGCAGGGTGGTCGTGGAGTTCAACTCGTACTCGTCGAGCACCGCCGTGTGGCCGAATCGTGCCCCGGGAGCGTCGGTCGGGGAGTAGCTGACTTGCTCGGCCCAAACGGTCAGGTTGGACGGCAATCCTCCCGACTGGACCCAGAAGTGGAGCTTCCACAGTTCGGCCGACGGCGCCCCACTTGCATCCATGCCTCCATAGACCCACATCGTGCAGCTCTGATTACCCTGGGGGCCGGGCGTCACCACCACGGCTGCATGCTGCGAGCGCGGCGTGGGCCAGGGCGCCCCCGGGCTCGGCTGGGGATTCCACCACGCCCAGCTGTCATCCTCGTTCCAGGCCTGCCGCCATGTCGCCCAGAAGTCGTTCAAGGCCGTCGTGCCGTTGTGCCCCCCGAACATCACCACGGTGCCCGACAGGTCGTTCCCGGGGCTGAGCGCGCTCGTGTAGCCCAGTGCGAAGTCCCGCCGCGGCGGCGCCTTGGCGCTCACGTTGGGAGGGCCTCGATACACGTGGCGAGTCCACTGGCCCGGAAGGGTGAGCGCAAGCGTGTGAACCGAATCCACCGCCGCCGCGTTCGCCTGCTGTCCTCCGAACACGATCATCGGGAAATACTGCAAGCCCGAGCTCACCAGGACTCGATTGTCGGGGAGCTGGAGCGCGGTCGGGTAGTAGCGCTCGGCCTTCATCGTGTCGGACTCGAGCAGTGCCCAGCCCCAGCGCAAAGTGTCGTTCAGCGCCGGGTCGACGAAGATCGAGTCCGAGTAGCGCTTCGGATCGAAGATCAGCGCCTGCTTGTGGCCATTGATGCCCTCGGTCGTGCCGCCCACCACCAGCAGACGTCCGTCGGCCATCGTCGCATGGCCGCTGCAGAAGATGTCCGGAGTGCCTTCGGGGACGGGGCAGACGGCCTGGGGAAGTTGCGCGAAGTTCGCGGCGGAGACCTGCGTGTTCGGCGGAATCACCAGTACGCGCGGCAAGTTGCGCGGGCACCGGACCGGATCGAACAGTTCGCTGAACGCGAAGTGGAAGACCACGGTCGAGTCTCCGCGGCCCCGGAGGACGCTCGTGTGGATGGCGGTCTCACAGAAGGAGCCCGTCACCCCGCCATCCCACTGGTACGGCCCGATCCAGCGCCCGACGGAGGAAACCGCCTGAGCGCCGACCGATGAAACCCCGGCCGCGCAGAGCGCGAGCAACATCACTGCACTTGCGACCAGCATCCTCACGGAAATGAGGGGGGCGTACGCATGGGGTTCTCCTCCATGGGCGATCGCGCCTGAATCATCGGCAAGCCACGATGGGAAGTCTGACGGGGCGTGTTCCGCGAGCGCAACGGAATTGTGTCCGGGTTTGGAGCATGCGGAGCTGCTTGTTCGTTCCAACTGCGCTTCGACACCTCCCGGCTTGCGTGTTGCCTCTCACGTGTTCAGCCCTTCTCGCCCCGTTCGCAGGACGGTTCTCCCGAGCCGCCGCTGCGCGAGCGAGCCGCTGCAACGGTCCGACTCGGTCAGCCCCTCTTGCCTCGTGCGGGCAAGTAGAAGCGGCCGCCCAGTGGGACGGCCGCATGAGGACGATTCCTCCTCGACGCAGGTTTGCCGTGCGCTACCGGAGCAGCACCACGCTTCGCTCGGCGCTCGCGCCGCTCGCGTCGGTGGCGCGCAGCAGGTAGACGCCCGCTTCCAGCGTGCGGCCCTCGGCGAGCGTGCCGGGCCATGCCCAGCGGCCCTCGCTCGTTTCCGGCCGCGCGGCCACGCCGAGCCGGCGGCCGTTCACGTCGAACACCTCCAGCATCAGCGCGCCTTTCGCACCGGACCACTGCACGCTCGCCCAGCCGCGCGAGGGGTTCGGCGACACCGACAGGCGCAGCGCGCTCGCGCGCGGCGACACGGGCGGCGCGCCGATCGCGGTGGTCGGCGTGCCCAGCAGCCGGAAGCACAGCGCCTCGTTCGCGACCGGGCCCCACGTGCCGCCGGGCGTGTCGCGCGACCAGAGCGGCCCGATGCCCGCGGTGAAGTCCGCGCTCTCAGAGCCGTCGCGAGTGCGCGCATAGATCGGGTACAGGTGCCCCACCTGCACCATCAGCCAGTAGTCGTGTTCCGGCTGCAGCACGATGCCGGCGGTGGCGTCGAACGTGGGCGCCCACATGTGGCCCGTGGAGGGCAGCGTGGTCCACGACTCCACCAGAGGCGTCGGCAGCTCGGTGGTGGGTGAGGGCATGGCGAGCCCGTCGTACACGGCCATGTACACGATGCCGTTGCCGGCGTGGATCGTGGAGCCGAGCGCCAGTTCCACCCACGCGAGCGACAGCGGCTGCGGCACGCGGAAGCGCTGCAGTACTTCGTGCTCGTTGAGCCCGATCGGCACGTCGGTGCGCATCACGGCCTGCCCCACGCGCAGCGCGGCGATGTCGGGGTTGCCGCTGCACACGGTGTGCGCGGCGACCGGATGGGTGCCCGCGCCGAGCGGCGCGAGCGGGCCAGCGCCCGCGAAGCGGTAGCCCACGGGAATCGCGCCGGGGCCGTCGGGGGCGTAGCCCACGATCAGCGAGTAGAGCGACGGGCTCGTGCTGGTGAGCGTGAGCGCGAGCGGCTGCTCCAGCGGATCGGCCACGTGCGCGACCTGGTCCGTCACTACGGGCGGCACGAACGACGCGTCCAGCGACAGCGCGCCGACCACGTCGGAAAGCGTGAACGTGCGCGAGCGCAGTGCGACCGTGGTGGGATCGGGCGCGAGCGCGGTGGGATCCCAGAACGCCAGGTCGATGCGCGCCTCGGCCCACGAGCCGGTGCCCATCAGGAAGCTCGCACCGGCCACGTTGCCGGGCGTCGGCACGGGCTGCGTGACGCCCTGGAGCGGCGACAGCGTCACGTCGGCCACGCGCGCGACGCTCGGGTCGCCGGCGAGGCAGGGCCCCAGCACGGCGGTCGAGGGGCGGGGGAACAGGGCGAGCGTCACGATCGCGAGCGCGAGAGTGGCGGGAACGGAGCGGCGGAGTGACATGGCGGTTTCCCTCCGGGCCGGTGAGGCGGCGCGGGGAACGCTAGGCCTGCACGCGACGGCACGACAAGGCCCGATTCCGCGACGGGTGGGTGCGAAATCGGGCCGGTGCGACCTCGCGTCACAGCGGACCTACCACTCGATCGCGCAGGCTCCCCATGCGAATCCCGCGCCGAAAGCGGCCAGCACGACCAGGTCGCCGCGCTGGAAGAGCCCCGCGTCGCGCGCCTCGGTGAGCGCGATCGGGATGCTCGCGGCCGTGGTGTTGCCGTAGCGCTCGATGTTCTGGAACACGCGTTCGGGAGGCAGGCCGAGCCGCTCCACCACGGCGTCGCCGATGCGGCGGTTCGCCTGGTGCGGCACCACCAGCTTCACCTGCTCGAGCGTGCGCCCGGCCTTGCCCAGCACTTCCTGGATCACCTCGGGGAAGCGCGTGGTGGCGTGCTTGAACACCATGCGGCCGTTCATCGAAGGGAAGTTGCGCCCGGCATCCAGCATCTCGTGCGTGATGCGGCCCGCCTCGCGGGACGTGGGCGCCTCCACCATCAGCTCGCGTGCGTACGCGCCTTCGCTGTGCAGCGCGCTCGCCAGGATCCCCGCGCCGCTCTCGTCGGGCACCACGATCGCCGCGCCCGCGCCGTCGGCGAACAGCACCGCCACGTCGCGGCCCGCGGTGGTCAGGTTGAGCCCCGTGCTCTGCACTTCGGCGCCGATCACGAGCACGCACTTCGCCTGCCCCGTGCGCACGAACGCATCGGCCACGGCGAGCGAATACACGAAGCCGCTGCACGCGTTGGAGACGTTCAGCGACGGCACCGGGCCGATGCCGAGCCGGTCCTGGATCAACGGGCCGTTGCCGGGCGCCACGTAGTCCGGGGTCGTCGTGGCGAACAGGATGAAGTCCACGTCGGCCGCCTGCCGGCCCGCGTCGGCCAGCGCCTTCCGCGCCGCTTCCAGCCCGAGATCGCTGGAGCCCATCGGCGGATCCACGAAGCGCCGCTGGCGGATGCCGGTGCGCTCGACGATCCACGAGTCACTCGTGTCCATGAGCTTCTCGAGATCGGTGTTCGTCACCACGCGCTCGGGCACGTGGAAACCGATCCCGGCGATGCGAGAGCGGATCATGCGGTCCTCCGGAAGGTGGAAGGCGCGCAGTCTTCCATCCCGGCCGAAGTTCCGTCAACGCCCGCCGGCACCCGGCTGCCGCGCCGGGCGCACGAACCTCCGCGCCGGGCCGCGCGCGGATGCCGCGCTCGCGCTCCGGCCGCAGAACACGCGCCTTTCGCGTGAAGCGCGCGCGGGCCGCTTCCGATACCGGCCGCATCTCCACGCGCCCGGCCCCGGTGCGCGGGGGTCCACTTTCCATCTCTCCATGGACCCTGTGCCCGGAGGCCGAATGTCTCGGTTGCGTCCCCCTGTCGTGTGGTGCGCGAGCGTCGTGCTCGCCCTGTGTGTCCCCACCATCGCCCCTGCCGGGCGATGGCCGGTGAAGCCCGACGAGAAAGAGTTCGTCCAGGATCCCAAGCCCGCCGCCGTGCAGGTGCTGCCGTGGAGCGAGGGCTTCGAGTCCGGCGCGAACGGCTGGAGCATGAACGGCAAGTGGCACGTGCGGCAGAACCCGCAGACCACGCGCGTGTCGGCGTTCATCCGCGACCACGCGCTCGTGAACCTGCCCGACGACGGCTCGTGGCCGGCGGCGTGGGAGGGTTCGTCGGTGCTCGTGTACAGCGACGACGCGCCGGGTACGCCCGAGGAGGGCACGTACGTGGCGCCGTGGCTGCCGGCGTCGCAGTACGCGGGCAACGGCGGCAGCTCGAACCAGGCGAACCAGGGCGAGGCCGTGTCGCCGCCGATCGACCTGACCGGCGCCACGAGCGCGCGGCTCGAACTGCGCACGTGGTACGAGATCGAGTCGGTGGATCCGGCGCCCGACCAGTTCGACGCGATGCTCGTGGGCGTCAGCGCCGACGGCGGGGCGTTCGCGCCGGTGGGGCACTCGGGGCCCGCGGTGGACTACAACGGGCGCCCGTACGAGCCCGCCACGTCGGGGGGCTTCAACCTGCCGGGCCAGTGGGTGCAGCAGGTGTTCGACCTGTCGCCGTGGGCGGGGCACGTGGTGCGGCTGCGGTTCCGTTTCCAGACGATGGACAACATGTACAACGGCTTCCGCGGCTGGTTCCTGGACGACCTGCGCGTGTTCGCGTCGGCCACCGCTCCGTGCGACGTGCACTCGGTGACGCCGCCGTGCACGAGGTCGTCGCTGATCGTGCAGGTGGCCGGGGAGAACTTCGTCAACGGCTCGGTCGCGTGGATCGGCGGCGTGCCGGCGGCGCAGCAGAGCGTGCTCTCGAGCACGGTGATGGAGGTGCAGGTGCCGCCACTCGACGACGGCACGTACGGCGTGCGCATCGTGCGGCCCGACGGCACGGCGTGCGAGCGGGCGAACGCGCTCACGGTGGACTACGCGAACTGCCCCACCACGTGCTCGGTGTCGTCGCTGTCGCCGCCGTGTTCGTCGCCGGGAACGGGCGCCACGTACGACGTCACGATCGAGGGCGCGAACTTCCAGGCCAGCTCGGTCGTCTACCTGGGCACGAACGCATGCGCGACCAACGTGACGTCGCCCACGCAGGTGCGCTTCCGCGTGCCGGTGATCCCGGACGGCACGTACCCGGTGAAGGTGGTGAGCCCGACCGGACTCGAGTGCGCGTGGGGCGGCCCGTTCCTCGTGGACCGCAGCCACTGCCCGACGCCGGTGCAGCGCTCGAGCTGGGGCTCGATCAAGGCGCGTTACCGCTGAGCGGGAGGGCGCCGGGGGCTCGCCGCGGGCGGGCCCCCGCGCGTCAGCGCTGGAGCAGCGACAGGTACGCGCCGAGCCAGGTGTCGCCCCACAGGAACGCCACCATCGCGGCGGGGGCGAGGAACACGCCGAACGGCAGCGCGGTCTTCATGCCGCCGCGGCCGCGCGCCATGAGCACGCCGCCCACGAGCGCGCCCGCGACCGAGGCGAGGAAGATCGTGAGCAGCGCGAGCCACGGCCCGAGCACGGCGCCGAACATGGCGGCCAGCTTCACGTCGCCGAAGCCCATGCCCTCCACGTGGCGCAGCCGGAAGTACAGCTCGCTCACCAGCCACAGCAGCCCGGCGCCCATGCAGATGCCGAACAGCGCGTGGCGCGGCCCGGGGCCGAGCAGCGACGCGGCCACGCCCAGCAGCGCGCCGGGCAGCGTGAGTGCGTCGGGCAGCAGCTGGAAGTCGAGGTCGATCCACAGCAGCCCGATCAACAGGAATCCCCACAGCGCGAGGAACGGCCACGTGGGGCCGAGCCCGGTGTGCATCACCAGCAGCACCGCCCACGCCGCGCACAGCAGCTCCGTCAGCGGGTAGCGGAGCGGAACGCGCGCGCCACAGTGGCGGCACCGGCCGCGGGCGGCGAGCCACGAGAAGAACGGCACCAGGTCGAGCACGCCCAGCACGTGGCCGCAATGGGGGCACGCCGAGCGGCCCTGCGCCCACGACACGCCGCGCGGCACGCGGTGAGCGATGGCGGTGATGGCCGAGCCCATGATCAGGCCGAAGATTCCGGCGAGCACGCCGATAACGAGCTCCGAGTTCACGAACGCGCCCTCCGGCGCGATCCGCCCTTGAGCCCACCCGCACGGTTTGCCACCATGCCCGCCACCGCCATGATCACGAAAGACACCTCGACTCCTTCGGTTCTACGCACCGTGCTGTTCCTGGCCGTCGTGGCGAACAGCTTCGATCTGTTCGCGACCGCCGTGGGCATCCACTGGTTCGGCAACCGCGAGGGCAATCCGTTGCTCGCCGGCGTCGCGCACCAGCACTGGGCGGTGTTCGTCGCCATCAAGGGCATCCTGGTCCCGCTGCTGATCGTGAGGCTGTACCGGTATCGGCAGCAGACCCCCGCTCTCGCCACTGCCGGAATGGCCCTGGTCACGCTGGCCCTGACGGTGGCGGTGGGGCAGTGGGTCGGCTGGATGGCGGGCGTGCTGCACGTGCGGGGCCTGCCGCTGCCCTGACCGCGCCGCCGCCGGGCGCGCACCATACCCCAGACGCATCGAGGGCCGCCCGGATCACGAACGCCCCGGGCGGCCCTCGTCGCGTCCCGGCCGGGCGAGCTCGCGCCCGGCCGGCTCGGATCACTGCTGCTCGGCGATGATGCGCGGCGTGACCTCGATGACCAGGTCCTTCTTCGACGTGGTCGATGACGACACGTGCTGGAACAGCAGACCCGAGCACCGGGATGTCGCCGAGGATCGGCACCTTGGTCACGTTCGAGCTCTTCTCCTCGCTCAGCAGGCCGCCGATGATCACCGAGCTGCCGTCCTTCAGCCGCACCGTGGTCTCGGCCTGGCGCGTGGACACCACGGGCAGGTCGTTGTTCGCGCCGCGAAAGCCCGTCACCGAGCTGACCTCGGGGCGGATCACCGTGGTGATGTAGCCGTCGGCGTTGATCAGCGGCGTGATGCTGAGCTTGATGCCCACTTCCTCGCGCTGCACCTGCGTGGTCTGCGCCGCGCCGCCGCCGGCGAACGTGGTGCCCGTGACCTGGAACGGGATGCGCTGGCCCACGAGCATGGTCGCGGCCTTGCCGTTGAGCGTGGCGATCTTCGGATTCGCCAGCACGCGCGCGTTGCCTTCGCGGATCATCAGGTCGATCGCGACCTGGATCGCCTTGGCCTGGCGCGACACGGCGCAGCTTCGCGCCGTGCCCGGCGTGGCCGGCAGGTTGCTCGGTGGGCAGCACGCCGGGCGCGCTCGCCTCGGGCGTGTTCTCCACGATGATCACGCTCTGCTGGTTGACCTTGTCCCAGTCGATGCCCAGCTTCTTCGCGTCGTCGGTGGACACCTCCACGACGCGTGCTTCCAGCATGACCTGCCGCGCCGGGCGGTCGAGTTCGGAGACGATCGACTCGATCTCCGAGATCACGCGCGGGCTCGTGACCACGATCAGCCGGTTGCCGCCGCGGTCCACCGAGATCTGCGCCGCCAGGTTCGCGAGCGCGAGCTTCACTTCCTCGGCGTCGGCGTACTTGAGGTTCACGACGTACGACGACAGGCCGGTCTCGTCCCGCAGCGACTTGGCGTCGGCCACCAGGATCGAGTTGCCGATGCGCTCGTAGGCCAGGCCGGCGGCGCGCACGACCAGGTTCACCGCCTGGTCCACCGGCACGTCCTTGAAGTGCACCGTGATCAGCGCGTCGGTCACGCCGGGCCCCGTCACGATGTTCAGGTTGCCCTTTTCGGCGAGCACCTTGAGCACGCCGGGCAGCGCGGCCTTGTCGGCGTCGATGCTGACCGGGTTCGCCTGCGTGTTCGCGTGCGAGGTTGCCGCACCCACCATCAGCGCCACGGCGACCGCGGCGTTGCGGAGCCATCGGTTCATGGACATCAGTCTCCCTGCGGACGTTTGAGGACGATGCTCTCATCCCCGCGACGCAGAACCACCTGGTCACGGGAGATGCTGACGACCTGGAACACGTCGAACAGCGCGTTCTGCCGCACGTCCCAGTCGCGCCCGTTCCAGCGGACGATGGCGCGAGGGTCGTTGTCGAACACGATCGCGGTGAGCGTGGGCAGTGCGGGGGGCACGGGCTTCGGGGGCAGCTTCGAGGTCACGCGCCGGACACGGGCGGTGTCGGGCGTCGTCGCGGCCACCACGGCGGGGCCGCCGAACGGATCGCGGATCGGATCGGCCGACGGCGGCGCGGCGTCGCCGAGCCGCCGGTCATGCCACGTACGGATCGGTCGCGGCGTTCGCGGTGGGCGCAGCGTTGCCGCGGAATGCGCCGGTGTCCTGCAGCGCGGTGCCGGTGTGCCACAGCACCACGGCCAGCAGCACGATCGCCACGAGCGGGCCGAACAGGAACGACAGGTCGCGGTTCGCCGCACCCCCGTGCGCTTGAGCACGAGCGCTCCATGCGGCCCACCAGGTTGCGGCCGTCGGGCCTGGAAGCTCAGCCGCTCGATGCGGTACAGCCGGCTGCTGCGCGCGAGGTCGTCGAGGAACGCCACGAGATTCGCGTAGCGCCCGCGCAGCCGCAGGTGCGCGCGCGCAGACGGTGGGCTGCGTCGTGAGCACTCCCGGGTTCGGTCACGACCAGCTCGAGATCGTGGCGACCGGCGGCCTGCGACAGCTCCTGCATGAGCTGCGCGGCGAGCTGGCCACTCTGTCCCTGCGCGTCGGCGTCCGCCGCGGGCAGCGAGTTGTCGGCGAGCAGCGTGAACACGCGCGGCGGCAGCGCGAGGTGGCGCCGCGGCCTGATTCCTCGCGCCGGCTGCTGCGCAGCGCGCACGGTGGTAGCGGTCGGCGAGCGGGTGGAACACGAACGAGTCCACGAGCAGGAACACGATCATCACCGCGAACGCGGTGAAGATCGGCCAGTGCTGGCGGAACCGGGTCGAGAGCAGGGGATCCATCAGCGGCACTCCACCACGAACTCGGCGCCGTCGCCCGAGTCGAGCGCGCGGGTGGTGACCAGGCGCACGTTCGTCCAGCTCTTGGAGAACACGGAGTCGCGGCCCAGCGCGTTGACGACCGACATCACGCTCTGCATGCGGTCCTGGCCCGGGCCCACGCGGAGCCGGCCGATCAGCACGAGCTTGGCCGTGGCGCCCGAGAGGCCCTCGGGGTTGTACTGGAACGACGTGATGCGGCCGTTCGGCGGCAGCACCTGCGGCAGGCGCTCGAGCTTGTCGCGCCACTGCCGCACGTCCACGACGTGCGCCTCGACCTCGTTCAGCACGCCGGCAGCGGGACGCCATTCCTGGCCGGACTCGCGCAGCGCCTTGAGCCGCGACGCCTGCCGCTCGGCCATGCGCGTGCGCTGGGCGAGCGAGGTGCAGTTGAGCCCGTACAGGCCGAGGATCACGGTGAGCAGGCCGAAGTAGGCGAGCCACAGTCCCAGCGACACGACGCGCCCGCGCGCCCGCGCGCGTTCGCGCTGGTAGGCCTCGCGGCGGAAGTTGATCGTGAACAGCGGCGTCATGCGGACCTCAGCGCGAGCCCGTACGCGAGCGCGAACTGCGGCCCGCCGGGGGCGTGCACGGCGCGGTGCTGGGATCCCAGCTGGTCGAGCGGGTCGAACACCAGCGTGGGGATGTTCAGCACCTCGGACAGCTGCGCCGAGAAGCCCGGCAGGCGCGCGGTGGCGCCCGACACCCACAGCGTGAGCGGCTCGGGCAACGGCGCGAGCGTGCGGTAGAACGCGAGCGAGCGGCGCAGTTCGTCGGCCAGCTCGTCGGACAGGCTCGCGCGCACGGCCTGCATTTCGCGGTCGGCCCAGTCCACGCGCATGTTCGGGTCCTCGGAGCCGGCCTCGAGCTTCCACTCCTCGGCTTCGGCCGCCGGCACCGCCAGCGAACGTGCGATGGCGCGCGTCACCGACGCGCCGCCGTACTCGATGTAGCGGCTGAAGAACGGAGCGCCGCGCTGGTACAGCGTGAAGTACGAGCCCTGGTGGCCCATGTCCAGCATCACGCGCGGCTCGGAGTCCTTCTCCACGCCCAGCGAGAGGGAGTTCGTGAGCGCGAGCGGCGCGGCGTCCACGATGTCCGCCTCGATGCCCAGCAGCTTCAGCGGCGCGAGCGTGCGGTCGAGCCGCGCCTGCGGCACCGCGGCCAGCAGCACGTCGAGCCGCTTCTCGCTGCCGTAGCGGCCCAGGATCTGGAAGTCGATCGACATCGTCTGCGGATCGAACGGCAGGTGCTTGCGCGCCTCGAACCGCAGCGCGCCGGCCACCTCGTCGTCGTCGAGCAGCGGCAGCGCGATCTGCTTCACGATCACGTCGGGGCCCGACACGCCCATGGTGAGCCCGTGCAGCGCACGCGGCGCCAGCCCGGCCTGCGCGAAGCACTCGGAGTAGAGCTTGGCGAGCGCCTCGGGGCCCAGCAGTTCGGGATCGCCGTCGGGCGTGCGCGGCACCGGCACCTCGGCCACCCAGTGGCGCGTGCCGCCCACGCCCGCCTGCAGGGCGATCAGCTTGATGCTCCAGCCGCCGACATCGAGACCCGCCCACGGGCGGGCCCGCAATCCAGATCGCATTGGGGGAGTACTACTTCACGGAGTGAGCTCGCGCCAACTGCCGGGCACGAGGGCGAAGGGGGCGCGTGTCTGGCCGAGGCTCGGGAGCGGGAGCACGTTGTTGGTGAGCAGGGCGTCGACGACGCCTTCCATGGACGAGTCGAACGAGAGGCGCAGTTCGTTGCCGCTGCCGGGCGTGGGGCCCAGCGTACGAATGCTGTGAGCGCCGTCGCCCGCGAAAATCGCGAGCTTCTCGACGAACGACTGGCCGCCCGTGAGGCCCGCGTGCTCGATCCACACCCAGCCGTCCGAGACCAGGATCAGGTTCACGTGGTGGTCGCACTCGATCTGGCTGAAGAACCACAGGCCGATCTCGGGATCGTAGACGCCCGGCACCTGGTCGAGCGTGCCCTGGTTGGGCCCGGCGACCATGATCAACGTGGCATCGCCACCGCCCGAGCGCTCGATCTTCACCCGGCGATCGGCGCGAAAACCGTAGGGCAGCATCCACACGGCGGTGCCGCGCACGCGCAGTTCGAGCGGGTCGGGTCCACCGGTGGCGGCGACGTACCAGGCCTTCGGAAGGCCGGGACCGACGTAGTAGGCCGGCGTTGCGGCTGTGGCCCCGGGGCCACCGAGCGTGATCGTGGTGTCCGGGG
>JBGAOB010000062.1:0-18576 GCA_044222045.1 Candidatus Eiseniibacteriota bacterium
CCCCGCGCGTCGCGCCCGCCCGCGCGTGTCAGCGCGCCGCCGTCCCGGGCTCCGCGGCGGCGGCGGTCGCGCCGAAGCGGCGTTCCACGTCGCGGGCCTCGCGCAGGAACGGGTGACCTTCGGGCAGTCGGCGCCGGAGCGACTCGAGCCCCCGCTTCAGCGGCGCTTCGCCGTCGGGACGACGCCCGGCGGAGAGGCGCGCACTCGCGAGTTGGACGCGGGCACGCGCGGTGAGTGGATCGTCGGGACCGAGGCTTCGCTCGTAGTGGTCGAGCGCGCTCGTGAGCAGCGACTCGGCCTCGGCCCCTCGCCCCCGGTCCGCGAGGAACCGACCGAGGTGGAACTCCACCGCCTTCGCGAATTCGCTTTCCGCGGGATACATCGCGCGTCGCGCGTCGAGAAGTCTGCGGTAGCCCTGCTCGGCCGCGGCCCACTGCCCGCGCGCGTGCGCGAGCCGCGCGCGCGCGAGCTCGAACGTGGCTCGCTCCCGCGCCTCGGGCTCGGGCATCTGCGCGAGGATCCGCTCGCCGATGTCGAGCCAGCGCTCCGCCTTCACCAGCTGGCCGTCGGACAGCAGCGCCCCGACGAGATTGCCCAGCACGCGTTGCTCGCTTCCGATCACGGGACGCTGGCCCGTCTCCACGCCCGCGAGCGACCGTTCGTAGTGACGGACGGCGTCGCCGTAGCGGTGGTCGAGTGCGAAGGCCAGGCCGAGCGTGTTGTGGGCGCTCCGGGTGAAGACGTTTTCGGGTCCGTACTTGCGGTTCGTGACCTCGAGGTTGTGTTCGAGGTGGCGCCGGGCCTCCTCGTAGCGACCCAGGCCCATGTAGGCCTGGCCCAGGTCGTCCTCCGCACGCAGCACGCCGCGATGGCTGTCGTCGAAGATCGCCGTGAGTTGCCGACTCGCGTCCTGCAGCACGGGGATGGCGGCCGCGAAATCCTGCCGGGCGATCAGGGCCTCGCCCAGCCGGATCCGCTTCACCGCCACGCCCGAATGATCGGGGCCGAGGATGCGCTCGCTCCAGAGGAGACTCGCGCGCGCGAGGCTCTCGGCCTCCGCCGCGCGGCCCAGCTGCGCGGCCACGAGGGACTGCAGGCTGAGCTGGCCCGACACCGTGAGCGAATCCACGCGCGCGCTGCGCCGAAGCCACGGGCCCGCGAGACGCAGCAGCGTGTCGGCTCGCGTGAACGCACCGGACTCGATCGCTCCCTGCGCCTGGAACAGCACCGCCGGCGCGATGCCGGTGGAGTCCTTCGCGTGCCGGAGGCGCGTGCGCATGGCCAGCGCCAGCAGGCTGTCGCTGGGCAGGAAGTCGGGACTCAGGCTGCGCATGTAGGACGCGCGCGTTTCGAGGTCGGACGCCACTTCGAGCGAGTCGACTTCCGGCATGCGCCCATACGCGGCGAGCGCCTCGTCGATCAATGGAATGGCCCGGTCGGGGCGCCGGAGTTTCGCCTGGATGCTCGCGAGCACGCGCGCCATGGGAATCAGCAGGTCGGGCTGCGTGGCCAGTTCGGCGTGCATGCGTCGCGTGCCCTGTTCGACCAGCTCCGCGGCCGTGGGGCCGCCCTCCCTGGCGCGGTCGGGATCGACGGACTCGAAGACGTCCTGCAGGAAACGCGCGGTGGTCTTCGCCAACCGCGTCTCCCGCTCGGCGCGATCCAGCGCCAGCGAAAGCTCGCGCGCGTGCCGCTGCGACTGGATCGTCCACGCGGCCGCCCCGCCCAGGAGCACGACGAGCGCGGCGGCCACCGTGCTCACCACCGCACGGTGCCGGCGCACGAACCGCGAGAACACGTAGCTCGCACTGTCGCGTCGCGCCGCGATCGGCCGACCGTCGAGGTGCGCTCGCAGGTCGTCGGCGAGCGCCGCGGCCGACGCGTACCGCCGGCCGGGCTCCTTCTGCATCGCCCGCAGCACGATCGTGTCGAGATCGCCTCGCAGCGCGGCGGCATGTTCGACGGGCGCCTTCGCACTGGGCGCGGCGGGCGGCTGCTCCGCCACCAGCCGTTCGATCTCCGCCGTGGACTTGCCCGTCACGTCGTACGGTCGCGTCCCGGTCAGCACCGCGTACGCCATCGCGCCCAGCGAGTACACGTCGCTCGACGTGGTCAGCGCGCCGCCTCGCAGCTGCTCCGGGCTCGCGAACGCCGGCGTGAGCGGCGAGGCGTGGCGTGTCAGCGTGCCCTCCGACGCCGCTTCGTCGAACGTGCGCGCGATGCCGAAGTCCAGCAGCTTCGCCTCGCCACGCTCCGACACCAGCACGTTGTCCGGCTTCAGGTCGCTGTGCAGGATCAGCCCCTGGTGCGCGTGCTGCACGGCGTCCAGCACCGGCAGCAGCAGCTTCACCCGCTCGCGCACGTCCAGCCGGTGCTCGTCGCACCACCGGTCGAGCGACAGCCCCTCCACCAGTTCCATCACCAGGTACGGCGTGCCGTCCTCCAGCACGCCGCCGTCCAGCAGCCGCGCGATGTTCGGGTGCTCGAGCCGCGCGAGCAGCTGGCGCTCGCGGCGGAACCGCTCCCGCGCGCTCGCCGTGAGCAGGCCCATCGGCACCAGCTTGATCGCCACCGACTTCTCGAACTGGTCGTCCGCGCGGTGCGCGCGGTACACCGCGCCCATGCCGCCGCGACCGATCAGCTCGTCGATCACGTACGCGCCGACGCGACGGCCGCGCAGGTCGGAGCCGGCGTCACCGCCCTGCGCCGACTCGATGCGCGACGGCAGCGCCGCGAAGAACGTCTCGGCTTCGGCGGCGGCGGCGAGCAGCGCGCGCACGCGCGAGACGAGTTCCGGGTCGCGGGCGCTCTCCGCCGCCAGCCGCGGCTCGCGCTCGGCCGCCGGAAGATCGGCCAGCTCGTGGAACAGCGCCTCGATGCGCTGGGCGCGACCCTCGGCGCCGGGAGCGTCGGAGCTCACGACGTTCCTCCGCGAAGGTCGTCGAACAGCCACGCGCGCGCGAACACCCAGTCGCGCTTCACCGTCGCCTCGGACAGTTCGAGCGCTTCCGCGGTCTCCTCCACCGAGAGGCCCACGAGGAAGCGCATCTCCACCACCTGCGCGAGCCGCGGATGCTCGGCGGCGAGACGCTCGAGCGACTCCTGCAGGTCCAGGATGTCGTCGGCGATGTCGGGTGCCCCGGCGGCGTCGGTACGCAGCGTGGTGTCCGGCGCGCCGCCGCCGCGCTTGGCGGCCCGGCGGCGTTCGGCGTAGTTCACGAGCACCTGCCGCATCGCGCGCGCGGCCACCGACAGGAAGTGCCGGCGATCCGCCCAGCGCGACGCATCCTGCCTCACGAACTTGAAGTAGCTCTCGTGCACCAGCGCGCGCGTGTCGAGCGTGAAGTCGCCGTTCCACTGCAGGCGCTGCCGATGCGCCACGCCCAGCAGCTCGTCGTAGAGCAGCTGGAACAGGCGGTCGGTGGAAACGGCGTCACCCGTTCGGGACCGGGTGACCAGTTCGGCCAGCTGCAGGGGGGCGATCATCGCCGATCAAGGTACTGGGACAGGCCCCGGGGGCCGCAAGGGCGAAAAGCCCGACCCCCTGTGTTACAACACGTTGCCGGGTGCTCGCTTGCACCCGCCCCCCGGCTCGCGAGCCCTGCCCGCCGCGTTTCCGGTATCGCCTGTCGAGCCGGATTCCGGCCCGATTCCGGAGGATGTCATGCCCACCCGCTTCGTCGTCGCCGTTCTCGCCGCCATCGCGCTCACTCTCGTCGGCCCCGCGTCCGCCCGGGCGGCGTGGCCACACGACCCCAACATCAACGTGCCCGTGATCGCGCGGGCCGCCGCGCAGACCGGCGCCGTGGCCGTGCCCGACGGCGCCGGTGGCGCGATCGTCTTCTGGCAGGACGCCCGCAACGGGGCGTACGACGTGTACGCGCAACGGATCGACGCCGGCGGCAGCACGCGGTGGGCGGCTTCCGGCGTGCCGGTGTGCACGGCCACGGGCGACCAGACCCAGCTCGTGGCCTGCAGCGACTCCGCGGGCGGCGCGATCGTCGCATGGGTCGACGCGCGCGTGGGCGCCAACACCGACATCTACGCTCAGCGCGTGAATGCGAACGGGGTCGTCCAGTGGACCGCGAACGGCGTCGCCGTGTGCGCTTTCGCGCAGATCCAGCGCCACCCGTGCATCGCGGCCGACGGCTTTGGCGGCGCGGTGATCGCGTGGGAGGACTTCGGGAGCGGAACGAACTACGACATCTTCGCGCAGCGCGTCACGGCGGCCGGCACGATCCTCGGAGCGCCCAACGGTTCGGTCGTCTGCCTGGCGGCAAACGACCAGGCCGCACCCACGATCGCGCCCGACGGCGCCGGCGGCGCGTACGTCGCGTGGACCGACGCCCGCCCGGGCTCGTTCCTCACGAGCGATGTCTACGCGCAGCACCTGAACGGGGCCATGAGCTACCAGTGGACGAACGGTGGCATCGGCGTGAGCCAGCTGACCGGCCCTCAGGGCGAGCCGAAGGCGATTTCCGACGGCGCCGGCGGCGTGATCCTGGCGTGGGACGACCTCAGCGCCGGCGACAGCCGCATCCTCGCCGGGCGATACGGCGCCGACGGGGTGGGGCTCTACGAGAACCGCCTCGTGTGCACGAACCCCGGCCCGCAGGGGTTTCCCCAGCTCGTGTCGGACGGCTCACAAGGGGCGATCTTCTTCTGGGACGACTATCGGAGCGGCAACGACGATGTCTACGCGCAGCGGTTGAACGCGACCGGCACGGCCCTGTGGACGGCGACCGGCGTCGCGGTGACGACCGCGGCGGCGACTCAGGGGCTGATCGCGATCGCGAGCGACGGCGCCGGTGGTGCGATCGTCGCGTGGGAGGACTACCGCGGGCTCGGACACCCCGATGTCTATGCGCAGCGGGTCGGCTCGAACGGCGTCGTGCAGTGGACCGCGAACGGTGTGGCCGTCTCGACGGCGGCCAACCCGCAAACCGGCGTCGGGCTCGTGGCGGACGGCCGCGGCGGCGCGGTCGCCGTGTGGGCGGACCAGCGCGTAATCGCGAACGGCTCCGACGTCTACGCGCAGCGCGTGGATCGTTTCGGGCAGCTGGGCGACCCGGCCGCCGCGATCACGAGCGTGCGCGACGTGCCCGGGGACCAGGGCGGGCGCGTGAAGGTGTCGTGGAGCGCGAGCTGGCTCGACGCCGATCCCACGTACGGCGTGGTCGAGTACCGGCTGTGGCGCTCGGCGCCGCAGGCGCTGGCGAAGGGCGGCGCCGCGGTGCGTGGCACGACCACGGATCCCGACGAGGCCGCCGCGAAGGGGCTGCGGCTGGTGCTGCCGTTCGCGTCGAACGACTACGCGTGGGAGCTGGTGGGCACGCAGACGGCGGCGATCCTGCCCGCGTACAGCATGATCGCCAGCACCACGAGCGATTCGGGCGCCGCCGGCAACTGGCGCACCGCGTTCATGGTCGAGGCGCGCTCGAGCACGGCAGTGGGCGCCGATCGCTGGTACTCGGCGCCCGACTCGGGCTACTCGGTGGACAACCTCGCGCCGGCGACGCCCGCGCCGTTCACGGGCCAGTACCTGGGCGCGCAGACCACGCTCGACTGGAACGCGAACGGCGAGGCGGACCTCGCGGGCTACCGGCTGTATCGCGGCGGCAGCGTGTCGTTCGTGCCGTCGGAAGCCAATCGCATCGCGTTCACCGCGGACACGGACTGGCTCGACCCGGCGGGCGCGCCGTGGATCTACAAGCTCACCGCGGTGGACGTGCACGGCAACGAGTCGGCTCCCGCCACGCTGGTTCCCGCGGGCACCACGGGCGCGAGCGACGCGACGTTCGCGCTGGACTTCGCCGCGCCGTCGCCGAACCCGGTGCGCGATGCGGCGCGGCTCGCGTTCACGCTCCCGGTGGCGGGCGCCGTGCGCGTGGACGTGCTCGACGTGACGGGGCGCCGCGTGGCGACGCCGGTGGACGGAGGTTATGCGGCGGGTGCGCACGTGCTGCGCTGGGACGCTCGCGACGACGCGGGGCATGCGCTCGCGCCGGGCGTGTACCTCGTGCGGCTGAGCGCGGCGGGGCGCGCGCTCACGCGGCGCGTGGCGGTGGCGCGGTGAGCCGCTGACGCGGATCGCGCGTGGCGGCGAAGGCGCGGTGGCGGAGCACGCCGCCGCGCCTGGTCGCGTGCGCGCCGTCAGCCGCCGCGCACGAAGTGCGGAAGCTCGAACGGGATCTCGAGCGACAGTTCCACGAAGCCCGCGTACGCGCCGCCCCGGTACCACGGCGACTGGAAGATGAGCTTCTTCACGCCCTGCTTCTCGATCGTGTAGGCGTTCTTCCGTCCGCTCGCGAGCATCTCGGCCAGCTGCGTGCGCGCCGGCTCGGGATGGCAGTCGAGCACGTTCGTGCCGATCAGCGCCCGTCCACCGTCGGCGGCGTTCGTGAGCGCGGAGCGGTCGTTCATCGCCAGGATGATCCCCTGCGGATCGCACACGGTGATCGCCGCGGGGAACTCCTCCACCCAGTCCAGGTCGTGCATGGCACCTCCGTGCCCGCATCATCGCGGCCGGCGCGCGCGAGGAAAAGTGGCCGGAGCGTGCAGAGCCGGCGACCCATCCGCCCGCCGGGCGACCGCCGCACTCCGACACGGCGTCCCGACTCGCGTGATCCGTCGACCGCCACCACCGCCCGAAACGCCGCGCGGCCCCGGGGATCCATCCCCGGGGCCGCGTGCGTGCTGCGTACTGCCTTCGGTTCGGCCGACGATCAGAAGTCCTCGCCGCCGTAGCCACCGCCACCGCCCGGAGCCGCCGGAGCCTTCTTCTTGTCCGGGATCTCCGTGACGAGCGCCTCGGTCGTCAGCAGCAGGCCCGCCACCGAAGCGGCGTTCTGCAGGGCCGTGCGCGTGACCTTGGTCGGATCGATGACGCCCGCGTCGAACATGTCCACGTACTGCTCCGTGTCCACGTTGAAACCGGTCGTCTTCTTTTCCTTCTTGATGTGCTCGACCACGACCGAGCCTTCGAGACCGGCGTTCTCGCACAGCGTGCGCAGCGGCTGCTCCAGCGCGCGCTTCACGATGTTCACGCCCACCTTCTCGTCGCCCTCGAGCGTGCCGACCAGCGTCTCCAGGGCCTTCTGGCAGCGGATGTACGCCGTGCCACCGCCCGGGACGATGCCTTCCTCGACGGCCGCGCGCGTGGCGTGCAGCGCGTCCTCGACGCGAGCCTTCTTCTCCTTCATCTCGGTCTCGGTCGCCGCGCCCACGTTGATCACGGCCACGCCACCGGCCAGCTTGGCGAGACGCTCCTGCAGCTTCTCGCGATCGTAGTCGGAGGTCGTGTCCTCGATCTCCTTCTTGATCTGACCGATGCGGCCCTGGATGTCGGCCTTCTTGCCGGCGCCCTCGACGATCGTGCTGTTCTCCTTGTCGATCACGATGCGCTTGGCCTTGCCCAGGTCCTCGACCTTCGTGTTCTCGAGCTTGATGCCGAGGTCCTCGGTGATGACCTTGCCGCCGGTCAGCACCGCGATGTCCTCCATCATGGCCTTGCGGCGGTCACCGAAGCCCGGCGCCTTCACCGCACACACCTGCAGCGTGCCGCGCAGCTTGTTGACCACCAGCGTGGCCAGCGCCTCGCCCTCGACGTCCTCGGCGATGATCATGAGCGGCTTGCCGCGCTGCGCGATCTTCTCGAGCACGGGCAGCAGGTCCTTCATGTTCGACAGCTTCTTCTCGTACAGGAGGATGAACGCGTCCTCGAGCACCGCCTCCATCGTGTCCTTCTCGGTCACGAAGTACGGCGAGATGTAGCCCTTGTCGAACTGCATGCCCTCGACCACGTCGAGCGTGGTCTCGACCGAGCGGGCCTCTTCCACGGTGATCGTGCCGTCCTTGCCGACCTTGTCCATGGCCTCGGCGATCATCTTGCCGATGATCGTGTCCGAGTTCGCGGAGATGCTGGCGACCTGCTCGATCTCCTTGTTGTCCTTGACCGGCTTGGACAGCTTCTTCAGCTCGTCCACCACGGCCACCACGGCCTTGTCGATGCCGCGCTTGATGTACATCGGCGAGCTGCCGGCGGTGACGCTCTTCAAGCCTTCCTTGAAGATGGCCTCGGCGAGCACCGTGGCGGTCGTCGTGCCGTCACCGGCCACGTCCGACGTCTTGCTGGCGACCTCGCGCACCATCTGCGCGCCCATGTTCTGGTACGGATCGTCGAGCTCGATCTCCTTGGCCACGCTCACGCCGTCCTTCGTGACGGTGGGCGAGCCCCACTTCTTGTCGAGCACCACGTTGCGACCGCGGGGTCCGAGCGTCACCTTCACGGCCTTGGCGAGCGTCTCGACGCCCTTGAGGATCTCGGCGCGGGCCTGCTCGCTGAAGAGCAACTGCTTCGCTGCCATGCTGCCTCCTGATGTATGTGTGGGACCGGGTCGTGCGCCGCCGCGTCGCCGCGGCTCGCGCGTGCCGGATCGTCAGCGCAATCGTCTAGCGCAGGATGCCGAGGACGTCGTCCTCGCGCAGGATCACGTACTCGTTGCCGTCGATCTTCACGTCGGTGCCGCTGTACTTGCCGATCAGCACGCGGTCGCCCTTCTTCACTTCGGGCGTCACACGCTTGCCGTCCTCGGTCAGGCGGCCGGGGCCCACGGCCACGACTTCACCCTCCTGCGGCTTCTCCTTGGCGGTGTCGGGAATGATGATCCCGCCACGCACGGTCTCCTGCTCCTCGATGCGGCGAACCAGGATCCGGTCGGCCAGAGGCTGGACGTTCATGCGGTTCCTCCTATGTGGCGCGGCGCGCGCGGTGCGCTGCGGCCGCGGCAACCAGTGGGTGGTGAACGGATCGCGCGCCAGGGGCTGGAACCAAGCTGCGACGCGATCGCGGTCCGCACAATCGGCGTACGCGCAAGGTGGGTCAAGCCATGCAATTGCCAAAGGTGTCAACTGCTTGAATCATGGCGGTTTAGCCGCGAAAGCCGCCTTCATCGCCGCCTCGAACGGACCCGCTGATTGCCATAATGGCAAGGGCGTTTCGCAGGTCTAGACGTCCGCCCGCACGGCGCTCCGGCCCGGAGCGGCGTGCTCGCGGCCCCGACATGCGATCGCCCCGCGGCGCGAGGGCGCGGCGGGGCGATGGCGGGGCGGGCCAGGTGCGCTAGCGGTCTTCCTCGAAGATCGCCACGCGCGTCTGCCCGTCGAGCACCCCGGTGCTCACGGTGCCGTTGACGCTCACCGTGCTGCGCACGTTCGGCGCGTTCGCGCGCGTGAACACCACGATCGTGTCGCGGCCCTGCACCAGGTAGTAGGCGTATCCGCCGCCCACCGGGAAGACTTCACCCACGCGGCCGCGCACGTGCACGGCGACGCCGTCCCAGCGCTGGGCGTTCGCGCGAATGTCCTTCACGGGCATGCTCTTGGGTCCGCGCGGCATCAGCGCGAGCGTGATCAGCACCAGCACCACCCCGCCGGCGCAGAGCTGCGCGATGCGGTTGGTGCGCAGCAGCTCGAGCGCGGCCTTCCACCACACCACGTTCTCGGCGACCTGGAACTCGCTCGGCGCGACCACCGTCACTTCGGGCGCGGCGGGCGCAGCCGCGGCGGGCTCGCCGGAGCGGCGCTCGTCGACGTCGTCCATCGGGAACTCGCCGCGCATGGTCTCGATCGCGGCGGGGCGCGCGCGCTCCTCGCGCCGCAGTCGCGGCACGCTGCTGGCCGCGGCGGTCCACGCCTGCGGCGTGTCGAGCGGCATCGCGTCGGGATCGGTGCGTCCGGGGGCGATCGGCGCCTGGATCGGCGCGGGCGCGGCGGCAGGTCCTGCCACCGGCGAAGGCGAGAGCGGCCGCGGCGTGACGCGCGCCGGCGGCGGCGGCACCGCGCCTTCCCCGCCACCGGGACGAATCAGCTTCGGCGCCGGAATCGACGCCGCGGACTCCCCGAGACGTTCGCGCTCGGCCTCGAGGCCTTCCTCCGGACCACAGAGCCAATCCGCGCGCGAAGGAGCCGCGTCGGTCGGACGCGTCCCTTCATCCTGCGGGTCGAGTGGCTCAGCGCTTCCCATCGGATCCCTCCGTCGGAAACTTCGGACGCGGCCGTTATCGGCCCGGGGGGACAGGGAGTTGAGGGCGCGGCGGGCCTCGCTCCGGGCGCGCCGGCCGCAGCCCCGGGCGCGGGGGCGCTTCAGCCGAGCCCGTACTGCTCGATCTTGCGGTAGAGCGTCCGCAAGCCCATGCCCAGCATGGCCGCGGCGCGGCGCTTGTCCCCCTCGGCGTGGCGCAGCGTGGCCGCCACGAGCTGCCGTTCGGCCTCCTCCAGCGTGGTGCCCGGCGCCCACGCCACCTGCTCGACGCGCCCGGGGTCGCCGCGCAGCCGGAGCGGCAGCGCCGACAGGTCCACCGGCTGCCGGGACGGGGTCACCAGCACCATGTCCTCGACCACGTTCTTCAGCTCGCGCACGTTGCCCGGCCAGTCGTACTCGCGCAGCCGCTCCAGCACGCCGCGCGTGACGCCGGCCACGCGACGGCCGTGCGTGCGGCCGAACTCGCGCACGAACGCCTGCACGAGCACCGGCAGGTCGTCGAGCCGTTCGCGCAGCGGTGGCACCTGCACGCGCACCGCCGAGAGCCGCCGCGCGAGGTCGTCGCGGAACCGGCCGGCGGCGACCTCGCCCGCCAGCGGCACCGGCGACGACGCGATCAGCCGCACGTCGGCGCGCAGCGCGTCGCGCCGCCGCCGAGCCGCTCGAACACGCGGTCCTGGATCGCGCGCAGCAGTCGCAGCTGCGCGTCGGGCGACAGCCGCGTGACGTCGTCCAGGAACAGCGTGCCGCCGTCGGCCAGTTCGAGGCGGCCCGCGCGCGCGGCGCCGTCGCGGTCGTCGCCGAACAGCTCGGCCTCCTGCGCGTCGCCGGCCAGCGCGCCGCACGCCATCCACACGAAGCGCTCGTGACGGCGCGGGCCGGAGAAGTGGATCGTGCGCGCGATCACGCCTTTGCCGGTGCCGTTCTCGCCTTCGATCAGTACGGGCGTGCGCGTGGCGGCCACGTGCGAGATCTGGTCGGCCACGCGCTGGATCGCCGGCGAACCCACGCGCAGGCCGGCGATGCCGCCGCGGCCCGAGAGTTCGGCCTGCATCTCCTCCACGCGCTGCGCCAGCGCCTGCTGCGCGAACCCGCGCTCGAGCAACGCGGCGACCTTGCCGGGATGGACGGGCCGCGTCTCGGCCGAGGCCGCGCCGGCGCGCATCTGCTCGACGCCGCGGTCCAGCGCACCACCGTCCACGAGCACGATCGCGCACACGTCGGGATGCGCGGCGCGCGCGTGGTCGAGCACGGTGGCCCCGTTCAGCCGCGGACCCGACAGCGCCACGACCAGTCCCTCGAGCGCGCCGAGCTTGTCGATCACGTTCAGCGCGCTCTCGCCGTCGTGCGCGTGCAGGACGTTCAATTCGCGACCGCGCAGCGCCGCCACCAGCGCGCGGGATTCGGCGCTGTCGGCGTCCACCACGAGCACGGTGGCCTGGTGCCGCTGCATGGCGTCTCGCACCGGGGCGCCCGCGAGGCGCCCCGCTCCGACTTCAGCCCGACAGTGCGGCGAGCGCGCGTTCCACGCTCGGGACGTGCGCGAGGTCGCCCATGTTCTCGCTGATCTCGCGATGCAGCAGGCGACCGTCCTTGCCGATCACGAACAGCGCGCGGCCGCTCAGTCCGGCTTCCGGCACCAGCATGCCGTACGCGCGGCTGGCCTCGTGCTTCCAGTCGGAGAGCAGCGGGAACGTGAGCCCGAGCGAGTCGGCGAACGCGGCGTTCGCGTAGTGGCTGTCCACGCTGATGCCGAACACCTGCGCACCCACGGCCTCGAAGCGGTGGATGTGCGACTGCAGGTCGGGCAACTGGTGCGAACACACCGGCGAGAACGCGAGCGGATAGAACACCAGCACCACGGGGCGCTCGCCGCGGTACTCCGAGAGCGTGTAGAACGCGCCCCCGGGCCCCTTCAGCTTGAAGTCGGGTGCTTCCTGGCCCACCTCGGGAACGGCCAGCGTGGTCATGCGGTCTCCTTGCGAACAGGCCCGCGCGACGCGCGGGCTCGGACTCGGCCAATGCGGAATGCACGCATTGTTCACGCGGCGCGGCCCGCGTCAAACGGGTGGCGCGCGTCAGCGGCGCGCGGTGGCGCGCATCACGTCGAGGCTGACCGCCGCCAGCTCCGCCACGGAGCGCACGCCCTTCTCGCGTTCCCATCGCTCCGCGAGCACCAGGAACAACCGCGCGGTGGTCAGCGTGTCGCCGAGTGCGCGATGCGCCGTTTCCACCGGCAGCCCGAACTTGCGCGCGAGCGCGCCGAGCGCGTTGCCGCCCGGGCCCAGCAGGCCGCGCGCGAGACCGAGCGTGTCGACGATGGGGTTGATCAGCGGCGGCGCGCCTCCTTCACGGAACAGCGCGATCAGGAACGGCAGGTCGAACGGCGCGTTGTGGAACACCAGCGGCAGGTCCGCGCACGCCGCGCGCAGCTCACGCGCGATGGTCGCCGAGTCGGGCGCGTTCGCCACCATCGCGTCGGTGATGCCGTGCACGCGCGAGGCGTCCTCGGGGATCGGGCGGCCCGGTCGGATCAGGCTGGACCACGTGTCGCCCACGCGGCCGTCCACGATCGCGACGCGCGCCACCTCGACCAGTCGATGCCCGTCGGCGGGACTCATGCCCGTGGTCTCGGTGTCGACCGCGAGCAGGTGCGTGCCGGCGAGCAGGCTCATGCGTGCGCGCTCAGCTCTTGGACTGCTTCAGGAAGTCGTCCCAGCTGACGCCGCGATCCATGTGACCGTCGCCGATGTAGCGCAGCAGCAGCAGGAAGCGGTCGGCGGGCAGGTAGCCCGGCACGTTCACGAGCTTCTCGCCGTTCGGGCGCAGGAACACGGTGGTCGGAAAGCCGGTCACCTCGAAACGCGCCGCGAGCGTGCGTCCCGTGTAGCTGCGACCTTCGTAGGTCGCCGGCTGGCCGCCTTCGGCGTTCAGCTTCACCGTGACGAAGCGCTTGCCGAGGTACTCGCGCACTTCGGGCCGCGAGTAGACCTCGCGGTCCATGCGCTTACACCACCCGCACCAGTCCGTGTAGAAGTCCACCAGCACCGGCTTGCCCGTGGCCGAAGCGGCCTTGAGCCCGCCGTTCCAGTCGCGCCACTGCACGGACTGCGCGTGGGACGACGCGGCGAGGAGCAGGCTGCCCAGGAGCAGCGCGAGAACACCAACACGCAGACGCATGCACACCTCTCGGGTGGAGCGGCGATACCGGGGAACGGCGACGAGATCGTAGCCCGGACGATTCCGCGACCGCCAGCCGGAAGCGCCGCGGACGGTACCGGAGCGTCGCGTGCGCGCGCCGCGCCGGGAGCGGAAGGCCCGTCGATGGGTTGGATCGGCCCGGGGCCCCCGGGGATTCGAGCCGAAACCCCGGCCCGGGCCCGGGCGCGACGCGTGTTTGCGAGGGCGTGACGCGGTGGGCGCGTCAGCCCGACGCGAAGATCGTGTGGCGGAGCGTCGAGGCCGGCCGCGCGGGATCGAACCACACGCCGCACAGGCGCGGCGTCCCGAACTGCCCCGGGTTCACGACGACCGCCTCGCCGACCCGATCGCGCCAGTCGCCCGAGATCCGCGGGGATTCGTGGATGTGTCCGCTCAGCACGAGCGGAGGCTGGTGGCGCTCCACGAACGCGCGGATGGCGCGCGAACCCACGTGGTGTCCGCGATGCGTGCGGTCGCACGCGGTGTCGCGCGGCGGCGAGTGCAGCACGTACATCGTCTCGCGCGGCGCCGAGCGGGCCGCGAGCGACTCCAGCGCGTCGGCGATCGTGGGCGTGCGGCGCTCCGGGTCGAACCGGTGTGCCTGGACGGCGCCCCCTTCGCTGACCCAACCCTCCAGTCGCGTCGGCGCCTCCTGCGCGCCGTCCTCCCAGCGCTCCCAGTCCTTGATCAGGAACGGCGTGATGGGCACCCACGAACAACCCGCCACGCGCACGTCGTCCACTTCGACCACGCGATCGTGCACGAGCCGCCACAGCTCGCCGTGCCGCCGTTCGAGCACGTCCTCGTTCGCGCGCCAGTCGTCGTTGCCCATGAGCAGCAGCAGCTCGGCCGCCGGCAGCGCTTCGCGCAGCCGCCGCGCGAACTCCACGAGGAAGCCCTCGAGGAACAGGCGCTGGTAGCGCACGCCGGGCGAGCCCGTGGCGTGGGGGCCGAGGTCGCCGCCCAGGATCACGGCGCGGGCCCGCCCCGCGACCGCCTGGCCGAGCACCTGCTCGTAGAGGTCGGACTGCCCGTGCAGATCGGATGTGAAGAACCAGTCGGACAAGGCGCGGCTCCGGTGGGGCTCGTGAGCCGGCGAGGCTATCCCGAGCCCGTCGAGCGCCGCCAGCGGGGGCCCGCATGCACAAACCTTTTGCTTGAACGGCCCGACGCGGGGCCCGGATACTTCCCGCCTGTCTCTCGGATGTGCTCCTCCCCCCACCGACACTCAGGAACCCCATGCCCGCTCGCTTCCGTCTCCGCGCCCTGGTCGTCTCGTGGGCGCTGGTCGCCCTGTTCGCACCTCGGAGTCCGGGCTGCCGACGGTGTTCTTCGGGCGCGACAGCGTGAACGTGCGCTCGGGCCAGTGGTCCGTGAACATCGCCAACATGAGCGAGTGGACGCCGGTCGCCCACTACTGGGGGCAGGAAGTGGTCGTGGGGCGCGAGGCGTGGGGCCGCGAGGCCGTGCTGCGCGTGTGGACGCGGAGCAACGGGCTCTCGGGCCGCGCCTACGTGGCGGCGCTCGTGTTCCGCGACACGGTGGGCAAGATGTCGAAAGTCTGGAACGTGAGCCGCGACGAGGCGCGCGAACGGCTCGACATCACGCGGATCGACGACCCGATCATGGACGTGGGCTGGGGGCGCCTGTACTTCGAGGACGCGCGCACCGACTGGGTGCAGCGCGAAGTGCGCGCCTACGTGCCGCCCGGCGCGAACTCCGTGGCCATCCGGCTCGGCATCATGGGCACGGGCCAGGTGCTCTACGACGACGTGTCGCTGACGCTGGAGCCCGCGCGGCCGGTCGCGCCAGCGCCCGTGGGAGCGAACGTGCTCATCGATCCCGGGTTCGAGGCCGCCACGTCGCTGTGGGAGCTCTCGATTCCGCCGTACGACGGTGCGCGCATCGACGCCGACCGCGAAAAGTTCCACGGCGGGGCGCAGAGCATGCACATCTCCGGCGCCCGCGAAGGGCTCGTGAACACGCGCATGGGCGTGTGCCAGTGGATCGACGGCCGCCGGCTGCGCGGCAAGCACGTGCGCTTCTCCACGTGGCTGCGCGGCGACAGCCTGGACACGACCTGCTTCCTGAAGCTCTACGCGACCGGCCCGCAAGGCCGCGCGCAGTCGCCGGGCACCGAGCAGTACTCGGGTTCGTTCGACTGGAAGCAGGCGACGATCGAATGGGACATCCCCTCCGACGCCGATCTCGTGTGGGTGTGGGTGATCAAGAACGTGCCGGCGCCGGGCGAGCTGTGGGTGGACGACGCCTCGCTCGAGGTGCTGGGGCCGAGCCGCGAAACTCCGGCGCCCCGGCGCGCCCCTGGACGCACCACGACCCGGCCTCGGTGAGCGCGATCGTCGGATGAGGTCTTGACAGCCGGGGAAGCGCGGAAACACAATTCGCGCGCAGCTGGGCAGAAAGACCTCCTTGGCAGGGAGCTTTCACCCGATCCGGGCCCTCGTTCGCTGCACGAGGGCCGTTGGATGCCGACAAGCCGGGGATCAGAGCGAGGTGAACCGGTGAAGGCGTCACGACCTCCGCGGAAAGGGAGCTGCAGGGTGCTCGATCTTCACCAGCCCGGGTGAAACCAGGTCGAGCGCGGAGCGAGGCCCCCCCTCTTGTGCTCCGGCATCACGAGACGCAGGCCCTACAGGCGTTCCACTCCTTCGCGCGTCTCGCCTTCACGACAGGAACACGGCTCCCATGACGCACCGATCCCGCGTGCCCGCGAACGGGACTTTCGGCTCCCCCGGCGCCCCGCGCGGACTCGCCACAGGTGCGCCCGGGCCTCACCACCACTTGCGCCACTTCAGATACAGCCACGTGAGCGCGGCGGTCACGGCCAGCATCAGCAGGACGAACCACTCGCCGTTCTTCCAGGCGTACTCGCGCATCTGGAAGTTCATGCCGTAGTAGCTCGTCACCACCGTCAGCGGCAGGCCGATCGTCCCGATCACCGTCAGGCGCTTCACGACCTCGTTCAGCCGGTTCGACGTGAGCGAGACGTGCAGTTCGAGCAGCGCGGCGATCTCGTCGCGGAACGAGTCCAGCAGGTCGGTCACGCGGGCGAGCCGGTCGTACACGTCACGCAGGTACGGGCGGATCTCGGCCGGCACGGCGCGGAACTCGTCGCGCGTCAGCGCCAGCACGGTGTCGCGCTGCGGACCCACGATGCGGCGCAGCGCCGAGATGCCGCGCTTCAGTCGCAGGATGCGCGCGTGCATCGCGGGGCCCTCGTCCTCGAACGCCCGGTCCTCGAGCTCGTCGACTTCGTCGGCGATGCGGTCCACGATCGGCAGCCAGTGGTCCACGAGCACGTCGAGCATGTAGTGGAGCAGGTACGCCGGCCCGCGACCCAGCAGGTCGGGGCGCTTCGCCATCAGCCCGTGCGCCGCCGTGCAGGAGCGCGTCTCGCCCTCGTGGTAGCTCACGAGCAGGCGCGGTCCGAGCACGAAGTCGATCTCGCGCAGGACCGGACGCGCGTCGCCGCTGTCCCATCGCGCCGAGTGCACGACCAGGTAGAGGTATTCGCCGTAGTCGTCGACCTTCGGCCGATTCAGGTTGGCGACCATGTCCTCGTAGACGAGGGGATGCACGCCGAGCGGGCTCAAGGCCTCGCGCACGGTGGCTTCGTTCTCGCTCTCCAGGTCGATCCACGCCGAAGCCGCGCCCGTGGCCAGCACGTCCTTCACCTCGGCGATCGGCAGCGCGCGCCCACCACCTTCTCCCGTCACCCACGCCTGGATCATGGTCCCGTGCCTTCCCGCGCCGCGTCGATGGCGACGCGGCACGTGGTCGTGTGAATCCGAACGGTGTCCTGGAACTGCCGGGCGTACCCGCCGCCGAGCGTGACCACGTACGGGATCCGCCGTCGGGCCGCGCCCTCGAGCACGCGACGGTCGCGCGCCTCGAGACCGTCGAACGTCAGCGCGAGCCCACCCAGCTGGTCGTCGCGATACGGGTCCGCGCCGGCCTGGTACAGCAGCAGCCCGGGCGCGAACGCCCACACCTGCTCGAGCGCGGCATCCAGCGCCGACAGGTAGCCGTCGTCGCCGAGCCCGTCCGGCAGCCCCACGTCGAGCGTGCTGCGCTCCTTGGGCACCGGGTAGTTGCTCTCCTGGTGCACCGACAGCGTGAACACGTCGGGGTCGTCGCGGAAGATCGCGGCCGTGCCGTTGCCCTGGTGCACGTCGAGATCCACCACGGCCACGCGCGCCACTCGGCCCGACGCCCGCGCGTGACGCGCCGCCACCGCGAGGTCGTTGAAGTAGCAGAAACCCTCGGCGTGCCCCGCGAACGCGTGATGCAGACCGCCACCCACGTGCACGGCGCCGCCGTGCCGCAGCGCGAGGTCGGCGGCCGCCGCCGTACCGCTGGCGTGGCGTGCGAACGCGTCCACCACGTCGCGCGAGAGCGGCATCTCGGAGTACTGCGTGCGCGGCGTCCAGCGCAGCGCCTGCAGGTCGTCGAGGTACTCGCCGTCGTGCGCGAGTTCGAGCAGCGCGCGCGTGGGCTCGGCCGGGGTCACGGGGCCCGACGCCGGCAGGTGTCCGGACGCGGTCAACGCGTCGGTCACGCCCTCGTACTTGGCCACCGGGAACACGTGCAGGCCGAGATCGCACCGATAGCCGGGCGAACACACGACGGGAGTGGTTCCGGACATGGCGGCGCATGGTGCCACCGCACCCGGGGCGCGGCAAAACGCGCTCGTCGCCCGAGGCGGGCGCCGGGCGACCGCGCCGGTCCCGCCGGGCCGGGCCACACTCTCGGCTCACGGTCGCCTGCGCGTCCCGGCTAGAATCTCCCGCCACGCATGACCCGCCCTTCGTCCGCCGCTCCCGCCTTCGCGACCCTCTCGCGCCGACTGATCGCCCGACGCTTCGCCGCGCTCGAGCCGTTCGTGCGCGTGGCGCTGCTCGTGCTCGCGGTGATCGCCGCGGGGTTCTCGTTCTGGCAGGCGCGCCTGCCCGTGCACGGCGAAGTGCTGCTGCACGGCGTCGCGGCCGCGGCACGACTCGCGGCGGCGGTGCTGCTGGTGCTGGCGCTGGTTGCGGGCTCGCTCGCCGCCGGCGCCGCAACGTGGCTGACACGCCGCCTGCCCGGCCCCGCGTGGCTCGCACTGCCGCTGCCGCCCGCGGCCGTGGGCCAGCACCTGCTCGGCGAGGCGCGGATGTCGGCGCTGCCGGCGGTCGTGCCCGCGATCGGCGTGCTCGCGGCGGGCGTCGGCCTGCTGCCGTGGACGTGGGTGGCGCTGCTCGCGGTGGCGTTCCTGGTGGCGTGGCTCGAGTGCACGCGCCTGGGCGCCGCGCTCGCCTGGCGGCTCGCGGCCC
>JBGAOB010000063.1:0-1780 GCA_044222045.1 Candidatus Eiseniibacteriota bacterium
GGTGGCGGCGCGCGGAACGTTTCGGCTCGCGCTCCCCGGCGGGCGCTCGCCGCGCGAGATGCTGCGCGTGCTCGCGAACGATCCCGCGCACGAGGCGTTCCCGTGGGCGCGCACGACCGTGCTGTTCGCCGACGAGCGCGCGGTGGCGCTCGACGACCCGGACAGCAACTACCGCATGGTGCACGACGTGCTGCTGGCGCCGCTCGGCGCGCGCGCGCCGCGTTGCGTGCCGATGGACGCCGCGTCGGCCGAACTGGGCCGGGCGGCGGCCGAATACGAGGGCGAGCTGAAGGAGCCGCTCGACCTGCTGGTGCTCGGCGTGGGCGAGGACGGGCACGTGGCGTCGCTGTTCCCCGGGTCGCCGCTCGTGGCCGACACGCTGCGGCACGTGGCCGTGGTGCGGGACAGCCCGAAGCCGCCGGCCGAGCGGATGACGCTCACGCCGCGGGCCGTGAACGAGGCGCGGTCGCTGCTCGTGATCGCCTCGGGCGAATCGAAGGCCGCGGCCGTGGCGAAGGCGCTCGCCGAGGAAGGGGACGTGTTCCAGGTGCCGGCCCGCATGGCGCGTCGCGGCACGTGGCTGATCGACGCCGCGGCGGCGTCGGTGCACGCGACCGCGAGGTAGGCCGGGGGGCGCGCGCTCAGCGCGCGTCGCCCAGCGACTGCAGGTACGTGTAGAGCGCGCCGACCTCGGTGTCGTCGAGCCTGCGGTACGACGCGTACGGCATGCGGCTGCGGTCTCGCACCGTGCCGTCGGGCCCGACACCGCGGCGCATCGCGTCGTCGAACGCCTGCAGCGAGTGCCGCGCGGCGAACGCCGCCAGGTCGCCGCCGGGCTGCGCCACCAGCGCGTCGCGCCGGCCGCCGCGCAGCCGCGCGCCGTGGCACGTCGTGCAGCCGAGCATGCCCGCGAGCGCACGGCCGTGATCACGTGTCATGCCGCTGCGCGGCCCGGGGAACGACGCTCCGTCGCGTGGCGGGCTCACGTCCAGCCGGCCCGCGCCGGCCAGCAGCGCCAGCGTCGGCGACACGCGGCGCGGCGGCGACTGGCTCTCGACCGCCGGCCCGCTCCGCAGGTAGGCGTCGAGCGCGTCGATGTCGTCGTCGCTCCACGCGGCGCCGGCGGCTGGCATGCCGAGCAGGCGCCGCCCGTCCCGGCCGATGCCGTCTCGAACCGCGAGGGCGAGCTGGTCCCGGGTGCAGGACTTCATCACGCCCGCGGGCGTGAGGTTCGGCGCGAAGACCTGCCCGAGGCTCGCGTCGATCGCGTTGGTCTCGCCGCCCGTGAGCGCGGACCTTCCGGCGCCGCTGTGGCACGAGGCGCAGGCGACGGCCGCCAGATGCTCGCCGCGGGCGATCACCTCCGGCCTGAAGGCGACGACGCGACCGGACGTCAGCCCGCTCGCGCCCGGATGCAGCATTCGCCAGCCGCGCACGCCCACCGCCACCGCGCCGATCGCGAGCATCACGCACGACAGGAGGATCGCGACCAGCGCGCGGCGGACGGCCTTCATGGGGAAGCTCCGGGTGAAGCGTTCGAATCAGGACCTGGAGGCGAGGCCGCGAAGGTAGGCGTACAGCGCCTCGACTTCCACCCGCTCGAGCTGGTGATACGTGGGGTACGGCATCCGGGTGGGATCGAGCGCGCGTCCCTTCGTGGGCGAGATGCCCTCGCGGACGGCACGATCGAACGCGTCCACGTCGTGCGCCGCGCACAGCGCGCCGAGGTCGGGGCCGATCGGCGCGAACTGTCCCTCGCGCCCGCCGCGCAGGTCGGGCC
>JBGAOB010000063.1:1824-19333 GCA_044222045.1 Candidatus Eiseniibacteriota bacterium
GATCCACGACAGGTACTCGCCGTGCACGGCGTTCGGCCCCGGCGGCGGTTCCGCGACCGGCCCCGCCAGCGGCGCCTGCGTGCTGGGCTCGAACACGCGGAAGCCGAGCACGGCGTACGCGAGCGGGTTCAGTCGCCGCGCCGTGCGCGCCGAGTCCACGGCCGGTTGCGAGCGCAGCCAGCCGACCAGGCACGCGACGTCGCGATCGCTCATGCGGCGGAACATCGCCGACGGCATCACGAGCAGCGGGCGCCCGTCGTGACCGACGCCTTCGCGGATCGCGCGGGCGAGTTCGCCGTCGCTGCGGTGCGCGAGCACGCCGCCCGGCGTCAGGTTCGGCGGCTGCAGCGCTCCGAACGTGGGGCCGTCGGGCACGTGCAGGAAGTTCTCGCTCCGACCCGAGAGCGGCAGGTCTCCATCGGGCGCGTGGCAGCCCGCGCAGACGATGCGGGCCACGTGCTCGCCACGGGCGAGCGACGCGGAGTCCGTCGCGGCGGTGATCGGTGAGAGCGGGTTCGGCTGGCGGGCCTGGAGCAGTCGCCAGCCGTTCGCGACACCTCCGAACGCGATCAGGAGCACGAGGACGACGAGGGCGAGGACGATGCGGACGAGCAGGCGGACCATGGCGGGGCCTCCGGAGGAGTGACAGGGGGCCGCGCGGGGGGCACGGACGTGGTGCGATGGAATGGCCGAACGCGGGCGCCATCGCGCCCGCGGTCGGTGGGGGAGAAGCACAACATATTCTTTCGGGGGCGACCCGGGCGGCGTCCACGGCGCGGGCCGGCGCCGAACAGCGAATCGAGGTACGAGCCGACCTCTTCACGCACGATGCCGGGCAGCATCTCGCGCACGCGCGACTGCACGCCGGCGCGCACCTGCTCGGCGAGATCTCCACCGCCGGTGGCGGCGTTCCTGGGGCGGGGTCCGCGGCGTCCGGTCACTCCGGACTTCTTGCGCCACGAGTAGTACGTGACCGGCGTGACGCCGAACTTCTTCTGCACGTCGTTCGCCGTGAGGCCTTCCTTCTGGGCGGCCGCCAGGATCTCCTTGCGCTGCGCGTCGGTGTACGACTTGCGAGCACGCTTGGCCATCTTGCCTCCTTGTCGGGGGAATGTGTCTGTGGGGCCGGCGCAGTAGGCCATACACATGCAGAGGAATCAAACGCGGAATGTCGTGACGAGTCCGAATTCGTATCGATTGGCATATCAGTGACGAATACGACAGGGAATGTGACGAATCCCGCCGTGACTCAGGCGACGAAGACGAAATCCGCCATCTCGGAAAAGCCCGCCGTGTTCAACGCGAGCCGCCACGCGGCCCGTGCGGGCTCCGCCACGAACACGAGCACGAGCGGCGCCGACCACGCGCGCAGGGCGGGGACGTGCGCGCGCCGCGCCTCGTGCACGGCGGACACGCGGTCACCGAGCGCCGCGCGCCAGCGTTCGAGACTGGCCCCGGTGCCGACGAGCGTCGCCCGGCGGCCGTGCGCGAGCAGCCCGTGGAACAGGGCTTCGCGTTTGAGTGCGGTGAAGCGCTCGATCGCGTAGCGCGGATCCGTGTGCGTGGAACTCGCCGGATGCTGACGCCATCCATACAGCGTCGCCGGCAGCTTCTCGAATCGCGCGCCGGATGCGAACAGCCGGATCCACAGATCGAGATCCTCGGCCCATCCGCGCTCGTGCCAGCCGCCGATGCGGTCCAGCGCCTCGCGCCGGATCACCGCCGTGCCGTGCGCGAGCGGACTGTCGATCAGCAGTTCGCGCCGCAGGCTCTCGTGGTCGAGCAGCCGGTTGTGCCATCGCACCCAGCGGCGCATGCCGGCGCCCACGTGCGCGCCGCGATCCGCGAACAGCCGCACGCGCGTGCCGAGCACGTCGACGCGGCGGTGGTGCGCGAGGTGCGTCATCTGCATCGCGAAGCGTTCGCGGTGCGAGAGATCATCGGCGTCGTGCCGGGCGATCCACGGGGCCCGCGCGGCGCGCAGTGCCGTGGCGAGCGCCGCGGGCAGGCCCGCGTGCGCGCCGCGGATCACCCGCAGCCGCGGCTCGCGCCCGGCGTGCCATTCGAGACGTTCACCGGAGCCGTCCGTGGAGCCGTCGTCCACCGCCACGACTTCGAAGTCGCGGAACACCTGGCGCGCGAGCGAGGCGAGCGAGGCATCCAGCCACGGGCGCGCGTTGCGCACCGGGAGGAGCACGGACAGGCGGGGCATGGCACGGGAAGGTAACGGATCGGGCGAGGGCCGCGCGCGGATTCCTCGTGCGCTCGTGCCGCCGTCCCGCGTTAGGCTCGTGGAGCCCCGCTCCGGATGGGGCGAAGGGCGCGCCGAATCCTCGGCCCCACTCGAGCCAAGCGGGAGTTGCCATGTCGTCTCGGCCGATCCTCCTCGCCGCGGTCGCGCTGTCGGCGCTGTGTCTCGCGTCCCCCGCCCACGCCGCCGTCGTCACCGACTTCTCGTCCGGGCTCGCCGGCTGGACCGTGACCGGCGACAACGCCGCCACGTGGAGCGCCACGTCCGGAAACCCCGGGGCCTGCCTGTTCGTGAACGACCTCGCGACGGGCGACAACAACTACGCGGTGGCCCCCGCGCGCTACCTCGGCGACTGGAGCGCCATGGGTGCCGGGGACTCGCTGTCGACGGACCTGTGGCTGCAGTTGCTCTCCGGCACGCCGGTGCAGGAGCCGTGGCTGTTCCGCATCGAGGGCCCCGGGGGCGCGGCGCACGCGGTGACGAACGTGCTGCCGCCCTACCTGGCGTGGACTCGGTACTCGGTGTCGCTGTCGCCCGCCGACTGGGTGCTCGAGTCGGGTACGTGGTCGGCGCTGCTCGCGAACGTCACGTCGTTGCTGGTGGAGGGCGAATACGTCAGCGGGGACGAGGACTGCCGCATCGACAACGTGGTGCTCACGCGCGACCCGACGCGCGTGTTCAACCCGTGCGTCGTCGAGACGTTCAACGCGCCCGGGCTCGGCGCGTGGTCGTTCTCGAGCACCGGCGGCACGTCGAATCCCGGCGACGGCGGCAACACGCTGGGGTTCTGCCGAGTCGTCGACGGCGCCGGAACGAGCTACGCGTACGCGCCACCGGCGTTTCTCGGCGACTGGTCGCCATTGGACGGCAGCGGCCGCGTGCAGCTGGACGTCCGCATGATCGCCCAGTCCGGCGCGCACACCGTGACCGAGATGGTGCGCCTGTCGGGGCCCGGCGGCACCGCGGTCGCGTCGATCGCGATCGGCGACCTGCCGCCGGCGCCGCGCCTGTGGAAGCGCTTCGTGTTCCCGATCCGCGAGTCGGCGTGGACGGTGACGAGCGGCACCTGGGCCGGCCTGGTCGCCGACGTCACCGAGATGCGCATCGGCGTCGAGTACTTCAACGGCACCGACAACGTCGGGATCGACAACGTGGCGCGGCTGTCCGCGAGCTGCGCGGATCCCGACACGCGCGTGAACGTGTACCCGGTGGGCCCGTACGTGTGCGACGTCACCGCGTTCTCGCGGCTCCAGAGCGTGGCGCTGAACCCCGCCACCGGTCACCTGGAGGGGCTCGTGGATTCCACGGCGAGCGGCGGCGGCGGTCTGTGGAGCGTGACGGGGCCGGCCGCGGGCACCCTGCTGCAGGCGTACACCAACCCCACGGGGCTGCTCCACGACGCCGCGGGCAACGCCTACGTGAGCGAGGACGCGAGCGGCATCGTCTACCGGCGCACACCCGCCGGCGTGTCGTCGGCCTGGGTGACGGGCTTCCACGCCGGCGACGACGACCCCGCGGGCATGTGCTTCGCGCCCGAGGGCTTCGCCGGCCCGAACGTGTCGCCCGGCGACGTGCTCGTGACCGACTGGGGTTTCAGCGGGCCCGACGAGATCTGGTCGTTCTCCACGGCTGCCGCCGAGAACGAGAAGCTCGTCGTGCCCGATCCGGGCGAAGTGGACGTGATGGACCTGGCTGCCGGTCCCGCGGGCCGCGTGTGGTTCGCCGACGCGCTCGATCCGGACTCGCTGTTCTCGTTCGGGCCCACGGGCGTGGTCACCGGCATCCGGCTCGCGTCGCCGGTTCCCGACATGGTGTCGATCGCGTGGGATCCGGTGCCCGGCACGGGCTGGCTGTACGTGCTGTCGCGCTCGGGCGGCGCGCTGCACCGCGTGAATCCGCTGACCGGTGCGGTGCAGAAGGTGGCGGACGGCTTCGTCTATCCCGAGATGCTCGGACTCGAGATCGATCCGCCCACGCGCCGCCTGTGGGTGACCGACGAAGGCGCGGGGCGCGTCTACCAGTTCTGCCTGCCGTACGCGTTCAGCGATGCTCCGGCGGCCGTTACCGACGGAGAGCGCCTCCGGCTCGCCGTGGGGCCGAACCCGGCGCGCGGCCCGGCCCGGGTGCGCTTCACGCTGGCGGCGCCCGCGGACGTGCAGTTGGACGTGTTCGACCTCCAGGGTCGGAGGGTGTGCGCGCTCGCGGTCGGGCGGCGTGCTCCGGGCGACCACGAGGTCGTGTGGGACGGCCGGACGACGGAAGGCGCCGGGGCGCCCGCGGGCGTGTACCTGGTGCGCCTGCGCGCGGGAGACGCGGTGGCCGGCGCGCGCTTCGTGCGGGCACGGTGAGCAGGAGCCCGTTCCCGGCCGCCCCGCAACCGGGCGGCCGGGGTGCCGCTCGCGCGCCGGACTCCGCGCGGCTAACGTGCGGCCCCTGGCGGGACGACGACTGCTGATCCTGGGCGGCGGCTTCGGTGGGCTCGACGTGGCACGTGCGATCGGTCGCTCGCGCGCGGCGCGCGAGTACTGGGACACGCTGCTGGTGGACAAGGAGAACTTCTTCCAGTTCAACCCGCTGCTGCCGGCCGTGGCCGTGGGGGCGGTGGAGACGCGGCACATCGTGTATCCGCTGCGCACCATGTCGCGGCACCGTCACGTGCGCTTCCACAAGAACAAGGCGATCCGCATCGACCTGGACCGCCGCGTGGTGGTGCTGCACAACGACCTCGTGGCGCCCTACGACGCGCTCGTGATCGCGGTGGGCAGCGTGACGAACTGGTTCGGCGTGCCGGGCGCGGCCGAGCACGCGCGGCCGTTCAAGGCCATCGCCGACGCGATGTGGTTGCGCGCGCGCGTCGTGGAGCTGTTCGAGATGGCCGAGCAGGCCGAATCGCGCGAGCAGCGCCGGCGGCTCCTGTCGTTCCTGATCGTGGGCGGCGGCGTGACGGGCGTGGAGGTGGCCGCGGAACTGATGGAGATGGCGCGCGACACGCTGTTGCCACGCTATCCGAGCCTGCACCCGTCCGACCTGAGCGTGACCGTGATCGAGGGCGGGGACCGCCTGGTGGGCACGGCGCGTCCCGAGCACTCCGAGTACGTACGGCGCTTCCTGCAGGGCCGCGGCGTGCGGCTGGAGCTGTCGGCGCGCGTGACGCGCGTGGAGGAGAAGCGCGTGCACCTGGCCGACGATCGCGCGTTCGACGCGTTCACGCTGCTGTGGACCGCGGGCGTGAGGCCTCCGGACCTGGTCACGAGCCTGCCGTTCTCGCACCACCGCGACGGCCGCGTGATCGTGAACGACTTCCTGCAGGCCGTGCGCCCCGACGGTTCGGCGGCCGAGGACGTGTTCGTGATCGGCGACTGCGCGGCGGCGCGGCGCGAGGACGGCGCGATGCAGCCGCAGCTCTCGCAGACCGCGATCGCCATGGGCACGCGGGTGGGCGACAACCTGGTGCGCGTGGCGACCGGCCGCCCGGTGCGGCCGTTCTCGTTCCGGGACGCCGGCTACATCATCTCGCTCGGCAAGCACAGCTCGGTGCTGGAGCTGTTCGGCCTGCCGCTCTCGGGCCGGATCGCGTGGCTGTTGTGGGCGGCCGCCTACCTCGTGAAGATGGTGGGGCTGCGCAAGCAGATCGAGGTGGGGCTCGACCACCTGACGCACCTGGTGTTCGACCACGACACGTCCCAGATCCTGCAGCGCCGCGAGGTGCTGAGCGACGAGGAACTCAATCTCTCGCTGCGGACGGCCGATGACACGGCCGATCCGGTGGCTGCCGACGCGGATCGCACGCCTCCCGGCGCGTGATCCCCGGGTCGTCCGAGGCCCCTCCTGCGGACGTTCGGCGGCGCAAAGCCCGGAAAGCACGAGCACTACGGAGCGGCCGCATCGCCGGGCAGTCCCCGCCGGGCGGCCTGCGCTCGGACTCCGTTCGGGAGGGGGAGCATGCAGGACTTCGATCTGGTCGTGATCGGGAGCGGCCCCGCGGGCCAGCGCGCCGCGGTGCAGGCCGCCAAGCTCGGCAAGCGCGTGGCGCTGGTCGAGCGCCGCCGGGACGTGGGCGGCGTGTGCATCAACACGGGCACGATCCCCAGCAAGACCATGCGCGAGGCGGTGCTCGACCTGTCCGGCCGCCGCCAGCGGCGCCTGTACGGCGAGGACTTCGCGCCGTCACGCCGCGCCACGATCCAGGACCTGATGTCGCGCACGCTGCAGGTGATGGCCGCCGAGCGCGACGTGATCCGCGCGCAGCTCAAGCGCAACGGCATCCACCTGTTCGAGGGCGACGGCCGCTTCGTGTCGCCGCACACCGTGGCGGTGGATCGCGAAGGCGAGCGCGTGGTGCTGCAGGCCGCGAGCATCGTGGTGGCCGTGGGCACTCGCCCCGGCCTGCCCACGGGCATCGAGGTGGACCACCGCACCGTGCTCACGAGCGACGACGTGCTCGAGATGGAACGGCTGCCGCGCCAGATGGTGGTGGTGGGCGCCGGCATCATCGGGCTCGAGTACGGCAGCATGTTCGCGGCGCTCGGCGTGGAGGTGACGCTGCTCGACAAGCGCCCGAACCTGCTCGAGATGGTGGACCGCGAACTCGTGGACGCGTTCTGCTACCACCTTCGCGAGGCCGGGCTGACGCTGCGGCTGGGCGAGGACGTGGACCGCATCGAGCCGGGCGCGAACGGGCACCCGGTGATCACCATGAAGAGCGGCAAGCGCACGGCCGCCGAGATGGTGCTGGTGTCGGCCGGGCGCGTGGGCGCGACCGACGACCTCGGCCTGGAGAAGGCGGGGCTGCAGGCCGACGATCGCGGGCGGCTCACGGTGGACGAGCACTACCGCACGGCGATGCCGCACATCTACGCGGTGGGCGACGTGGTGGGCTTTCCCGCGCTCGCATCGACGGCGGCCGAGCAGGGCCGCCACGCGGCGTGTCACATCTTCGGCGTCGAGACGCGGAGCATGCCGGAGCTGTTCCCGTTCGGGATCTACGCGATTCCCGAGATCGGCTGGGTGGGTGCGAACGAAGCGGAGCTCACGCAGAAGGGCGTGCCGTTCGAGACGGGCGTGGCGCGCTACAAGGAGATCGCGCGCGGGCACATCCTCGGCGACATGGACGGCCTGCTGAAGATCATCTTCCACATCGACACCCGAAAGATCCTCGGCGTATGGTGCATGGGAACTCAGGCCACGGAACTCGTGCACATCGGGCAGGCCGTGATGGCGCTCGAGGGAACGCTCGACTACTTCGTGGCCAACGTCTTCAACTACCCGACGCTGGCCGAGTGCTACAAGGTGGCCGCGCTGGACGGCCACAACAAGCTGCGCGACCTGGGTGAGGCGACGCCGCCCGCGGCCGCGCAACGCCTGGGGATGGGACGATGACGCTGGCGAAGGTGGACGTGACGGGGTCGATGTCGCTGGAGACGCTCGAGGCGGGCTATCGGTTCGACGTGCAGGTGGACCGCTGGCGGATGACGCTGGACTCGGGCGCGGAGCAGCAGGCGCCGACGCCGATGCAGGCGCTGCTGGCGGCGCTCGCGGGCTGCCAGGCGATGGACGTGATCCTGATCCTGCGCAAGAAGCGCATGACGCCGACGGCGTACACGATCGAGTTCCGGGGCGAGCGCGCGACCGAGCACCCGCGTCGCTTCGTGGGCGTGGAGATCGTGCATCGCGTGACGGGGCCGACGGTGACGCGCGAGGCGGTGGAGGAGGCGGTGCGGCTCTCCGAGGAGAAGTACTGCTCGGTCCACCACACGCTCCGCCCGGATCTGCCGATCACGGCGACGGTCGAGGTGTCGGCGGGCTGATTCCCTGCGAGCGGGGCGCGCCGTCGTCGCGGTGCTTCCTGCCCCGATGCGACGTCGCGCGGCGGTCGTGCGTGGGCCTGGGCGAGGGTGCACCCGCTTCGACGGGTCCCGGCCGCGAACTGCCGCCGCCGCGCTGCTCAACGGTTCGCGTCCCGGCCTGCGGCGCGTGCGCACTCGCCCGGCCTCCACGGACGGCGATGACGCGAGCGAGCAGGTCGCGGCGCTCTACTCGGGATGCGTCGTCGCGGCCGCGTGGCCCGGGGCGAGGGTGACCGCTTCACGGGTCCCGGCCGCGAACCGCCGCCGCCGCGCCGCTCCACCGTTCGCGTCCCGCCCGTGCGCGAGTGCGCACCCTCGCCCGGGCCTCGACGGACGGCGATGGTGCGGGCGAGGGCCGACGCGGTGGCGGTCCGGCTTTCGTCGGGCTAGCATGCGGGCGGTCCCGCCGTTTTCCGTTCGTTCCGTTCCGCGCGGCCGCGTCGCGGCGCGTTCAGGAGCCACCATGTCGGAGTTCCGCGTCGAGAAGGACAGCATGGGCGAGATGCAGCTCGCGGCCGCGCTCTACGGGCCGCAGACCCAGCGCGCCGTCGAGAACTTCCCCGTCTCCGGGCAGCCGATGCCGCCCGCGTTCATCCACACGCTCGGCCTCGTGAAGGCCGCCGCGGCGCGCGTCAATGCGTCGCTGGGCACGGTCGATCCCGCGATCGCGAGCGCCATCGAGAAGGCCGCCCTGGAGGTCGCGTCCGGCCAGTGGGACGCGGAGTTTCCGATCGACGTGTTCCAGACGGGCAGCGGCACCAGCTCGAACATGAACGCGAACGAGGTGATCGCCCGCCTCGCGTCGCGCCAGTCCGGGCTCAAGGTGCACCCGAACGATCACGTGAACTTCGGCCAGAGCAGCAACGACGTGATTCCCACCGTGCTGCACGTTTCGGCCGTGGTGCAGATCGAGCGCGAACTGCTGCCGGCGCTCGCGCACCTGTGGAAGGTGCTCGACCAGAAGGCGGGCGAGTTCCACGACGTCCTGAAGACCGGCCGCACGCACCTGATGGACGCCACGCCGATCCGGCTCGGCCAGGAGTTCGGCGGTTACGCGTCGCAGGTGCAGCACGGGCTCGCGCGCGTGAAGGCGACGCTGCCCGACCTGCGCGAGCTGGCCATCGGCGGCACCGCGGTGGGCACGGGTCTGAACACGCACCCGGACTTCGGCATGCGCATGGCGTCCGAGATCGGCAAGCTCGCGGGCACGTCGTTCTCCGAGGCGTCGAACCACTTCGAGGCGCAGGGCGCGCAGGACGGAGCGTGCTGGACGAGCGGCGCGCTGAACTCCGTGGCCGCGAGCCTCATGAAGATCGCGAACGACGTGCGCCTGTTGAGCAGCGGCCCGCGCTGCGGGCTCGGCGAGATGACGCTGCCGGCGATCCAGCCGGGCTCCAGCATCATGCCGGGCAAGGTGAACCCGGTGATCTGCGAAGCCGTGATGCAGGTGGGCGCGCAGGTCATGGGCAACCACGTCGCGATCACGCTGGGCTCGCAGTGGGGGCAGCTCGACCTCAACACCATGCTGCCGATGACGGCGCGCAACCTGCTCGAGAGCATCCACCTGCTCGCCGCCGTGTCGAACGTGTTCGCCGACAAGGCGCTCGCCGGCCTGGTCGCGAACGCCGACACGTGCCGGGACTACATCGAGATCTCGCCGAGCATGGCCACGGCGCTGAACCCGCTGATCGGCTACGACAAGGCGGCCGAGCTGGCGAAGCGCTCGTTCAAGGAGCGCCGCCCGGTGCGCGAGCTCGCGAAGGAGATGGGCGGCCTGTCGGCGGCGGACATCGACGCGGCGCTCGACCCGGCGCGGCAGACGAAACCCGGCCTCGAGCTGGGCGGCGGCGCCGGAGGCTGAGCGTGCCGGCTCCGCGTGCGATCGACGGCGCCGCGCCGTCCGTGGGCGAGATGCGCGAGCGGTTCGAAGCCGCTCGCGCGCGCGTCGCGGCCGCGGCGCACCGCACGCCCGTGCTCACGTCGCGCGAGCTCGACCGTGCCGCCGGGGCGCGGCTGTACCTGAAGGCCGAGCACCTTCAGCGGATGGGCGCGTTCAAGTTCCGCGGTGCGTGGAACCTGATCTCGCAGCTGCCGCACGAGGTGCGCCGGCGCGGCGTCATCGCGTACTCGTCGGGCAACCACGCGCAGGCCGTGGCGCTGGTCGCTCGCGAGCTCGGCGTTCCCGCCGTGATCGTGATGCCGAGCACGGCGCCCGCGCCGAAGCTCGCGGCCACGCGCGCATACGGCGCCGAGGTCGTGTACCACGACCAGCTCGGCGAGCCGCGCGAGGCGCTCGCCGAGCGGCTCGCGCACGAGCGCGGCCTCGTGCTGGTGCCCCCGTTCGATCACCCCGAGATCGTCGCGGGCCAGGCCACGGCCGCGGCGGAGATGTTCGAAGACGTGGGGCCGCTCGACGCGATCGTGACGCCGCTCGGCGGCGGGGGGCTGCTGTCGGGCACGGCGGTGGCGGCGTCCGTGATGTGTCCCGGCTGCCGCGTGTACGGCGCGGAACCGGCCGGCGGCGACGACGGCGCGCGATCGTTCCGCTCGGGCCGGATCGAGCACTGCGACCATCCCGACACCGTGGCCGACGGCGCGCGCACGCGTTCACTCTCGCCGCTCACGTTCGCGCTCGTGCGCCGTCACGTCACCGACGTGGTCACGGTGGCGGACGCCGACCTGCTCGCGGCGATGTTCCTGCTCTGGGAACGCGCGAAGCAACTCGTGGAGCCCACCGGGGCGCTCGGCCTGGCGGCACTGCTCGCGGGTCGGCTCGACCTGCGCGGGCAGCGCGTGGGCGTGATCCTGTCCGGCGGCAACGTGGACGTGGCCCAGGCACTGCGCTGGCGCGAGGGGCTCCCGGGCGCCTGATCCCGCCCTGCCGGATTCGCGGGCCGGCGGCCGGATCGGCGTGTCGCGCACGCGGTCTCACACGCGCGACGACCGGCAATTGCGGGCGACGGGCGGCATCAAGGCGCGGGGTTTCGCGCCGAGACTGGAACCGTGCCGCTCGGACCGCACCGGATCCCGGAGTGCCTCGCCCCGGGAGCCTCGACCCGCGCCACGACCTTCCGGATGACCCGACCCGCGACGCCCTCATCCCTCTCGGCCACGCCCCCCGGTCCCGCCGCCGCGCGGACCGGAGGCTTCCCGCCGCCCGACTGGGCGTGGGGCGGCCTGCTCGCGCTCTCGGTCGTGGCCTGCGCCGCGTCGTTCGCGCTGGTTCACCACGTGTCGGTGGACGCGCAGGCGGTCCTTCACCTGCGCGCGCTCGAGTCCGCGGCCGAGGACCTGCAGGAATCCGTGGTCACCGGTGCGCACGCGCCCGGCGGCCGGCGTTCGGACCTCGCGCACCACGCGACCGTGTTCTCGCGCGAACTGCGGGACATGCCGCACGCGAACCTGGACGACCCGATCGGCTGGATCTGGGGATTCCCGCTGAGTCCCCGCGAAATGGGGGACCTGGCGCGGGAGTGGCGGAGGCTCCAGCCACTGGCCAGCGCCGTGTCGAGCCTGCCGCCCTCGGACCCGGCGCACCGCCTGGCGCTCGACGAGCTCGAGGCGCGGATGCCGAGGCTGCTGCACCGCGTCTCGCTGCGGGACGAGGCGATGCTCGACCACATGCGGTACGTGGGTGAGGCGGCTTTCGCCGCCAGCGCCCTGGCGACGGGGCTGCTCGCCGTCGGTCTCGGCCTGCTGGCGTGGACTTTCCGGGTGCGCCGCCGCCGCGCGATGGCCGAGGGCCTGCGCACGGCGCACGCGGCCCGCACCGCCGAGCGCGGAGCGGGCGGCCTCGTGCTGCTGGATGCCGCGTTCCGGGTGCTGTGGGCGAACGAGGCGTTCGCCGCGATCGCCGGGGAGCCCGGGGTGCCGCTCGTGGGACGGGGGCTGTTGCCGATGCTCGCGCCGGGAGCCGACACCGGCGAAGCGCGGCGCGCGCTGCGCGAGGAACTGGCCGCCGGCGGCGACGTGGCGCGCGAGTGGGGCTTCACGGATCCGACCGGGAGGCCGCGACGCGTGGAGATCCGGCTGCGGCGGACCGGTGAGGGTCCCGACGACGCGATCACGGGAATCGTCCACGACCTGACGGCGCGTGCCGAGGCCGACCGCCACGGCCGGGACCACGAGCGGATGTTCCAACTCGCGGTGGAGACGATGCCGGACGGCCTGCTGCTGCACGCGAGCGACGGTCGCATCGAGATGTGCAACCCCGGTGCCGAGCGCATCCTCGGCCTGCCGGCGCACCGGATCGTGGGAACGAACAGGAACGAGCTCCGCTCGCGGCTCGTGCGCGAGGACGGTACGCCGTTCGAGGAGCACGAGGATCCGGCGAGCGTGGCGCTGCGCACCGGCCAGCCCAGCGCGGGGCGCGTGGTCGGTGCGCGCCGCGCCGACGGGCAGGTGACCTGGCTGCGCGTCGCCTGCACGCCGCTGGTTCGCGACGGGGAGTCGTCTCCGTACGCGGTGCTGTCCACGTTCTCCGACGTGACCGCGCGCCGGCAGGCGGAGCAGGCGATCCGCAAGCTCTCGCAGGCCGTGGAGCAGAGCCCGGTGGCCGTCGTGATCACCGACGCCCACGGGTCGATCGAGTACGTGAACCGCCAGTTCCAGCGCGTCACGGGGTTCGAGGTCGAGGAAGTGATCGGGCGCAACCCGCGCGTGCTGGCGTCGGGCGAGACGCCGCGCGCCACCTACTCCGAGATGTGGGCGGCGTTGTCGGCGGGTCGCGAGTGGCGCGGCACGGTGTGGAACCGGCGCCGCACGGGCGAGGCGTACCCGGCCGCGCTGTCGATCTTCCCGCTGCGCGACGAGGCGGGCCGGCAGACCCACTACGTGGCGTTCCAGCAGGACATGGACGAGGCGCGCCGCCGCGAGCACGAACTGCGCGAGGTGCACTCGGCGTCCGTGCGGGCGATGCGCGAGCGCGCCGAGTTCCTGCAGAACCTGAGCCGCGAGATGATCGGCCCGCTCGAGTGCATCGCGCGCAGTGCGGACGACCTGATGCCGCTCACCTCGGGCACGCCCGCGCAGCTGGGGGTGCGCCACATCGGTCGGTCGTCGGAGCAGCTGCTGGCGATGATCCACCAGCTGTTCGACCTGTCGTGGCTCGAGGGCGGCGTGAAGACCGCGACCGCCGTGCCGTTCCGGCTTCGGGCCCTCCTGCGCGAGGTGATCGCGTCGCTGGCGCGCGACGGCCGCAAGCCGGGAGAGATGCCGACGCTGCACGTGGAGGGCGACGTGCCCGACGCGCTCCAGGGCGACGCGGCGGCGCTGCGGCAGCTCGTGTGGGCGCTCGCCGGCGACGCGGCGCACGGCGTGCGCGGCCCGCGGGTCGAAGTGCGCGTGGCGCACCGGGTCCCGGGGCCGGGCCGCTCGCGCCTGAGGTTCGAGGTGCGTCGCTGGGGCATGGTGCTGTCGGCGGGCCGCCTGCGCGAGCTGGAGCGGATCCTCGCGGACCCGTCGAGCGCCGCACCGGCGGCGAACGACCTGGGCCCGGCGCTCGCGGCACGCCTCGCCGCGCACCTGGGCGGGCGCATCGAGTACGCGTCCGGGGGCGCGGGTTGCGACGTGTGGTCGTTCGAGCTCGAGTTCGGCGTCGCCGAGATCGACGAAGCGCCGCGGCTGGAACGCCCCGAAGCGGGCCGCCGCGTGCTGGTGGTGGATGGAGGCGGCGAATCCGGAAACGGCCTGCTCGAGCGGCTGGCGCTGCTCGGCCTGGGCGTCACGCGCGTGGACGACGCCGAGTCCGCGCGGGCGCGCCTGGGTGATGCCGACGTGGCGGGCACGCCGTTCGCCGCGATCCTCGTGGAGGCGCGCCCGGGCGCCGTGGATCCGTTCGCGGTGGCGGCGCACCTCGTGGCCGGCGCGGGCGGCCGGCCGGAGCCCGTGCTGCTGCTCACGGGCGGTGGCGACCGTGGCGATGCCGAGCGGTGCCGGCGGCTCGGCGTGTACGCGTACCTCGCGATGCCGTTCGGTGATCTCGACCTGACGGAGGCGCTCGCGATCGCGATCGCCCGCGCGCCCGCGCCGCTGCCGGTGACGCGCCACTGGCTGCGCGAACACCGCCGGCCGCGCGTCGTGGGCGTGGTGGGCGCCGCGGCCGCGGCGACGGAGGCGGCCGACATGCTGGAGCGCTCGGGTTACGCCGTGACGCGCATGACCACCGTGGCCGACGCGCGCGTGCGGCACGCGACGGCGGGATCGACGCGCGGGTGACGCGCGCCGCGAGGGGCGCCGACACCCGCTTCGCTCGCGGGGCGATCCGGGACGACGCGCTCGCGACCGGTCCGAAGCCCGCGTGCCTGGTGCTCGACGCCGACCCCGCGGTGGACTGGGCCGAGGCGGGCGCCGACGCGTGCCTGCCGCTGCTCGTGACGATGGACGTGCTGCTGGGCGTGCTCCAGCCGCTCATGGGCGAGCGTCCGCGCGGTGAGGCGCGGACGGCGCTCGCTCCGGAAGACCCGCGGCGCGCGGCGTGAGCGCTCCGCGCGCTCGACGCTAGAAGACGCCGGCGGCCTTCAAGGCCTCGCGCAGCTGCGCTTCGTCGTGCAGCCCCACGAGCACGCGCGCCACGACGCCGTCGCGGCCCACGATCACCGTGAGCGGGATCGAGCCGGCCTGGTAGGCCTCGCCGACGCTGCCCGAGCGGTCCACGAGCACGGGCACCTGCACGCCGGTCTGGCGGAGGTACTCGCGGATCTTGTCGTCCGTCTCGCGCTGGTTGACCGCGTACGTGACGAGGCCGCGGCCGGCGAGCGACTTCGAGACCTTCTCCACGGTCGGCATCCAGCGCCGGCACGGGCCGCACCACGTGGCCCAGAAGTCCAGCAGCACGACCTTGCCCTTGAGCGCGGACAGCTTCACCGGGGCCGGGGCCTTGCCCTTCACGGCCACGGCGCCGTAGCGCGGCAGCGCGAAGTCCGGCGCCGGCTTGCCGCGCAGCTGCATCGCGGGCGGCAGCTGCGGCGTCTGCCCGCGCGACGCACCATCGGGCAGCACGAACCGGAACAGCGTGTCGGAGAACGTGGGGTTCAGATCGGCGCGCGCCAGCCGCACGACCTGGGCCGTGGCGAGCTGGCCGAGCTGCTGGTGCGTGACGTCGGCGCGCGTGGAATCGCGCAGCACCAGTCCGGTGGCCGGCTCGATCCAGTACACGCGCGGCCACATCGAGACGTCCTTGCGCGTGGTGTCGCGCTCGTACTCGACTTCCAGGCGCGTGACGTCGGCGATGCGGTCCTCCAGCTTCAGCGTGTCCTGCCCGAGCACGCGCGCGGCCAGCACGCGGTCGCCGATCTGCTCGTAGTCGCGGAACGGGTTCAGGCTCTGCGCGAAGTTCGGATCGATCTCGGCCATCGTCGCGGCCTCGGTCGCCGACCACACGATGTACTGGCGGATCATGGGCAGCCACGCCCACACCGAGTCGCCGTCGGCGATGTAGCGCGTGGGGAAGTTGGGATTGATCACCTCGTTGCGCAGCCGGCGCGGGCGGTCGCCCGCGTACTGCAACTGCACGTCGATGGTGTTGTTCATCTTCTCGCCGTGGATCTCCACGTGCGTCTGTCCGCGGAAGTCGTAGCGCCCGAGCGCCCGGTAGGCGGCGGCGGTCTTGCCGAGCAGGGCGCGCGCGGGGTCGGGCGCCGCGGCGGCGGGAGCGGACCGGGCGGGCGCGGCGCACAGCGACAGCGCGAGGGCGAGCGACGTCAGGCGCTCGGCGAGCGCGCGGGTGATCCGGATGGAGTGGGTCATGGGGGCGCAGCATAGCCCACGGCCCGCGCCGAATGCGATGCGGCCCCGCACCCGGGATCGGGGCGGGGCCGCGTCGGCGGGACGCCTCAGAGCGCGCGGGCGAGCTGGGCCAGCGCCGCGTCCGGATCGGCGCCCAGGTGCACACGGAGCACGCGACGACCCCGGCGCTCGAGCACTTCGTAGTCGCCGGCGGCCTGCGCGGCGCGCAGCACCGCGAAGCCGTACTTCTCGCCCGGGATCGCGGCCTCGCCCTCGTCGGCGGTGAGCTGCAGGAACACGCCGGTCGCCGCGCCGCCCTTGTGGAGCTGCCCGGTCGAGTGCAGGAATCGCGGCCCCCAGCCGAGCGTGGTGGCGGCTTTCGTTCGGGCGCGCAGTGCATGGCGCAACGCCTGCAGCGCAGCTCCGCGGTCGCGTGCACGTAGGCGAGCAGGGCCACGTAGTCACCCGGCTTCACCCACGCGGCCAGCGTGCGCACCCAGTCGGCGGGCCCGGCGCCGAGCGAGCCGGCCGCGGCCGGAGGCGCGAACGCCGCGAGCGCGCCCTGCGATGCCGCCGGCGTGCTCTCGGGGAGCCGGCCGTCGGCGAGGTAGCGCTGCAGCACGGCCTGCGTCGCGGCCTTGGCCTCCGACACGTTCGGCTCGTCGAAGGGATCCACGCCCATCACGGCGCCGGCCGTGGCGGTGGCGATCTCCCAGCGCAGGAACTCCGCGCCGAGCGACGACGCGTCCGTGTTCCAGCGGATCACGGGGTGGCCCGCGGCGACGAGCGCATCGAGCCGAGCGGTGGTGGCGGTGTCCAGCGCCCCGGCAGCCACGAACACACGGTCGGCGCCGTAGGCGTCGGGCGTCGCGAGCGACTCGCTCTCCACCGGCACGATCCCACGGCCGAGCTTGCCGGTACTCTCGGCCACGAGCTGCTCCACCCACGTGCCGAACGACGCGAGCGCGGCCGGATGCACCAGCGTGAGCTTGTCGCGACCCGCGAGCGCCAGTTCGCCGAGCGCGGCGCCCAGCGCGAGGCCGGCGCACGCGGCCGGATCGCCGGCGAGCGCGTCGCGTTCGCCGCGCGCCGAGGCGAGCATGGCTGCGGTGTCGGCGCCGAGCAGCGCGGCCGGCACCAGGCCGAAGCACGACAGCGCCGAGTAGCGGCCGCCGATGTCGGGCGGGTTCGTGAACACGCGCCGGTAGCCGCGCGAGGCGGCGAGCTTCTCGAGCGACGTGCCGGGATCGGTGACGGCGACGAACGCGCGGCCGGCGTCGTCGCCGCGTGCGGCGCGCACCCAATCCCAGAAGTGCTTCTCGAACGACACGACCTCGATCGTGCCGCCCGACTTGGACGACACCAGGAACAGCGTGCGCTTCGGGTCGTGCGTGGCGGCGACGGCGCGCACCGCGGCCGGCGACGTGTTGTCGAGCACGGTCAGGTCGAGGCGCCCCGCACGTACGCCGAACGTGAGCCGCATCACTTCGGGCGCGAGACTCGAACCGCCCATGCCCAGCAGCACGGCGTGCGTGAAGCCCTCGCCGGCGACCTCGGCCGCGAACGCCTCGGCCGCGCCGGGCACGGCGGCCAGCGTGTCCACGGTGTCGAGCCAGCCGAGCCGGTTCGCCGCCACCCTGCGGTGCTCGGGGTCGTCCACCCACAGGCCGTCGTCGTGCGCGGCCAG
>JBGAOB010000434.1:0-2830 GCA_044222045.1 Candidatus Eiseniibacteriota bacterium
CGCGGTGGGCGCCGTGTAGAAGATGTTGATGCCGAGGTCGTCGACCATGCGCCAGTAGCGGCCCGGATCCGGGTACGTCGGCGTGCTCTCGAACATCACGGTGGTCGCGCCGTTCGCGAGCGGGCCGTACACGATGTAGCTGTGCCCGGTGATCCAGCCCACGTCGGCGGCGCAGCAGTAGACGTCGCCGTCGTGGTAGTCGAACACCAGCTTGTGCGTGAGCGCGGCGTACACCATGTAGCCGCCGGTCGTGTGCAGGAGGCCCTTGGGCTTCCCGGTCGAACCCGAGGTGTAGAGGATGAACAGCGGGTCCTCGGCGCCCATCCACGCCACGGTGCACGTCGAGCGCTGCTTCTTCATCTCTTCGTCCAGCCACAGGTCGCGGCCCTGCTGCATGGGCACGTCGTGCTCGGTGCGGCGCGCGACCAGCACGGTCTCGACCAGGCTCATGCCCTCGACCGCGCGGTCGACGATCGACTTGAGCGCGATCTTGCGGCCGCCGCGCACCGCCTCGTTGGCGGTGAGCACCACCTTGCAGCGTGCATCGACGATGCGGTCGCGCAGCGCCTCGGACGAGAACCCGCCGAACACCACCGAGTGCACCGCGCCGATGCGCGCGCACGCCAGCATGGCGTAGACGGTCTCGGGGATCATCGGCATGTAGATGCACACCCGGTCGCCCTTGCGCACGCCGTGCGCGAGCAGCACGTTCGCGAGCCGGCAGACGTTGTGCTTGAGCTCGCGGTACGAGATGTGGCGGTACACGCCCGGCTCGTCCGCCGCCCAGATGATCGCCGTCTGCTCGCCGCGCTTCTCGAGGTGGCGGTCGACACAGTTGAAACAGGCGTTGAGCCGCCCGCCCGAGTACCAGGTGAAGTCGATCTCCTCGTAGTCCGCGTCGAACACCGTGGTCCACGGGTGGAACCAGTCGAGGTTGCGCGCCTGGTCGGCCCAGAAGGCGACCGGGTCCTCGAGCGAGCGGCGATACAGGTAGTCGTACTGCGACTTCGTGCGGATGTTCGTTCCTGGATGTGCGGCTTGACGGGATAGAGGTCGCTCGACGGCACGTGCCTCCGCGCGGGAACGGGGATTCGGCGGGAACGGTACCGGTGCAGGCTAACGTCGGCCCCCGGCGCGTGAAAGCCCAAAGCCGCCGCACGGGCGCGCTTCCGGCCGCGCGGGGCGGGGCGCGCCGGGCCGGCGGCGGACCGCGTCCGTGGGCGCACCGCCTCGCCGGCGCGGCGGCGACTTGTCCCCCCGGGCCTTCGCCCCTAACGTGCCGGGTTCGCCCTCGCCCGAACTCGTCCCACCCGGAAGCCCTGTGATCGAACTCCTGCTGCCCGTCGCGAAAGACCTCCGCACCGAAGACCTGGCCCAGCTCGTGAACGTGCTGCGCGCGTTTCCGCCGTACCTGCGCGGGCGCGGCGAGGACTACCTGATGGCGGGCCGGCTGCGTGACTGTCACCGCGACGAGCGCTCGGAGACGCCCTCGATCGTGGCCAGCGTGCGCGGCACGCGCACGTACGCGGTGCGCTGGACGTTCCGCGCGAGCGGCGCCGATCCGCTGTGCTCGTGCCCGGCGGGCCCGATCTGCAAGCACGCCTACGCCACCGGGCTGGCGGGTGGCCGCGGCGGGCGCGCCGCCGGCCGGCCTCCGACGTGGACGCCGCGCTGTTGCCGCGCGCGCTCGAACGCCAGATCGCCGGCGAGCTGCCGCCGCCGCCGGCGTCGCGCGCGCGCGTGCCGCAGCCGCCGCAGCTCGCGGCGCTGCGCGAGGCCGGCAGCTCGTGGATGCGGCTCGAAGCCGCGCAGGGCCTGCTGCGCCGCAGCGGCTTCGTGCAGCACGAACTGGGTGCGCTCGACCTGGGCAGCATCGCGCACGAGGACGACCCCGACGTGCGCTGCTGGCGGCTCGCGCACGCGATCGAGCGCGAGTGGCCGGGCCGCGTGCCCAAGCCGCTGCTGCCGTTCCTGGCGCAGCCGGAGCTGGCCGAGCGCGGCCGCGAAGTGGAGCGGCGCGAGGTGGTCGAACGCCTGACCACGTGGGCGGGCACGCGCGAACGCACGACGCAGCACCTGCGCGTGGTGCTCGGGCTGGTCGAGCAGGAAGGCGGCCCGCGCGTGACGCTGCAGGCGCGCCTGACCACGTCCCGCCTCAAGGACGAGCCGCGCACGTGGCAGCAGCTCGGGGCGCTGATCGCCGAGCTGCGCCGCGATCCGCACCTGCTCTCGCCGCCGCAGTCGCGGCTGCTGCGCCTGCTGCACGAACCCGAGCTGGCGAACCTGTTCGATTCGGCGCGCCATCCGGGCGAGATGTCCATCGAGCAGCTCCACCTGCTGCTCGACCGCGCCGCCGGCTCGCCGTTCGTGACGTGGTCGCCGACGCTGCCGGCCAAGCTCGCGGCGCGCGCGGGCGTGCGCCCGGGCGCCAAGGCCGACCTCGAGGGCGACGACCTGCGCATGACGCTCGAAGCGCGCATCGAGGACGGCGACCTGCGCCTGTCGCTGGCGCTGGTGTGGCCGGACGGTGAGGCGCGGCCCGCGGGCTCGGCGATCGTGTGGGCCGCCGAGCGCGGCGCGCTCGCCGCGCATCCGTCGATCGCGCTCGTCGACGGCGCGTTCCACCGCATCGTCGAGGAGCCGCCGGCCGACATCGTGCGCACGCTCGCCGAGATGCAGGGCGTGCCGCTGCGGCGCGAGGACGGGCCGCTGCTCGACCGCCTCGCGGGCCGCTTCCCGGCATAAACTGGACACCATTCAGTTCGCTATAGAGGAGCGGGTTGCATGTCCCCGGCGATCCACAGACGATCGTGTGCCCGAGTAGGGGGAG
>JBGAOB010000435.1:0-2095 GCA_044222045.1 Candidatus Eiseniibacteriota bacterium
GGCCGTGATCGTGGACTGCCAGCGCGCCGGCCCCGCCACGGGCATGCCCTCGCGCACGGAGCAGTCCGACCTGTTCCACGCCGTCTACGGTGGCCACGGCGACTTCCCTCGCGCGGTGCTCGGCGTGTTCGACGTGGTGCACGCGCGCGAGGTGATGCACAAGGCGTTCACGCTGGCCGAGCACTACCAGCTGCCGGTGCTGGTGATGAGCGACGCGTACGTGGCGCAGCGCCGGCAGATCCGCGACGCGGTCCCTCCCGCCGCCGAGCCGCCGCGCCGCTGGCGCTGGACGAGCGACGACGCGCCGCAGCGCTTCAAACTGGTGGGCGAGCAGGTCGTGACGCCGTTCCACGTGCCCGGCACACCGGGCGGCACGTACATGGCCGCCGGCATCGAGCACACCGAGGACGGCAATCCCACGGCCGACGGCAGCACGCACCAGAAGATGAACGAGCGCCGGTTCCGCAAGCTCCCGGCGATCGCGATCGACACGAAGGACTGGTTCCGCACGCTCGGCCGCGACGATGCACCGCGCGGCATCGTGGCGTGGGGCAGCCTGTACGGCGTGCTCGCCGAGTGGGTGCGCGAGCACCCCGAGTACCGCGTGTTCCTGCCCGAGATCCTGCACCCGTTCCCGCTCGAGGCGTTCGAGCGCTGGCGCGCGGGGCTCGCCGACACCGTGACCGTGGAACTCAGCTTCCAGGGTCAGTTCCACCGCTACATGGCCGGGCTCACCGACCTGTCGAAGGTGCGGAGCATCGCGCGCAGCGGCGGCCTGCCGCTGTCGTCCGTCGAACTCGCCACGCTGCTGGAGGCCAAGTGCTGAAACCCAAGGACTACCGGACCGAACTCGAGCCCGTGTGGTGCGCGGGCTGCGGCGACTACGGCGTGCTGAAGGGCCTGACGCAGGCGCTCACCGACCTCGAGATCGCCCCCGAGAAGCTCGCGGTCATCTCCGGCATCGGCTGCTCCAGCCGCCTGCCGGGCTACGTGAAGGCGTACTCGTTCAACTCGATCCACGGCCGCTCGCTGCCGATCGCCTCGGGACTCAAGGCCGCGCGCCCCGAGATGACCACGGTGGTCGTGGGCGGTGACGGCGACGGATTCAGCATCGGCCTGGGACACATTCCGCACGCGATCCGGCGCGACCTCGACCTCACGTACGCCGTGCTCGACAACGGCATCTACGGCCTCACGAAGGGCCAGGCCTCGCCGACCACCGAGCAGCAGTCGAAGCGCGACCGCGGGCTCGCCGGCGCCGAGGAGCGGCCGCTGAACCCGGTGCTGCTGGTGCTGAGCGCCGGCTGCGGATTCGTGGCGCGCACGCACGCGGGCAACCTTCCGCACATGCGCGCGATGTTCAAGGAGGCGATCACCTACCCCGGCTTCGCGTTCCTGCACGTGCTGGCGGGCTGCGTCACGTACCAGCCGCGCGGCTACGCGGACGGCCTGCTGCAGCGCAGCTACACGCTGCCCGAGGACCACGACCCGAGCGACCTCGCCCGCGCGATGGAAGTGGTGCGCGACGACCGCTTCGCGCTGGGCGTGATCTACAAGCGCCCCGTGCAGCCCGCGCACGCCGGCACCGGCGACGGCGTGTGGCGCCCGGAAGCGGTGGCGGCCGGCGAGGACCTGCCGTCGGAGTGACGGCCGCGACCGCGACAGGACACGAGCGCGGGATCCCGTCCGGGGATCCCGCGCTCGTTTTCGTCCGGAAGTACCGCCCGCTCAGGCCAGGCCGGCCTTCTTGTAGATGTCGTAGCCCGCGGCCGTCAGCTGCTTCAGTTCGGCGAACAGTTCGCGATCGACCGTCTCGAAGTTGAAGCACGACTTCCCCTGCATGCGACGCCGCAGCCCCGCGCTCATGCCCTTGAGCAGTTCGGGGAACACGTACACCGGCATCAGGTGGAAGCTCACGTAGCTCTTCCCCACCTGCACCGCACCGAAGAAGATGTCCCGCTTGTACTCGGCGCTGTAACCCGCATCCACCGACAGGCCCTTGGGGCCGTCCAGCGTGACGCGCATCTTGCGGCCGTAGGGCACCAGGATCGCCCGCAGCGCGGCGACGACGGCTTCGCGCTCGGCGGCCGCGTTC
>JBGAOB010000436.1:0-2073 GCA_044222045.1 Candidatus Eiseniibacteriota bacterium
CCGGCCCGTACGCGGGCCGCCAGTTGTCGCTCATCACGAACGTGCGGTAGCCCGACCCCTGCGGCGGCAGCATGCCGTGCGTGATCCAGGCGATGACCGCGAGCGAAACGAAGAACGCCGGGCGGCGCGTGCGCTCGCGGAAGTCGGCCAGCGCGAGCCGCACGAGGTGCGACGCCGGGTGCCCGCCCGCGGACGCGGGCGCGGCGGCGAGCGCGGAGACCGCGGCCGCGGCGTTCATGCCGCCGCCCGCTCGCGGCGCGCGGCGAAGTGCGCGAGGTAGACGTCCTCGAGCGCCGGCGAGAGCGGGCGCGCGTCCGGGCGCGGCGGCGTCGGCGAGACGACGCGCAGCGTCATGATCGTGTCGCGGCGCAGCGCCGCGCCCACGGTCCAGTTGCGGCGCGCGGCGTCGAGGTCCTCGGGGCGGATGTCCACTTCCCACACCTGTCCGCGCACGCTCTCGACGAGCGCGTCCGGCGCGTCGTCCGCGGCCACGCGCCCGCCGCCCAGCAGGACGATGCGCGAGGCCACCGCCTCGACGTCGGAGACGATGTGGGTGCTCAGGAGCACGATGCGCTGCCCGGCGAGCTCGGAGAGCAGGTTGCGGAAGCGCACGCGCTCCTCGGGATCGAGGCCCGCGGTCGGCTCGTCGACGATGAGCAGCTGCGGATCGTTGAGCAGCGCCTGCGCGATGCCGACGCGCTGGCGCATGCCGCCCGAGAAGCCGCCGAGCGGCCGGTGCGCGGCCTCGGTCAGGTTCACCAGTTCGAGCAGTTCGCCGATGCGACGGCGCGAGGCCTTCGCGTCGAGCCCCTTGGCGGCGGCGAGGTAGTCGAGGAACTCGAGCGCCGAGAGCTGCGGGTAGACGCCGAAGTCCTGCGGCAGGTAGCCGAGCACCGAGCGCACCGCGTCGGGATCGCGCGCGAGGTCGGCGCCGTTCCAGGTCACGCGGCCCGTGGTGGGGCGCGTGAGCGTGGCCAGGATCTTCATGAGGGTCGACTTGCCGGCCCCGTTGGGCCCGAGCAGCCCGAGCACGCCGGGCCGCAGGTCGAGCGAGACTTCGGAGAGCGCCCAGCCCTTGCCGGGGTACTTCTTGCCGACACCTTCGATCGCGAGCTGCATGGGGGAGCCTCCGGTGGTGGGCGACTGCGAGGTCGCCGGTCTACGGGAGGCGCGGAGGCAGGGTTGCGCGGGGGCGCGATTGTTTCCGAAACGGGCTTCTTCCCCCGGCGTACGACGGCCCTTGCGCCCTTCGCGCCCGCGTCCGATGGTGCGCGCATGAAGACGCTCGCCCTCTCTTTCGCCGCGCCGCTGCTGCTGGCGGCCGTGACCCTGGCATCCGCCGCCGAGCCCGCCATGAACGCTCCGAACACCGGCCGCTTCGAACACCGCGACGTGCGCGTCGCGGGTGCGACTCACCGCTACGCGGTCTGGCTGCCGCCGGGCTTCGCTCCCGAGGCGGGCCCCAGGCCGACGATCGTGTTCCTGCACGGCTCGGGCGAGTGCGGCACCGACGGCGAGAAGCCGTATCGCGTCGGACTCGGGCCGGCGCTGCAGGCGCATCCCGAGCGCTGGCCGTTCGTGGTCGTCTTCCCGCAGAAGCCGACCGCCGACGAGGAGTGGTGGGAGCACGAGGCGCTCGTGTTCGCGGCGCTCGACGACGCGGCGAAGCACTTCGGCGCCGACCCGAAGCGCGCGGCGCTCGCGGGCATGTCGCAGGGCGGGCACGGCACGTGGCTGATCGGCGCGCGCCACCCGGAGCGCTTCCGCTGCCTGGTGCCGGTGTGCGGCTACGGCCGCGCGCAGACGATCGCGACGCGCATCCGCAACGTGCCCGTGTGGTGCTTCCAGGGCATGAAGGACGACGTGGTCGTGCCGGCCGAGACGCAGGAGATCGTCCGCTGGCTGCGCGAACTCAAGGCCAGCGGCGGGCTCGACAGCACCAACTGGCGCGCGACGTTCTACCCGGAGGCGAACCACAACAGCTGGGACCCGGCGTTCGCCGAGCCCGAGCTGCCGAAGTGGATCGCGGGGTGGCTGGCGAAGTAGCGCGGCCGATCCGACCGGCCGACGTGC
>JBGAOB010000064.1:0-18172 GCA_044222045.1 Candidatus Eiseniibacteriota bacterium
CCCCACCCAGTGGCGGCCCGGAAATATCCCGTAGCCGTGAGCACCCCAGCGTCTCGTGCTCGACTCCCCACTCCGGCGGGCGACGAAGTTGCCAGACCTCGTCTCTTCCAACCGCTCCCCCACGTACACGTCACGCACACAGCGCGTCTGGTGCGCGGCGAACGACACGGGCTCCAGGTACCAGCGCAAGAGGTCGCCGCCCGGCCGATCGTCGCTCGTGTCCGGGGCCGTGTGGGGATGCACGGGCACGCCATCCACGAAAGACCGGATGCGCGCGAACAAGCCCGTCCGCGGAATGCCGCCGCGCTGAACGAGCGTGGCCGGGAACGGCAGTCGGAAGACGGTCGAGTCGCCTCGATTGCGCAACACGTACACGCATTCGACTCGCGTGCTCTCCTTGTCGGCCCACGCACGCAGGAACGCGCCCACCATCTCGACCGTCGGCTCGTCGCGTACGAGCACCGGCGTACCCGCGGGCGGCAAGCAAGGCTCAGCTGCGGCGATGGCCGGCGCCACGCGCAACACGACGACCGTCACCAGCGCTGACAGGGCGCCCGCGACGACCCTGCCGACGCGCCCCATCAGATCTCCTTCCCCCGCCTCGTCGTCCGCTTCGGCCTTTGCCCCGGCGCCACCGGGCGGCGCGCGCCGCCCTCGGGCGGCAGGCCGCCCGGCGTCAGCATCGAGATCGCGCGCACCTCGTCGATCCGGTCGCGCAGGCTCGCGGCGCGCTCGAACTCCAGCGCCTTCGCCGCCTCCAGCATCTCGTGCTCGAGCCGCCGGATCAGCTCCTCCGGCCCTTCCGCCAGCACGCTCGTGAGCACTTCCTCCGCCGGCTTCCCGCTGCCGATCGCGTCCGCCACGCTCGTGGCGCGCATGATCTCGTCCACGCTCTTCGTGATCGTGCGCGGCGTGATGCCGTGCTCGGTGTTCCACGCCACCTGCTTCTCGCGCCGGCGGTTCATCTCGCTGATCGCGCGCGCCATCGAGTCCGTGACCTGGTCCGCGTAGAAGATCACACGACCGCCCGCGTTGCGCGCCGCGCGTCCCGCCGTCTGGATCAGGCTGCGCTCGCTGCGCAGGAAGCCCTCCTTGTCGGCGTCCAGGATGGCCACCAGCGACACCTCCGGAAGATCGAGTCCTTCGCGCAGCAGGTTGATGCCCACGAGCACGTCGAAGTCCGCGAGCCGCAGGCCGCGCAGGATCTCCACGCGTTCCAGCGCGTCGATGTCGCTGTGCAGGTAGCGCACCTTCACGCCCATCTCGGTGAGGTAGTCGGTCAGGTCCTCGGACATGCGCTTGGTGAGCGTGGTCACGAGCACGCGCTCGTGCCGCTCCACGCGCACGCGGATCTCGGCGAGCAGGTCGTCGACCTGCCCGTCCACGGGCTTGATCACCAGTTCCGGGTCGATCAGCCCCGTGGGCCGGATGATCTGCTCGGTCACGATGCCGTGGCACTTCTCGAGTTCGTAGTTGCCGGGCGTGGCCGAGATGTACAGCGTCGATCCGGTCAGCTGCTCGAACTCGCCGAACTTGAGCGGCCGGTTGTCGAGCGCGCTCGGCAGTCGGAAACCGAAGTCCACGAGCGTCGTCTTGCGCGAGCGGTCGCCCTCGTACATCGCGCCCACCTGCGGCACGGTCACGTGCGACTCGTCCAGCACCAGCAGGAAGTCGCTCGGGAAGTAGTCGATCAGGCAGCCCGGTCGCTCGCCGGGCGCACGGCCCGACAGGTGGCGCGAATAGTTCTCGACGCCCGGGCAGGTGCCGCGCGTGGCGAGCAGCTCCAGGTCGTACTCCGTCCGCTGCTGCAGCCGCTGCGCCTCGAGCAGCTTGCCCTCGGCGCGGAACTTCGCGAGCTGCTCCTTCATCTCCTCGCGGATCGAGCGCAGCGCGCCCTGCAGGCGGTGCTCCGGCGTGACGAAGTGCTTCGCCGGGTACAGCGCGAGCCGTTCCATGCGTCGCAGCGTCTTGCCCGTGACCGGGTCCACCGTGGACAGCCGCACCACGACGTCGTCCTCGAGCTCGATGCGCACGTGGTGGTCCTCGTACGCCGGGCGCACCTCGATCACGTCGCCGCGCACGCGGAACTGCCCGCGGCCCACTTCCACGTCGTTGCGCCCGTACTGGATCGCCACGAGCTGCTCCAGGAGCTGCTTGCGTCGCAGCGGCTCGCCCTGGCGCATGTCGATGCGCATGCCCTTCCAGTCCTCGGGCGTGCCGAGGCCGTAGATGCACGACACGCTCGCCACGATCACCACGTCTTCGCGTTCCAGCAGCATGGACGTGGCCTGCAGGCGCAGCCGATCGATGTCGTCGTTGATGCTCGCGTCCTTGGCGATGTACGTGTTCGTGGCCGGCACGTACGCCTCGGGCTGGTAGTAGTCGTAGTAGCTGATGAAGTAGCCCACGGCGTTGTCGGGGAAGAACTGCTTGAGCTCGCCGTAGAGCTGCGCCGCCAGCGTCTTGTTGTGCGAGATCACCAGCGCCGGCTTGCCCCAGCGCGCGATCACGTTGGCCACCGTGAACGTCTTGCCCGAGCCGGTGACGCCGAGCAGCGTCTGGTACTTCTCGCCCGATTCGAGTCCCTGCACGAGTTCGTCGATGGCCTGCGGCTGATCGCCGCCCGGCGGATACGGTGCGCGGAGTTGGAAGGTCATGGTGCGGGCAGCCTAGCGCAGGGCCGAGCCCCCGCGCACCAGCGCCCGGACCCGGCACTCGCCTTGCGGGCGCACGAAGGGCGGAGGACTCGCATCCCCCGCCCCGTGCACGGCCCGGCCGCGGCGCGCGGCTACCAGCTCTGGCGCGCCGTGTACGTGACCACCACTTCCTTTCCCGCCGGCACCGCCACCGTGAACTGCAGCGTGTTCGCGTCCTTGCGCGTGCTCGCGTGGCTCTGCTTCACCAGCTGCACGTCGCCGCCCGCCGGCTCCTCCACCACGATCGTGACCTCGGTGGCCTTGCGGTTGCGCAGCTTGATCTCCACCGAGTACTCGCGCTCGCGGTCGCTGATGCGCTTGCTCGACAACTCCTTCCGTTCGGTCTGCAGGTCGAACGCGTAGCCCAGGTCGAGCGTGCGCTTCTCGTCGAGCGGCGTGTGCACGATCTGCGCCTCGCCCGTGAACTGGAGCTCCTTCGACTCGTCCGGCTGGAAGCAGCGCACGCGCCCCGCCGGGATCGGCGCCCCCGCGCCGTCCTTCGCCGAGTTCGTGAACTCGAGCTGGCTCAGCACGCCGCGCGGGTCGCCGCCGCGGTACAGGTAGCGCGGCCTCACCGCGATCGGGCGCGGGTCGATCAGCGCGAACGCCTGCGTCTCGCGGTCGCGCAGCGTCATCGGCTTGTCGACCGTGTACAGGTGGTAGTCGGCGAAGCTCTCCTCGGCCACCTTCGCCTCGGCCATGCCGTCCGCCGTCGCCAGCGTGCGCATCATCATGGGTTGCGGCGGCGGCACCGGGCCGCTCGTGCGGCTGGGCTCGCCCGCCACCAGTTTCAGCTTCGCGTCGGTGAAGTCGCGGCCGCACGTGTTCGACACGTTCACCGCCGTCGACCACGTGGCCGTGTTCTCGCCCGTGCGCACCAGCATGTGCTCGGCGCTCCACGACAGGCCACCCGTGAGGTAGCTCAGCTCCGCCACCGAAGCGCCCTTGCGGCCGCCGTCGACCACCGCCTCGATCGCCGGCTTCAGCGCCAGCGCCGCGCCCGTGCCCGCGTCGGCGAGCCGCGCCTCGTTCACGGCCTCGCGCCGCACGTTCGACAGCGCCCCGTCGTCGTTGCGCACCACGAGCCACTCGCCCTCGGACGCCAGCAGCGCGCCCTCCACCACGCGGTTGTCGCGCAGGTTCAGCCGCACGCGGCGGCCGAGCGCGCGCTCCAGCAGCGCGTCACCGTTCGCCACGTCGAAGCGGTACGCGAGACGGCTCAGCCGGCCCGACGACGGCGCGAAGCGCACCGACGAGAAGTCGAGCCGCTGGCTCACGTCCTCCAGTCGCAGCACGTCGCGCCCGCCCGTGAGGTCCACGGTGCGGGCTTCGCGCACGTATGCGAGGTCGTTCGAGTACACGGTCACGGACGGACCAGCGTTCGCGGACGCGGCCGCGGCCATCGCGCCGGCGGTCAGCAGCAACGCGGGGGGAACACGCATGAAGAACCTCCTCCTGAGGTGAAGTGGGAACCGCCGGAACATACGCGTTCCCGCGCGGCGTATTCCCGGGAAAAGTGCCGTGGCACGGTCGGGAGCCAGTCGCGCGCTCCCGGGGCGCCTCCGCGGACGACTCGTGGCGACGCGGGCCCGCGCCGCGCGGCGTCAGTCGATGAGGTCGCGGTAGGTCTTCGTGTCGAAGCGCGCCGCGATCGCCGCGAGCGTGCCGTCGAGCAGCGTCAGCTTTTCCGCGAGCGGGCGGTCCATGCCCGGGTGCTTGCCGAGCCGCGGATCGACGCGGTCCTCGGCCAGGCCGAGCGCGTCCACCGCGTGCAGCGCGTACGACATCATCTCGCCGCGCGCCGCGAAGCCCTCCAGGTGCGACGCGAACGCCGCGTGGCTCTGGTAGTAGCGCAGCGTGTGGTACACGGGCAGCCGCCAGTGCGGCGTCACCGCCAGCGGGAATTCGCGGATCGTCGCGCCACGCACGGTCCAGTCGTACGGCGCGCGCCGCCACGTGAACGGCCACGGCTTCATGGCCAGCACCGACGGCGGGTGCGCGCTCTTCGTGGCCAGCACGGCGCGCGACGCCATCAGCACGGGCGTCGGGTACGCCGACGCGTCGTAGCGGTAGCCGGCCTCCACCAGCAGCGGCACCACGCGGTCCGCCATGTCGAAGTTCGGCGCACGGAACCCGATCACCTTGCCGCCCGCCGCCTGCTCGAGCGCGTCGCGCGATTCGTTCAGCTCGCGGCGCTTGCGCTTCTCGAGCAGGCCCGCGAAGCGCATCGGGTGCGTCTGCGTGTGGCTCGCGATCTCGTGGCCCTCGCGCACCGCGCGCTGCAGCACGGCCGCGTGTGCCGGCGCGTCGCGGCCCACCGTGAACAGCGTGGCGCGCAGCCCGTGCCGCGCGAACACGTCGAGCAGCCGCGGCAGCGCGTGCGTGTAGGCGAGCGGATCGGGCGGCAGCCCGCGGACGCCGTAGCCGACCAGGTGGAGGTCCACCGGGTCCACGTCCACGCTCACCACCGCGACCGCGCGACTCATGGCTGCGCCGGCTCCACGGGCCCCGGCGTCGGCACGTTCGCGGACGTGCGCGTGGTGTCGGTCACCGGGAGGTAGATGTAGCGCGGAGCGAACTGGTTGCCCGACACCGGGCGCAGCGGCTCGCTGATCCAGCCGAGGGAGTCCGCCAGCCGGTAGCGCGGTGCGATGCGCGCCCAGTGCGGCCCGGTCTCCTCGAGCGGCAGGTCCGTGACGATCGCGAACGGCCGCGGCCCCATCGTGAGCGAGTCCAGCATGCGGTCCAGGTACTGCGGGTCCTTCTTCAGGATCGAGTTGCCCGGCGAACGCACGATGTCGTCGAACGCGATCAGGTCGAGCGACGTGCCCTTGCCCGACTTCCACTCGTAGAAACCGTGGTACGGCATCAGCCACTCGCCCGGGTACGAACGCAGCCGCTGCATGAGCTCGGCGTGCGCTTCGCGCGCGCGCGGATGTGGCAGCACCGCGTGCACCGGGTACAGCAGCGGCACGAACTGCAGGCAGGCCACGGCGAGCACCGCCGTGACACCGCGGTACCCGCGCCCCGGCAGCGCCTTCGGATCGTCGAGCGCTTCGGCGAGCCGGCCCAGCGCGATCGGCCCGGCCATCGTCAGCGCCACCACGGTGGGAATCAGCGTGTGCTTGTACGCGCTCGGGTCGAGCGTCGCGAGCAGCCCCGTGCCGACGCCACCCAGCACGCCGAACCACCACAGCCCCGCCGGCCCCCGCCACGAACGTTCGGGCGAGCCCAGCGACGCCACCACCGGCACGAAGAACGCGCCGAGCGTGCCCACGAGCACGTGCGCGAGGTAGTTCTGGATGCGCATGCGGTCGACCACCGACCAGCCGCGCGGGATCTCCCACGTGAACACGCGGAACCAGTCCCCGAGCCAGCCCCACAGCAGCAGGAATCCGCCCAGGCAGCCCACCAGTGCGGTGGCCGCGAACGGGATCAGCCGCCGACGATCGTTGACGAACAGGTGCAGGCCCGCCCCACCGACGAACAGCATCGCGTGCTGCTTGGTGAAGAACGCCAGTGTCATCACGAGTGCCGCGCCGACCGCCCCCGCCGTGCCGCGCGTGAAGCGCAGCACCGTGAGCCCCGCGAACGCCAGGAACAGCATGAGCGAGTCGGGCCGAGCGACGTCGTAGCACTGCCCGCAGATGCCCGCCGCGAGCGTGTACGCGCCGACGCCCGCCGCCGCCAGGGTCCAGCTGCGCGTCTCCACGCGGATCACGGTGCCGATCAGCGCCATCAGGCCCACGGTGGCGCCGAACGACACGAGGCGCACCTGCCAGAACGCCGGCTCGAAGAAGTGCGTGATCCACGAACTCACCACCATCAGCAGCGGCATGTACGCGAGCGGGATGAACCGCAGCGTCGGCGCCACGTAGATCGGCTGACCGTGCGCCAGCCGCACGACGTGATCCATGATCACGCCCTCGATGCAGTCGAGTTCGAGCGGATACGTGAGGCGCAGCAGCGACACGCGCACGTAGGTGAGCACGCTGAGCAGCGCGAGGCCCCAGGTGGCGCCCTGCAGAATGCGCTTGAAGATCATGGCATCACCCCCGCGCTCGCGAGCCGCTCGAGCGAGTACACGTGCACCGTCGCGAGCATCCCCGGATCCGCACCGGCGGACGAGTTCCCGCTCGGCTTCGGACCCTCGGTGGCCACCTCGGCCACGCTCCACGCCGCGGGCGGCGTCGGGCCGCCGGCGCCGTCGGGCGAGGTCGGGCCTTCTTCCACCCACACGATCCACTTCGCGCCCTCGGCGCGCAGGCGCGCCAGCCGTTCCGGCGTCGCGTCCGTCGCCTGGATCGGCCAGCCGTCGCGATCGGCGCGCTGCAGCAGCCGAGGATCGGAGAACTCGGTGCCCCGGTCCACCGCCACCACCAGGTCGTTCGCCGGCGTCAGCCGCCGGATCACCTCACCCGCGTGCACGCGCACCCAGTCGATGCGGTACCAGTGCAGCGAGTGCGGCATCCACACGGCCACCGCCAGCGCCACCACCGCGGCCGCGCCCGCGAGCGGCGCCGGCACGCGATCGAACAGCCACGCGCCCCCGAGCCCCGCGAGCAGCGCGAGCGGCGCCACGAACGGCACCTGGTAGTAGTTGTGGATCACGTTGAGCGGGAAGAACACGAGCATGTACGCGAATGCACCGGCGATCCACGCCAGCGCGAGCACGCGTCCCGACGGCGCGGGCCGCTCGCGCCGCACCGACGACGATGCGCCCGCGAGCGTTCCCAGGAGCGCGAACGCCGCGAGCGCCGGGCTCGCGACCTCGAACACGAGCCGCCGCGCGAGCTTGATCCACACCGCCGGCTGGAAGCGCTGGCCGAGTTCGCCCACGTACCACCACAGCGGATTCACTTCCTTGTAGAAGCCCGGCAGGAACGTCCAGTCCGGCGTGGACGCGTTCACCGCGTCGACGTGACGGCGCCACAGCGCGAACGCCACCGCCGGCACGCCGAGCGCCACCGCCGCGCGCGCGAACGCGCCGACCGACGGCCGCGACAGCACCACCACACCGAGCACGCACGCCACGGGGACGAGGTACGGCGCCTTGATCAGCGCGCCGAGCGCGCCGAGCAGCGCCGCCGCCGCGACGTGCCCCGCCGCGCCGCGGCGCATCGCGCGCAGCGCGTGCCAGAGCAGCGCGTGCGCCATCGCCTGCGCGGCGAAGTCCACCTGCGCCGCGCGCGAGTAGTACATCGCCAGTGGCGATGCCGCGTACGCGAGCGTGGCCACGCGCGACGCCACCGAGGAACCCGTGAGTTCGCGCGCGCACGCGTGGAAATAACCGACCGACACCAGGAAGAACGCGAGCGCCACCACGCGGTCCCACACGTGACCGGTGGCCGGGTCCCAGCCGAACGCGCGGCCCAGCAGCGCCGCGATCGCCTCGGGCAGCGGGAACTCGAAGATCAGCGTGCGGTGCCCGCCCAGCCAGCGCACCACCGGGTGCAGCAGGTCCACGCCGTGACGGACGAACCCGGCCGTCTGGCTGGCCGTGTCGCACTGGCGCCAGGAGTGCGGGTCGTCGATCGGACCGCCGAGATGGAACAGCCGGAGAGCGAGGAGCAGGGCGAGGGCGATCGAAAACGCCACAGCCGCAAGCGCGCCGCGGGGGTGCGGTGGCTTCGTTTGCAATCGGTCTCCCGTTGGAGGACGTGGGGTTGCGCGAGGGGGCTCGCGGTCTCTTGCCGGGGGTTAGATCGGCTCTCGGGCCGCGCGGGATGATAGGCAACCCGCGCGCGCTTTCCAACCCGGGGCGTGTCTCCGCGGCCCGGGCGAGCATGGCGGCAACCGCTTCTGGCCGGACGAGTTGGGGCGGTGGGCCTCCCCCGGCCCGAAGTGCCGGGCACGCAACGGCCCGCGCCCGATCCCCGGCGCGAATCCACGCCCGAGGCCCGGGTTGCCCCGGTCGGTTCGCCCGCTTACTCTGCCGCCCTCCGAATCGGCTACCCGGCCCATCACCGCGCCTGCAGCGCCCGTTCCGCACGGCGCTCCAGTCCCGCAACGCGGGTGCCGATAAGGCGTTGTCCCTGTTTCGCGCGACACCCGACAGGCTCGGGTGGGCCCAGGCCCCGCGCGTCCCGTAACCGCATTCCGCCGGCTCGGCCGGTGGCGCCAGGAAGGCCATGGAACGCTCCGTCGCCGTCATCGGGGGTGGCATCTCCGGACTCGCTGCCGCGCTCGCGACATCGGGCCGCGGGCACCGCGTCACGCTTTACGAGGGAGAGGACTTCCTCGGCGGGCTGGGTACCACGTTCCCGTGGCGCGACCGGCACCTCGAGCGCTTCTACCACTGCCTCCTGCCGAACGACGACGCCCTGCTCGCCCGCGTGCGCGAACTGGGACTCGAAAGCCAGATGCTGTGGCGCGAGACCAAGATGGGCTTCATGTACCAGCGCCGCACCTGGCCCATGAACACGCCCACCGACCTGCTCACGTTCGGGCCGCTCACGATCTTCGAACGCCTGCGCATGGGTCTCATGGGCATCCGCGCGCGCACGGGTGGCCTGTCGCCGCACCTGGACGACATCACGGCGGAGACGTGGATCCGCGGCATGGTCGGCGACCGCGCGTTCGACATCCTGTGGAAGCCGCTCCTGTCGGCCAAGATCGGCGACCACTACTCGGCACTGCCCGCGTTGTGGCTCTCCAGCCGCATGAACCGCGAAAAGAGCACGGGCCCCGAGAAGAAGGGCTGCCTCACGAACGGCTACCGCTCGCTGATCGACGCGTTCGAGCAGCGGCTGCGCGAGCGCGGCGCCACGTTCCGCATGAAGACGCGCGCGCAGAGCATCGAGCAGGACGCGACCGGCCGCATGGTGGTGGTGACCGACGGCGGCGCGCGCGAGACGTTCGACTACGTGGTGTGCACGTCGCCGCTCGTGCAGTTCCAGCAGATGACACGCTCGCTGCCGGTGCCGTCGGCCGTGGCCGATCTGAAACTCGACTACCAGGGCGTCATCAGCGGCGTGTTCCTGACGCGCAAACCGATCACGCACTACTACTGGATGCCGTGGGTGGACAGCGGCGTCACGTCGCAGGGCGTCATCGAGATGTCGAACCTGGTGCCGCTCGAACGCACGCACGGCCTGCACGTGAACTACCTGGTCAACTACACGCACCGCTCGGGCGAGCTGTTCGCGCGCTCCGACGCCGACCTGCTCGCGACGTACCGCCGCGACCTGCAGGCGCTCTACCCCGACGTGGCGGCCTCCATCGAGGAGGAGTTCCTGTTCCGGGCACCGTTCGTGGAACCGATCTGGACCACCGGCTACAAGCAGAAGTGTCCGCCGCACTCGATCCTGCCGGGGCGGCTCTACCTGGCGTGCACGGCGCAGGTGTACCCGCGCGTGAACTCGTGGAACTCCTGCTGCGAGGTGGTGGACGCGATGATGCCGCGGCTGCTCGACGAAGTGGGCGCGACGCCCGTGGGAGGTGCGGCGTGATCTGGGTGATCTTCCCGGCGTTCAACGAAGAAAAGGTGATCCGCCCGACGCTGTTGGCGCTGTGGCAGGCGTACCGGGGCACCACCGAGGCGTACACGGCGGTGCTCGTGGACGACGGCAGCACGGACCGCACGATCGAGGAAGCGCAGAAGGCCGTGGCCGAGAGCGGCGGCGAACTGCCGCTGCAGGTGCTGAAGCACGAGGTCAACCGCGGCCTCGGCGCCGGCCTGCGCACCGGCATCTACTGGGTGCTCGACCGCGCGGCCGACGAGGACGTGCTCGTCACGCTCGACGCCGACAACACGCACCCGCCCGCGCTGATTCCCGAGCTCGTGCGCCGCGTGCGCGCCGGCGCCGACCTCAGCATCGCGTCGCGCTACCGCGCCGGCGCCGAGGTGCACGGCGTGCCGGGTCACCGCCGCGCGCTCAGCGACGGCGGGCGCGTGGTGTTCCAGGTGCTCTACCCCATCCCCGGCGTGCGCGACTACACGTGCTGCTTCCGCGCCTACCGCGTGCCGCTGCTGAAGAAGGCGCGCGCGGTGTACGGCGAGGAGCTGTGCACGGCGCGCGGCTTCGAGGCCGTGATGGACCTGCTGCTGCGGCTCGGGCCGCTCGGCATGAAGGTGGACGAGATGGGCTTCGTGCTCGACTACGGCGAGCGCGTGGGCCAGAGCAAGATGAAGGTGCTGAAGACCATCCGCTCCACCGTGTCGCTGCTGCTGAAGCGCCGCTGGGAGCGCATGACGATCTACCGCCCCCAGGACATCGCCGCGCGGCTGGCGGCGGCCGGGAAGCGCGCGTGAAGATCGCGGTCATCGTCGGCACCCGCCCCGAGATCGTGAAGATGGCGCCGGTCGTGCGTGCGTGCATCGCGCGCGGCACCGAGTGGCGGCTGTGGCACACGGGCCAGCACTACTCGTTCGAGATGGACGGCGTGTTCTTCCAGGAGCTGGAGCTGCCGAAGCCGCACGCGAACCTCGAGGTGGGCTCCGGCACGCAGGCCTACCACATCGGCGCGATCGTCAACGGCGTCGCCGAGCTGATCGCGAAGGACCGGCCCGACGTGCTGCTGGTGGAGGGCGACACGAACTCCGTGCTCGCCGCGGGGCTCGCCGCGCAGAAGCTGGGCGTGCGCGTGGGGCACGTGGAGGCCGGGCTGCGCTCGTACGACCGCACGATGCCCGAGGAGATCAACCGCATCCTCACCGACCACCTGTCCGACGACCTGTTCGCGCCCACCGAGCACTCGCGCCGCATCCTGCTCGGCGAGGGCGTGGCCGAGTCGCGCATCCACGTCACGGGCAACACGGTGGTGGACGAACTGCTGCGCCAGAAGCCGCGCGCGATCGAACGCGGCGTGCCGGCGCGCTTCGGCGTGAAGCCGCGCGGCTACGCGGTGGCCACGGTGCATCGCGCCGAGAACACCGACGTGGAGTCGCGCCTGCGCGGCGTGGTGGAAGGCATCGAGCGCGCGGCGGAGGCGCTCGACGTGCCGGTGCTGTGCGCCGTGCACCCGCGCACCACGCAGCGCATGGCGTCGCTCGGGCTGGCCTGGGGGTCGCGCGTGCGCGCGCTTCCGCCTCTGCCCTACCTGGACTTCCTCGGCCTGCACGCCGAGGCCGCGATCACGCTCACGGACTCGGGCGGCCTGCAGGAAGAGGCGTGCGCGCTCGGCGTGCCGTGCGTGACGCTGCGCGACAACACCGAGCGCCCGGAGTCGGTGGAGGCCGGTGCGAACGTGCTCGTGGGCGCCGACCCCGCGGCGATCGTCGAGGGCGCGCGCACGATGGTGGTGCGTCGCGGCGGCTGGGCGAATCCGTTCGGCGCCGGCGACGCGGGCCTGCGCATCGTGGACCTCCTGCTGGCGCGTTGACCATGGCCGCCGCCTACCGCTCCCGCACCGACCACTTTCCCCGCTGGGGCCTGTGGCCCGTGCTGGCGCTGGCGGCGGTGGTGCGGATCGTGGGGCTCGGGCAGCGCAGCCTGTGGACCGACGAGGGCTCCACGTGGACCGCGGCCACGCTCGGCTGGTCCGACCTGATCCGCCGCTGCGTGGAGCGCGACGCGAGCCCGCCGCTCTACTACGTGCTCACGTCGTGGGCGCTCCGGCTCGGCGACGGCGAGGCGCAGCTGCGGCTGGTGTCGCTGCTCGCGAGCCTCGTGATGGTGTGGCTCGCGTACCGGCTCGCCCGGCTCGCCCTGTCGCGCGGGCCCGCCACGTTCGCCGCGGTGCTCGCGGCACTCTCGCCCTACCAGGTCATGTACGCGCACGAGGCGCGCACGTACACGCTCGCCGGCATGCTGCTGCTGGCGTCGCTGCTGCTGTTCGAGCGCGCGTTCCTGCACGGCAGACGCGAAGCGTGGATCGGCTACGTGCTCGTGTCGGCGATCGGGCTCTACACGCAGACCATCTCGGCGCTCGGCGTGTCCGCCCAGGTGGTGGTGCTGCTGCTGTTCCCCGAGGCGCGGCGGCGCTGGCTGTCGTTCGCGCTCGCGCAGGGCGCGGTGGGCGTGCTGTACGCGCCGTGGCTGTTCGCCAGCGCGAGCGCCGCCGAGCACCTGTCGAGCTCGCACTGGTACATCGACCAGCCCGAAGCCGCCGGCGTGTTCAAGGTGTTCCGCACCGTGCTGCTGTCGCCGATGTCGGTGGTGAGCCGCATCGAGCACGGCCGCACGCCCGGGCTCGACGCGTTCCTGCCGCGCGCACTCGCATGGGGGATCCTCCTGCTGGGCGTGGCCGGCCCGCTCGTGGCGTCGTTCGACGGTTTCGCGCGCCGCCATACGCGAGCGGGAACCGCTCTGCTGTGGGCCGGCTGGCTCGTGCCAATCGTGGCCGTGGCGGCGCTGTCGTTCCGCTCGCCGCTGCTGCTGCCGCGCTACTTCGTCTTCGCGGGCATCCCCGTGGCCGCGCTGCTCGCGCTCGGCGTGTCGGCGCTGCCGCGCGTGCTGCGTGTGCCGTGGGGCGCGTTGCTCGTGTTCCTCTCCGCGTTCGGCCTGTGGCGCTACGCCGTGGACTACAGCAAGGAGCCCTGGCGCGACGTGGCCGCCGACATCACGAAGCGCGCCGCGCCCGGCCGCACGGCCGTGCTCGTGCCGTTCGACGTCGACCCGTACGCGTTCTACAACCGCCACTCGCGCGACCGCGTGCGCGCGATCGAGTACTCGCACCCCGCCGAACCGTTCGCCGCGCGCTACACACCGAAGCAATTCGCCGAGATGGCGGACTCGGCCACCGCGCGCACGCAGGACGACGCGGAGGTCTGGGTGGTCGTGCGCAGCCCGAACAACGCCGACCGCCGCATGGCCGCGGCGCAGGCCGAGAGCGTGGCCGCGCTGGGCCGCGTCGAGGCCGAGCGGAAGCGCTGGGACTCGATGACCGGCCCGCTGCGCGTGTCGCGCTGGATCCGGCCCGCCGAGCCCGCGACGCCCGACACGACCGCGCCCGCCCCCGCGCGCTGATCGCGCGCTCGCGACCCGCTCGCCGTCCCCCCGCCGGAGTCCGCCCGCGTTGACGCGCGCCGCGCGCGGGCGTGTGATGCGGCCGTTCCCGTGTGCACGCGCCCGCGCGATCCCCGCGCCGGTGCGCCGTCGCGGCCGGAGGTTCGCCATGGCATTCGATCCCGCCACCCGCGTGCAGGACTTCCTCGTGTTCGGCGAGTTCGGCGACGTGAACCCGTCGATCACCGACTCGTCCACGTACACGTTCCTGACGCCCGAGAAGATGGAAGAGGCGTTCGATCACGAGCTGGAGGGCTGCTTCCTCTACTCGCGCCACTGGAACCCCACGAACAAGTTCCTCGCCGAGGCGCTCGCGCGCATGGAGGACGGCGAGTCCGCACAGGTGATGGCATCGGGCATGGGCGCCATCAGCACCACGCTGATCGCGCTGTGCGGGCAGGGCGACGAGATCGTGTGCGGGCGCAACATCTACGGCGGCACCTACGCGCTCCTGAAGAACCTGCTGCCGCGCTTCGGCGTGACCACGCGGTTCGTGGACCTCCGTGACCACGCGGCCGTGCGCGCCGCGATGACGCCGCGCACGCGCGTGCTGTACGCCGAGAGCATCAGCAACCCGCTGCTCGAGGTGAGCGACATTCCGGCGCTGGCCGCGATCGCGCACGAGCGCGGCGCGTCGCTCGTGGTGGACAACACGTTCAGCCCGATGATCCTGTCACCGTTGCGGCTGGGCGCGGACGTCGTGGTGCACAGCATGACCAAGTACATCAACGGCACCAGCGACTGCGTGGCGGGCTGCGTGGTGTCGTCGCACGACTTCGTGGCCCGGCTGAACGACATCAACGCCGGCCCGAGCATGCTGCTGGGCCCGGTGCTCGACAGCTTCCGCGCCGCGAGCATCCTGAAGAACCTGCACAGCCTGCACGTGCGCATGCGCAAACACAGCGCGAACGCGCTGCACGTGGCACGGCGGCTGGAGCAGCTGGGCCACGACGTGCACTACCCCGGGCTGCCGGGCCATCCGCACCACGCGCTCATGACGAAGCTCGCGAACGACGGCTACGGCTGGGGCGGCATGATGACGCTGGACGCCGGCGAGCACGACCGCGCGTACCGGCTGATGGCGCGCCTGCAGCAGGAGAAGGTCGGCTATCTCGCGGTGAGCCTCGGCTACTTCAAGACGCTGTTCTCCATGCCCGGCCGCAGCACCAGCAGCGAGATCCCGGCGGAAGAGCGCGAGAAGGCCGGCATCTCGGACGGACTGATCCGCTTCTCGATCGGCCTCGACGCCGACATCGAGCAGACGATGGGCCGCATCGAGAAGTGCCTGCTCGAGGTGGGCGTGAAGACGAGGGCGGGCGCGAAACGCTGAGGCGGCGCGCCCGCCGCGGCCGCTCCCGCTTCCCGGTCTCGAGCGGCGGCGCCGTCACGGGCATGCGCTCGACCGGCGCGCCGGCCTTCTACGGGCAACCGGCCACGCCGCGCTGCTCCTGGTTCCGCGCTTCGGACTTCGGTGACTCGTCGCCCGCCGTGCACCGCCCGCCGTTCGATGGCGTGGCGTTCACGGCTGCTCGCACGCGAGCACCGATCGCAGGTCGCCCCTCCTGAGATTGACCGCCCCGTCACAGGAACGCGCGGCGGAGCACCGCGCGCAGGGCGCGCACTTCGGTGGCCAGGGCGTTTCGAGCCTTCGCGCCGCCGTCGCCCGGGGCTTCGGCGGCGAGCCGCTCGTCGCAGCGTTCGAACACGGGCAACCGCGACTCGGGCGCCCCGAGCTTCACGAGCAGCCGCTCCACGCGTGCGAGTCGCCGGCGCACGCCGCGCACCGCGGCGGTGGCGTCGGCCAGCGGGATCGCTCCGCGCGTGGCGTCGCGCAGCAGGCGGCACGCGAACGTGCGGCAGCAGCCGGGCCGGTGCGCGTAGACGCTGCAGCGCACGCCCTCGAGCGCGCGGCACGGCTGCAGCAGCAGCGGGCGGCCGGGCTCGTCGTCGTCGATCTCGAGTCCGAGGGCCTCCACCCGCACGGCCTCGGCCGGGCCCGACAGCTCGACGTCCGCGAACAAAGTGCCGTCGCAGCACAACCCGCAATGGGCGCACAGGGCATCCGTGAGAACGATGGTCATGCGCACACCATGGAGGACGCGGGGCTTCAGCGACAGCGGGCGGCGGGCGCCGGGCGAACTCCCGGCGCCGGGCCCGCCTCACCCGGCGCCGGAGGTCATCACCGCAACCCGCTGCCCCGCAGCGCGCTGCGCTATGGACCGACGATCACGGCGCGGCGGGTCGTCGTCCCTCCCGGCGTGGCGAGCCGCACCGCGTAGACGCCCGGCGGCAGCGCCACGGCGCGCCATTCGAGCGCGTGCGCGCCTGCGGCCAGCGCGACGCCGTCGAGCAGCGTGGCCACACGCCGGCCCTGCACGTCGTGGATCGCGAGCGTCACGCGCGCGGCCGCGGGCAGCGTGAACGCCAGCCGCGTGGCGCCGCGCACCGGGTTCGGCGCCGGCGCGGCCAGCGCGAGTCCGTCGGCCGCGCGCCGCGGGCGCCGCGCACCGGGTTCGGCGCCGGCGCGGCCAGTGCGAGTCCGTCGGCCGCGCGCCCCGGGGCGGGCGCGGCGGCGGTCAGCGCGGGATCGCTCACCGATGCGAGGTTGCGGCGGTCCACGCCGCCGAAGGTCCACGTCTCCCCGCCTGCGAGCACGCGGCCGCCCTGCGTGTCCAGGTCCACCACGTTCACGCCGGTCACGTTGGGATTCCACGACGTGGCGAGCCCGGTGACCGCGTCGATCGCGGCGAGCTTGCTGCGGCTGGCGCCGCCGATGGTGCTGAACACGCCACCCACGTACACGCGTCCTCCGGCGAGCCGGAACACGGTGGGCCAGATGTCGGGCGCGGGATTCCACGCGGTGGCGATGCCGGTGGTCGCGTCGAGCGCGGCGAGCCCGTTGCGCGTCTGCCCGCCGATGGTGCCGAAGTTGCCGAGCGCGTACACGACGCCGCCCGAGGCGGCGAGCTGCGACACGATGTTGTTCGCGCCGGGATCCCACGGCAGCAGCGCGCCGGCGCCGGCGTCCACGGCGGCCACGCGCAGGCGCGCGGTGCCGGCCATCGTCGTGAACGAGCCGCCCAGGTACACGGTGCCGCCGTCGATCGCGATCGCGTTCACGACACCGTTCGGCTGCGGATTCCACGCGTCGAGCGCGCCGGTGACGAGGTCCACCGCCGCGGCGCGGCTGCGTGCGCCGACGCCGAGGCTCGTGAACGTGCCGCCGAGGAACAGCCGCGTGCCGTCCGTGGCCAACGCGCCCACGCTGCCGCTCGGCGCGGGATTCCACGCGAGCACGGCGCCGGTCGTGGCGTCGACCGCGGCGAGCTGGCTGCGCGACGCGGCACCCATCGAGAGGAAGCTGCCGGCGGCGTACAGCGTGTTGCCCGCCACGAGCAGTTTGTTGGTGATCGCGGTGGACGGACCGGGCGCCGGATCCCACGCGTTCACCGCGCCCGTGGCGAGGTCCACCGACGCGAGCCCGGTGCGTCGAACGCCGTTCATGATCCAGAAGTCGCCGCCGGCGTACAGCGCGTCGCCCTGCAGCGCGAGCGCGTACACGAAGCTGCTCGCGGCCGGATCCCACGCGGTGGGCGCGCCGGTCACCGGGTCGAGCGCCGCCAGGTGCGTGCGCGGCTGGCCGCCGATGGTCTTGAAGCCGCCGCCCACGATCACCGTGTCGCCGAACCGCACGACCGCCGTGACGGCACCGTTCAGCGTGGGCGCCCACGGGCCGAGCGCACCGCTCGCGAGCCCGATTTCGCCCACGTAGAAGCGCGTGGAGCCGGCGAGCGTGGTGAAGTTGCCACCCACGTACACGGTCGTGTCGCGCACGGCCAGCGCGTTCACCGCGGCGGCGGCGGCGGGCGCCCACGCGCCCAGCGCGAGCGTCCCGACGTCCACGGCGACGAGTCGCGTGCGCGCGGCGGCGGCGAACGTCGTGAAGTCGCCGCCCACGAGCAGCGTGCCGCCGGTGCGCGCGAAGCAGTTCACGGCGCCGTTCGGCGCCGGGTTCCACGGCATCAGCGTGCCGGTGGAGCGGCCGACCTGCGCGAGGTTCGGCCGCGCGGTGAGGCCCACGAACGACATCGAACCGCCGAGCACGATCGTGGTGTCGACCGCGGCCATCGCCTTCACGGTGCCGTTCACGTTGGGATTCCACGGCAGCACGGCGCCCGTGACGGCGTCCACCGCGGCGGCACGATTGCGCGTGAGGCCGCCCGCCTGCGTGAAGTCCCCGCCCACGAACAGCACGCCGCCGTCCAGCAGCAGCGACCACACCTGGCCGTTCGTGCCGGGATTCCACGCGGCCACGCTGCCGTCGGCCAGCACGTGCGCCACGTTCTTGCGCGGCACGCCGCCGACCGAATCGAAGATGCCGGCCACGAACCAGCCGCCCGCGCCGTCGCCGACCACGGCGCGCACGGTGCTGTGGATCGCGGGCGACGCGGCCGCGCGCACGACGCCCGTGTTCGCGTCCACCACCACGCCGCGCCCGGTCGGGGGGCCGATCATGCTGAAATTGCC
>JBGAOB010000065.1:0-18303 GCA_044222045.1 Candidatus Eiseniibacteriota bacterium
CTCGCCCCGCGGGTCAGCGAAGCACGATCACGCGGCGCGTGGCGTGGCGGGCGCCCTGTTCGGCGCGCAGCCAGTAGACGCCGGGCCGGGTGGCCTCCGGCATCGCGAGCGACGACGCGCCGGACGGCGGACCGTCGAACACCCGCGCCACGCGCCGGCCCGCCACGTCCACGAGATCCACGCGCGCCGGTTCGCGCCCGGGCCACGACACGCCGAAGCGCGCCCCGGGGGCGAGTGTCGCGGGCGCGAGCCAGCGGATGCCGGCGTCGCGGGGCGGCGGCGCGCCGGCGATGGAACTGGGCTCGCCGATCTCGAGCCGGCAGCCGGTGCGCATCACCTTCACCCCGGGCACGGTCAGACGGCCGTACTGGTCGGTCGCGCTCCAGCCGGTCTGCAGGATCGCGCCGTCCATGGCGCGCACGACGCGCCACGCGTAGCCCGACCATGGATCGAAGTGCATCACCTGCAGGCGCCGCGGCGTGACGTCCACCACGAGCGACTCGGGCGCGGGGATCGTGTCCCAGCGCGTGCGCAGATCGCGCGTCCGCAGCAGCACCGCCCAGCCGTCGGGTTCATCGGTGACGTTCGCCTCCCAGTCCAGGGCGCCCACGTCGGTGCCCACGGAGTCGCCGTCGGTGCGGGATCCGTGACCCATGTCGCCCGCCACACTGCAGTGCGAGAACGCCGGGTAACTGCGGTTGAGCGCGAATCGTCCGATCCACGACGGATCGTGCATGGGCAGCCAGGACGCGGTGGCGCTGCCGGCATGCACGCGCGTGTCCCAGAAGGTGGCGCCGCCCACGTGCAGGCTGTCGACCAGGTGCACGTAGGTGAGCTTCTCCACCCAGCCCGTGAAGTCGTCCATGCGGCCGACGAACGCCAGCAGCGGGGCGGGCACGACGTCCGGCCGGCTCGCGGCGAGTCGCGCGGGATCGAGCCACTCGTACGTGGAGAAGCCGTTCGAGCAGGGCAGGTCGAAGTCGATCGAACCCCACAGGCGGTCCCACGAGAAGCGCGTCCAGTACTGCTCGTCGGCCGAGCGGGCGAACGACACCTTCGGGACCTGCGCCCAGCTGGCGGCGATCCGCTCCGGGTGGTGCCATGCCATGAGCACCGAGAACGTACCGCCCATGGACGAGCCGAGCGTGTAGACCCGGTTCGGGTCGTGGCCCATCTCGAGTGCCGACCAGTCCATCAGGGCGAGCACGCGCCGCTCGCCGTAGTCGAGCACGGTGCCGGACGTGGGCGGCGCGTTCAGGGGTTCCTCCATGTCGTACCCGGCGTGGAAGCCGAAGTACCACGAGCCGCCGTCCTCGGTGTCGAGGTGGTCGTCGGGAGCGATCACGCTCTCGCCGGGCAGGCCGGCGCCGACGAACGAGTTGAAGAACGTGCCGCCGCGCCCGTGGCCATGCACCGTGAGCGGGCCGCCGGGGACGCCTCGCTTCACGCCCAGCAGGAACGGCTGATTCGGCGCGTTCGCGAGCGCCGGCAGCGTGGGCGTGTCGGCGTCCCCGCCCCACAGCACGTAGATCTCGCCCTGCGGCGACGTGTTGGAGCGCTGCCACACGGGACGCACGCGCGCCGGGACTTCCTGCGTGGCCTCCGCCGCCGCGTTCACCCCCGGTTCGAGCGTGGCGTCCTCGACGCCGGCGCTGTCGGTGGTCACGGCGTACCAGTGGGTGCCCGCATGTTCGACGGTGCGGACGAACAGGCCCTTCGTGGGCGCCAGCGGGGCCTCGGTGGAATCCACGCGGAACGTCTCGATCTGCCCGGTGATGCGGGAGAGGCGCCGGTCCACCGCGCTCGAGTCCGCGCACGAGCCGATGCGCGTCGAGAGCAGGACGCTCTCGCCCGAGCCCGGCGGCGCGCTGAGGGCATACACGTGGTAGCGCCAGCCCGAGCCGGGGCAGTTCGTCCACGTGACGAACACCTGCCCGTCGTGCTGCTTCACGGCCAGGTCGGTGACCGTCGCGGCGCGCACGGACGCGGCCGCGGCGCACGCGGCCAGCGCCAGGCTCAGCGCGAGAAGGCGCGCGAAGCGGCGGGCGACGACGACCGGGCGACCATCCCTGTGACGATGCCAGCGTCCCTGCTTCGGGTCAGCGGAGCACCACCAGACGTGCCGACGCACGAGACGTCTCCTGCGAGGCGCGCAGCCAGTAAAGGCCGGGGGGGAGGCCATCGGTTCGAACGGTCACGGCCTCGCGAGCGTCTCCCTGGTGCACACGCCGCACGAGCCGGCCGTTCACGTCGAGCAGGTCCAGCTGCAGCGGCCCGGAAGCGAGCCCCGACAGGCGGACGAGCGCCGAACCGCGCACCGGGTTCTGCGACAGGGCCATCGACAGCCGCGGCGAGGCCACGGCGGCCGGGGCTCCGGTCGCGGGAAGCGTCAGGCGCAATTCGGTGCCGGAACGATACACCGGCACGCCGGGAATCGTCACGAGGCCGAGTGCGTCCACGGGCACCTGGCCCTGGGCGACCACGGCGTGATCCTGCGTCCGCGTGGCCGTCCAGCTCACCGTGTGCCCGATCACGGGCTGGAACGACTGCAGCCGGCGCGGGGTGACGTCGACCGTCAGCGATTCCGGCGCGGCCAGCGTGCCGCCGAGGCTCTGGAGCGAGCGCGTGGACAGCGCCACCTGCCAGGCTCCCGGCGTGTCGGAAATCTCCGGGTCGTAGTCCACGAAGCCGTTCCGCTGGCCCAGCGTGTCGCCCACCGACATCGTGCCGTCTCCCACCCGGCCGTCCGCGCTGCAGTGGTCGAACGAGGGCCAGCTGCGGTCGAGGCGGAAGCGCGCGAGGAAGATCGGGTCGTGCATCGGCTTCCAGTAGCCCTCGCCCCACGTGTAGTGGTCGGACGCGTCCCAGAAGTAGTAGCCGCCGCCGTGGTGGTCGGCCGACTCGCCGAGGTAGGCGGCCGCCGTGTTCCAGCCGATGACGTCGTCGTTGCGGCCGTGGAACGCCACGATCGGCGAACTGCCGCGCGCCTCGAACGTGTGCACGAGCCAGCGGCCGTTCAGCCAGTCGTACACGTTGTAGCCCGTGGTGGTGGGCAGGTTCGTGTCGATCGAGCCCCACATGCGGTTCATGCTCGGCCGCATCTGCGGCGACGCGTCCGGCAGGCAGTTGAACGTGGTCATGGGCACGCCCGCCCAGGCGGCCGCGATGCGGTCGGGATGGTGCCACGCCATCATGAACGCGAACGTGCCGCCCATCGAGGCGCCGGCTGCGTAGACCGCGGCGCGGTCGTGGCCGATCTCGGCCTCGGCCCAGTCCAGCAGCAGCATCACGCGGCGGTCGGTGTAATCGGCCACGCGGCCGGCCACCGGCACGAGCGCCTGCGGCTGATCGGTGTTGTACGCCGGGTGGTAGCCGAAGTACCACGTCGCGTAGTCGCCGCTCTGCACGTAGTCGTCGAACGACAGCACGGACTCGCCGGGAATGCCGAAGCCGAAGAACGAGTTCAGGAAACTGCCGCCACGGCCGTGGCCCTGCAGGATCATCGGCCGGCCCGCCGCGCCGCGCACCACACCGCCGTGGTACGAACGGTTCTCGCCCGAAGCGAGCGCCGGCGTGAAGTCGGTGGGGTTGCGCGCGCCCCAGAGCACGTAGTCCTCGCCGCGCGAGAGCGTGCGCTGCCACACGGGCCGGAGGCGCCCCGTGTACTCGCTCACCGGGCTGGGCAGCTCGTTCAGGCCCATGAACAGCGTCGAGTCCTCGGGCTCCCCGGCGCGCTGCGCGGTGACGGCGTACCAGCGATTGCCGGCCGTGGACGGCGTCGTGACGAACAGGCCCTCGGAAGTCGCCAGCGGCGCGGACGACGAGTCGGGGCGGAACGTGCAGGTCGTTCCGAGCAGCACGCTGATGCGGCGATCGACGGCGCTCGAATCGCCGACCGAGCCCAGGCGGCGAACACCCGTCTGCCCGGGGGAGGTGATCGGGACCGTCGCCGTGTACACGCGATACGTCCAGCCCGTGCCCGGCAGGTTGCGCCAGGTGAGCCACGTCTGCCCGTCCCGGTGGCGAGCACGCAGGGACGAGACCATCGAGGCGCGGGCGGGGGTCACCGCCGCCACGACGAACGTCGCGGCGAGGAGCGCGGAGACAACGGCCCTGTGCCCGGCGAGTGAGCGCAGGAGGGGGACCATTTGACCGCATGTTACGGAAACGACAGACGGGAATTCAACGCCTGAAATCCGGGGCCGGCCACGCCGCGGGCGGCCGGGAAGGAGGCCCCCACGGCGGTCCCGATTCCGGCCTCCAGCCGGCGGGCCCGGCCGACCGATAAGGGCCCGGGAAGGCCCGTTTCCCGTACTCCTCGCCCCGGAGCCCGCCATCCGCCCGCTCGTTCTCCTGCTGATCGCCCTCGCCGCCGCCGGCTGCCTGCCCGGCGCCCGGACCGCGACGGACCCGCCCGATGCGCCCGACGTGGCCGTCGCGCCTCCCGAGACGCTCGCGCTGCCGCTGCCCGACGGGGGCCTGACGGACGCCCGCGTGTCGGCCTGGTTCGACGGCCGCGTGGCCGCGCACGTGTTCGTGGACCAGGGCGAGTTCCGCGGCGTCGAGTGGAGCGAACCCGCCGGGCGCTACGCCACGGTCGAGTACCGGCGGGGCCGCGTGTGGCGGGCGAGCGTGCGCCGCCCGTGGGTGGGCGTGCTCCCCGCCGTGGAGGCGCGACGGCTGCCCGCGTTGCGTCTCGGGCAGACCTCGAGCGAGGTGAGCGCGATCGTCGGGGCCGGCTGGCCGGTGGAGCGCACGTACCTCGCGGACGTCGCGTCCTCGGAGACGCGCGGGTGGTCGATCCGCGATCGCGGCCTCGGCACGGGCCGCACGCTGTTCCTCACGTTCGTCTCGGACACGGTGATGGCGATCGTGCATCCCTGGGTGTCGCGGTGAGCGCGCGTCGCGGGCGGCTCGCCGCGCTCGTCGTGGCGGCGCTCGTCGCCGGCTGCGGAGGGGGCGAGGCGCCCGGGCGCCCCTGGCCGGTGGGCACGGAGGTCGTGGTGGCCGAGCACGAGTCGCGACCCGAAGGCGTGGTCACGCATCGCGACCGGTGGCGGCTCGTCGAGGCGGACAGCGCGAACGCGCGCTTCGAGCGCCGGCGCGACGGCGCGCCCGCCGACCAGGTGCCGGTCACCGAGTGGGTCCCGCTCCGGGCGGGCCTGCCGGCCGGCCGCCTGGGCCGGGGCCGCGGGCGCGTGTACGAAGGCGGCACCGACCCGCAGGCCGTGCGCGTTCCGGCCGGGCGATTCCGCTGCGCGCGGACCGTGCATGCGTTCGAAGCTTCCGACGGCGCGATCCTGCGCGTGGACGAATGGTGGGCGCCCGGGATCCCGGTGCCGGTGCAGCGCTGGGTGCGCTGGGAAGGGATCGTCGACTCGATCGGCGGCCCGCCGCGGCGGCCGGGCGACCTGCCCGTGGGCACGACGTGGGCGGTGTTGGAGTCGATCCAGCGGCCGTGAGCCCGCGCGTCCCCGAACGAAACGAGCCCCGGCGGATCGCTCCGCCGGGGCTCGCGAACTTCCGGTGCGTCAGGCCTTCGACGTGATGCGCATGCCGTAGAACGAGCGGTACACGAACACCAGCGCCACCAGCATGAACACGATCGACACCGGCATGCGGATGCCGGGGTTGGCGACGGCCATCTCGACCGCGAGCAGGCCGAACAGCGTCGTGAACTTGATGATCGGGTTCAGCGCGACCGACGACGTGTCCTTGAAGGGATCGCCCACCGTGTCGCCCACGACGGTCGCCGCGTGCAGCTCGGTGCCCTTCGCGTTCAGCTCGACCTCGACCACTTTCTTCGCGTTATCCCAGGCGCCGCCGGCGTTTGCCATGAACACCGCCTGGAACAGGCCGACCACGGCGATCGAAACGAGGTAGGAGATGAAGAAGACCTCGTTGAAGAACGAGTACGCGATCGTCAGGCAGAAGATCACGATGAAGATGTTGAACATGCCGTCCTGCGCGTACTTCGTGCAGATCTGCACGACCGTGCGCGAGGTCTCGATGTTCGCGGCCTCGGCGGAGTCCAGCTTGATGTTCTTCTTGATGTACTCCACCGCGCGGTACGCGCCGGTCGTCACGGCCTGCATCGACGCGCCGGTGAACCAGTAGACCGTGCCGCCACCCATGAGCAGGCCCAGGATGACGTACGGATCGAGCAGGTCGAGCTTGAACACCGGCACGCCCGCGGCGTCGAGCCCGAAGTGCTTCTGCAGCGTCAGCACGATCGAGAACAGCATCGTCGTGGCGCCCGCCACGGCCGTGGCGATGAGCACCGGCTTCGCGGTGGCCTTGAACGTGTTGCCCGCGCCGTCGTTGTCCTCGAGGTAGTGCTTGCCCTTCTCGAAGTCGGGCTTGAAGCCGAACTGCTTCTCGATCTCCTGCGCGGCGCCCGGCGTGGTTTCCACCTGCGAGAGCTCGAAGATCGACTGGGCGTTGTCCGTCACCGGGCCGTACGAGTCGACCGCGATCGTCACGGGACCCATGCCGAGCAGGCCGAACGCCACCAGGCCGAACGCGAACACGGCCGGGTAGGCCATGTACTCCGACAGGCCCTGCTGCGAGAACAGGTAGGCGACGAACAGCAGCACGGCCAGGGTCAGCGCCTTCCAGAACACCGAGAAGTTGCCGGCCACGAGCCCCGACAGGATGTTCAGCGAAGCGCCGCCCTCCTTCGAGGCCGAGACGACTTCCGCCACGTGCCGCGAGTGTGCGCTGGTGAACACCTTCGTGAACTCGGGGATCACCGCCGCGGCGAGCGTGCCGCACGAGATGATCATGGACAGCGTGAACCACAGGTTGCCGCCGAGCGGCGCGAGCAGCCACTTCGAGGCCGCGAACGTCACGGCGATCGACAGGATCGAGCACACCCACACCAGGCTGGTGAGCGGCGCCTCGAAGTCGATCTTGGTCTTGCCGGCGTTCTGCGCGCGGGCGAACGCGCCGTTCGCGAGGTACGACACGATGGACGTGCCGATCATGAGCACGCGCATCACGAAGATCCAGACCAGGAACAGGGCCTTGTGCTCGGGCATCACGGCGAGGGCGATGAACGAGATCAGCGCCACACCCGTCACGCCGTACGTCTCGAAGCCGTCGGCCGTGGGGCCCACGGAGTCGCCGGCGTTGTCGCCGGTGCAGTCGGCGATCACGCCGGGGTTGCGCGGATCGTCTTCCTTGATCCTGAACACGACCTTCATCAGGTCGGAGCCGATGTCGGCGATCTTCGTGAAGATGCCGCCCGCGATGCGCAGCGCCGAGGCGCCGAGCGACTCACCGATCGCGAAGCCGAGGAAGCAGGCGCCCGCCATCTCGGCCGGCACCCACAGCAGGATCGCCAGCATCATCAGCAGCTCGACGCAGATCAGCAGCACGCCGATGCTCATGCCGGCCTGCAGCGGGATCTCGTACACGGGCAGCGGCATGCCCTTGAGCGACGCGAACGCCGTGCGCGAGTTCGCGAACGTGTTCATGCGGATGCCGAACCACGCCACGCCGTACGAGCCCAGGATGCCCAGGATCGAGAACAGGATGATCGTGACGACGCGCATCAGGTCGAGGTGCTGCAGGAAACCGAAGTAGTAGACGATGCACGCCCCGATGAAGATCTCGAGCACCATCAGCAGCTGGCCCTGCTTGAGCAGGTAGGCCTTGCAGGTCTCGTAGATCGTGTGCGACACGTCGAGCATGCTCTTGTGCGCCGGCATGTTCTTGACCTGCGTGAACATGATCATGCCGAACGCCATGCCGAGCACGCAGACGACGAGTCCGATCAGCAACAACTGGCGCTGGGCGGGATCGAGCGTCGGCAGCTGCAGGTCGAGCTCGCTCGCGAGGGCGGCCGCCGGCGCGAGCGCGCCGACGAGGGCGGCCGCGAGGGCGGGCACGGTGAGTTTCCGCAGGGCGGATCCCGCGGTGCGGAACAGCTTCATCGGGTGCTCCTCGGTTGGTTGGCGACCGGCAGGAAGCGCCGGTGGTTCCGGCCGCGCGGGCGTTCGATCGGGAATCTGAACTGGGGTGTGCCCGGCGGTCGGGGAAGGTGTTCGACTCGCTCCCCGATGGGACTTTCCGGAGCGCGAGGCGCGGGAGGATAGCCGAAGCGTCATGGGAATCACAACCCCATGGGGGCCATGGCCGAACGGCCCGGCGGCGGGTGCCGACCGGGCCGTTCGAGCAGGGCTGCAAGCGCTCAGTGGGTGATCGCGACCCGGCGCAGGCGCGCCTCGCCGCCGGCCTCCAGGCGCACGAAGTAGAGCCCCGGCGGGGCCACCGCGCCGCGCGCATCGCGCAGGTCCCACGCCCGCTCGTGCATGCCGGCGCCCGCCGGTTCGTCGGCGAGCGTGCGCACCACGCGCCCGTCCACCGACAGCACCGTCAGCCGCACGCGTGCCTCGGACCGGGCCAGCGTGAAGCCCAGCCGCGTCACGCCGCGCGCCGGGTTCGGCCACGGCGCGGCCAGCGCGAGCCCGGCCCCTTCGGCGGCCGGGGCGTCCACGCCGCCGGTGCGCACGCGCAGGAGGCCGTTCACCACCGACACCGACGGCGAGCCCTCGTTGAACTGCATGGACGAGAGCGTCAGCGGCAGGTCGGTGCCGAGCGGCGCGTCGGAACGCACCACGACGCGCACGGTCGCCACGTTCGGACTCGCGGACACGAGCGGCGACACACCCGCGGCGGCCGCGGCGGCGAAGCTCGTGTTCGCGTTCGTGGCCGGCCCGCCCCAGCCGTAGATCCAGCCGTCGCCGGTGAGGAACGACGCCGACTGCACGACGGAGGCGCCGAGGTCGAGCCGCAACTGGATGCCGAGGATGCCGAGCCCGGTGGGCCCCGGCGTGACGGTGATCGGCAGGTCCACGGTGCCGCCGGGGGCCACCGTGACGGTGGGCACCGTCACGGTGAGCACGGCGGCGTGCGTGGTGGAGGCCGCGCCCAACAGCGCGAGCACGGCGAGAGCACGGCGCATCGGGAAGAGCGAGTTCATGGCACCACCGCCAGTTTGCGGGAGAGGGACCGGCCGTTCCATTCGAGTCGCACGAAGTACAGCCCGGGCGGCACGCGCTGGCCGCGCTCGTCGGCCACGTCCCACGCCACCGACTGCGCGCCGTCGGCGAGCGGGCCGTCCGCAGCATGCACGCGGCGCCCGTCGGTGCGGCGCCACGGCCAGCCGCACGCCGGTGCGTCCGTCGGGCACCGAGAACGCGAGCCGCGACGGCCCGCGCACCGGGTTCGGCTCGGGCGGCGCCAGCGCGAACGCGAGCGCTCCCGGCGCCGGTGCGTCCGCCGTGGTGCGCACCTGGATGACCCCGCTCACGATCTGCGGGATCGGAGCGCCCTCGTTGCAGAGCACGTTCGAGAGCGTGAGCGGGATGTTCGTGTTGTTGGGTGTGCTCGGCGACACCGTGAACATCAGCCCGTGCACGGTGGTGCCGTTGTTCGCGAACGCCGCCGATCCGGCCGCCGTCACTTCGACGCGGCCCGCGGACGGCACGCGCGTCAGCACGTTCGGCGACCACGCGCCCACGAGCCCGGAGTTGGTCGGGATCACGCCGGTCACGTTCGCGGTCGGGAACGTCACCACGTACTGCATCGAGTAGATGCCGAGCCCGCCGAGCAGGCGGTCGCTCTCGATCGGCACCATCACCGTGGCGCCGGGCGGGCAGGTGACCGTGCCGAGCGTGGCCTTGAAGTCGTAGATCGTCACCAGGCCGCTGATGCCGGTGGCACCCACGTTGTCGACGACCTTCACCTGCGTGACGCCGCCCTTGATCGCGGTGAACAGCCCCGTCGGCGAGATCGTGCCGAGCGTGGGGTCGAGCACGCTCCACGTGACCGGCGGCGTCACGCTGCCCGACACGGTGAACTGCTGCGTCTGACCCGCGAGCAGCGAGGCCGAGAACGGCGACACGTTCAGGGTCGGCAGGCCCGTGATCGTGAGCGAACCGTTCGTGGTGACGGCCGGGAGCACCTCGTTGAACAACGCCTGCGAGACGACCAGGCCCGTCGACGTGGCCGTGGGGCCGCCCAGGAACCGCACGTAGCACAGCACGCCCGAACCGTTCAGGTCGGAGGTGCCGGCGAAGTCCACGGTGCAGTTGTCGGCGTTCGCCCCGAACCCGACCGTGCCCCAGCCGTTCAGCAGCGTCCCCGGCGGCGTCTGCACCGACAGTGCCGTGGCGCGGCCCGCGGTGAAGTTCAGCGTGACCTGGCCCGAGCGGATCCCCAGGCCGGTCAGGCTCGTCACCGTGATCGGCACGTCCACCGTGTTGTTCGCGAACACCGACGTGGTACCGGCCGTGAGGCCCATGCCGCGCACCTCGATGTCGGCGTCGGTGGTGTCCCGGCGGCCGGCGTTGTCCACCGCGTACACGCGTACGAAGCCCGGGCTCACGCCGGTCAGCAGGCCGGTGCCGCCGATCGTGGCGATGGCCGGGTTCGTGGTGGCCCAGCTCACCGGGTTCGTCACGGAACCGAACACGGAGAACGCCAGCGTGTTGCCCCGGATCACCGTGCCGGTGTTCGGGCTGACCGTGATGATCGGCGTGGCATTCACCGTGAGCGTGCCGTTGGACGTCGTGTCCACCGGCGTGCCTTCGTTGAAGTCCAGCGCCGAGAGTACGAGCGTGCTGGCGGTGGCATTGAGCTGGGTGGGCGAGATGACGAAGCGCACGAACAACATCGCGCCGGAGCCGGAGAGCGCGTTCGCGCCGGCGGTGGCCACGCGGATGCGGCGGGTCGCGCCGCTCACGATGTCCACGTCGAACGACGCGTCGCTCCAGCCCGCCGCCCCCACGAGGCCGCCGGCCTCGATCACGTCGGTGGCGGTGACGATGTTGCCGTTGTAGCTGAGGTCGAACTGCAGCGAGCGGATCCCGAGACCGGTCACGTTCGGCACCGAGATCGGGATGTCCACGGTCTGGCCGGCGAGCCCGGATCCCGAGCCCGTGGTCACCTGCACGGCCCGCGCCGGTGCCGCGGTCACGAGGACCGCGAACACCAGCGCGAGGCCGGCGACGAAGGGAGTACGCATGGTCGTCTCCCTCCGCTCAGCGGACCACGATCAGGCGATGCGTCGCGTCCAGGCTCCGCGTGTGCGCGCGGACGAAGTACAGCCCCGGACTCACGCTCCGGCCGTGGTCGTCCTCGAGGTTCCAGCTCCAGGCGTGCGGACCCGCGGCGAGCGTGCCCTCGGCGAGCGTACGCACCGTGCGACCGGCCACGTCCATCACGCGCACGGACACCGGCGACGACGCGTCGTCCGCCGAGATCGACAGCTGCACGCGCGACGGCCCGCGCGCCGGGTTCGGCGACGGGGGAGCGAACGCGGTGCGCACCGGCGCGGCCGGCGTCGCCGGCGAGCCGATGGCCTGCTGTTCGTTCACGCGCGCCGACGTCACGCGCGGCGCCACGAAGGCGCCATCACCCGCGGCGAATCGCAGTACCGCCACCTCGCCGGAGCCGATGCCCTCGGCGGACGCCAGCGCGATGCGTGCCGTTCCGGCCGCGGCGCGTTCGGCGTGCTCGAGTCCCACCGACTCCACGGACTTCAGCGCCTCGGCCGCGCCTCCTTCGAGCGTGAGGTCCACGCCGAAGACGGGCGCGGTGCCGTTCACGCGCACCGGCACCAGCCACGACTCGCCGTCGCGCCGTGCTTCGCCGAGTGCGACGTCGAACGTGCCCTGCGCGCGCTCGATCGCCCGCAGCACGGCGGGTTCCGGTGCGCGGCCGGACTTGTTGTTCGAAACGGGGAAGCTCGGAATGAGGCCGGCCACCCACTGCAGGATCAGCGAGGCGTCGAACGAGCTCACGCCCGCGGTGCCGGAGACGTCGCCCACGAGCAGCTGCAGCGGCGACAGGCTGATCGACGACACCACGTACTGCAGCACGAGCGAAGCGTCGTACGCGAGGACGCGCCCGTTCAGGCTCACGTCACCGATCAACGGGTTCACGATGCCCGTGGTGGCGAACGGCACGTAGTCCACGTGGTTCGTCACCACGTCGCCCGAGCCCAGGTTCGTCCCGATGCCGCACAGGTCCGCGGTGGCGCTCACGTCGCTCGGGCCGTTCGCCGCGCCCCACCAGCAGCCCTCGGCGCTGATGCAGAACGACGCGCCCACGTTCTCGATGCCGTAGTTCGTGTTCGCGTAGATCGTGCAGCCGCGCACGAGCGGGTTGCTCGCGCCCTCGGCCCGGATGCCGGAAGCGTTCAGCTGCACGATGCAGGAATCGATCGTCGGAGCGGAGTTCACGCAGCGGATGCCGTAGCTCGCGTAGCGGATCACGCAGTTCCGGAAGTTGCACTGCGGGTCGATCGCCGTGCCGTCCACCTGCAGGTAGCTCCAGTTGCCCACGGACGGAGTGGTCGCCGTGCTGTCGTTGTTCGTGTCGCCGCCGTAGTAGTCGTCGCGGTAGCTCGTGAACACGATCAGGCTCTCGGGATCGGTGCGGCCGATCGCCTGGATCGCGCGCTGCGCGTTGATGAGCCCACCGTTCATCTTCACGATCACGCCCGGCTGCATCGTCAGCGTGGCGCCGAGGCCGATGGTCATGGTGCCGGCGAGGTAGTAGGGCATGTTGTTGCGGCCGGACACGGGGCGGATCTTCCACAACACGTCCTGGGCGATGTTCTCGCCGAACACCCCGATCGCGGTGGCCCAGTTCTTCAGGAACTGGCAGTTCGTGAACACCGGCTCGCTCACGAGCGAGATCGTGACCGGCGGGGCGTTGCTCGTGGAGTCCATGAAGCAGTTCACGAACGTGGGCGTCGACGCGCCTTCCACGAACACGGCGCCACTGTACGCGGAGGCGAAGCGGCAGTTCGTCACGGTCTGCCCGGCGTTGACGAAGTCGAGCATGGCGTAACCGGGATAGCCGCCGTAACGGAACACGCAGTTGTCGATCACGCTGGCGACGTCGTTGCTGACGCCGGAGAACGTGATGCCGTACCACTGGCCCGGCGCGGGCTGCGTGAGCGCACCGTCACCGCGCACGTCCTGGCCGAACGCGTCGTCGGCCGACGAGGTGAACACGATCAGGCTGTCGGGCTTGCCGTCGGCGACCAGCGTGCCGTCGATCTGGATGTAGCCGCCGATCGGGTCCCCCGAGCTGACGCGGCCGAACTTCATCACGACGCCCGGTGCGATCGTCCACTTGGCGCCGAACGCGATCGTGATGGTGCCCGTGGGGGCGTAGTTGATGTTCGAGTACCCGCCGATCGAGCGCACGCCCGTGCGCACGTCCTGCGCGATCGTCTCGGACAGGATGCCGTAGGCCAGGTACTGGTTGTTCGCGAACGTGATGTTGGCGAACGTCGGATTGCTCACGAGCGACGCCACGATCGGCAGCTGCGTGCAGTTGAGGATGTTCGTGGAGTCGACGCTCGGCGCGGAGTTGCCGGCGAACGTGAACGCGGTGCCGTTCTGGAAGAATTCCAGGCGCGCCAGCTTCGGGCTGGCGCTCGCGGTCTCGATCACGCCCGACGTGTTGCTGTTGCCGCCGAACTGGAACAGCACGTTGCGAACGATGCACTGCGCATCCACGGCCGTGTCCTCGAACTTGAGCTGGCCCCAGTCGCCGGTCTGCGGCGTGCTGGCATCGTTCGGGGTGGTGTCGCCGCCGTAGATCGGGTTGTCGTCGCGACGCGACGTGAAGATCACGCGCCCGGTCGTGCCGTTGGAGCCGACCACGTTCAGCGCGCCGAACACGTCGAAGACCGGGAAGCTGCTCGTCGGCTTGAGCACGACCTGCGGATCGACGGTCATCGTCACGCCCGCCGGCACCGTGATCGTACCGGTGGGGAGGTACGCGAACGTGGGAGTGCCCACGCCCGGTCGGTACTTCAGGCGCGCGTTGCCGGACAGGGTCTCGTAGATCAGTGCGATCGCGTTGTAGACGTTCGTCGAATAGACGTTGTTCGTGGCGATGTTCGGGTCGGACTGCACCGACATCACGATCGGGGCGTAGTTGCAGTTGTTGATGTCGCACGTGCCGATCGGGCCGTTCGAATCGCCGTCGAAGCGCACGCCGTAGTTGCTGCGCGAAATGAAGCAGTTCGAGATCGGGGCGGCGCAGCTCGTGAGCCACAGGCTCGACGGCCACGGGTTGCCCGGATCGTACGAACCGTACGTGAAGCGGCATTGGTCGATCACGCTGAGCCCGTCGTTCGTGGTTCCCGTCAGGCGGACATAGCTCCAGTTGCCGACGCCGGGGGCCGTGATCGAGCCGTCGCCGTTCGTGTCGGGAGGATTGCCGTACAGGTCGTCCCGCTCGGACGTGAACACGATCAGGCTCTCGGGCTTCGCATCCGCGATCAGCGCGCCGTCGATCAGGATGCCGCCGCCGAAGAGCTGGTTCTTCACGACGACGCCCGGGTCGATGCGCAGCACGTTCGGGCTCAGCATGTGGAGCTGCCCGTTCATCAGGTAGTACGTGATGTTCGTGTAGCCGGCGATGTTCCGCACCGCCAGTCGCGAATCGGCGGCCACATTCTCACCCTGGATGCCGAGCGCCGTGACGGCATTCGCGAGGAAGCTGATGTTCGTGAACGTGGGATTGGCGGAAACCGACATCAGGATGGGCGTCGACGAGCTGTTGTTGATCGCCACGTTCGAGATGACGGGGTTCGCCACGCCGAAGATGGCCAATCCGTGCGCCGCCTCGCTCAGGATGCTGTTCGACACGGGGATCGCGGTGTTGTCGGACTCGATCATGCCCTGCGTGGCGGAGTTCGTGCCGAACCGCAGGCGCACGCGGGAGATCGAGCCGGTGCCGGTGGAGCTGAAGACGATCCGGTTCCAGTCGCCGCGATTGGGCGCGGTGATCGAGCCGTTGTTGTTCGTGTCGGGCGGGTTGCCGAAGTTGTCGTCGTTGATCGACGTGACCACGATCGTGTCGCCCACCGCGGCCGTGCCGTTCATGTTCAGCGTGCCGTTCACGGAAATCACGTAGCCGCCGAGCGGCTTGATCACCACGCCGGGATTGATCGTCAGCGTGACGCCGGGATTCACCGTGAGCGAGCTCAGCAGCACGTACGTGACGTTGCCGATCGGGTTCGCGCCCACGGTGGCTCCGCGCCGGGGCAGCGTGGCGTTGCTCGTCAGCGTGCCGCCGCGCAGGCCGAACGCGTCGTAGCCGTTGTTCGCGCTCGAGAACACGAGGCTGGAGAACACCGGGGCGGCGGTGAAGTCGAGCACGATCGGCGTCTGCGTGGACGCCTCGATGCTGGTGTTCACCAGAACGGGCGCCGCCGTACCGGAGCAGTCCACGCCGTAGTAGCCGCGCCGCACGAACGAGTTGCTCACCGTGTCGCTGGCGCTCGTGAACGTGAGGATGGCGCCGTTGCCGTAGCCGCCGAACCGCAGGTCGCAGTAGTCGAGGCGGCTGCCGAAGTCCGGGCTCGCGTCGGGCCACGTCAGGCCGGCCCAGTCGTTCGTGGCCGGCTGGGTGATGTTGCCGTCACCGTTCGTGTCGCCGCCCAGGTTGTCGTCCTTGATGGACGTGAAATAGACGTTCTGCCCGGGGGTGCCGATGCACTTGAGGTTGCCGTTGATCGTCAGGCCGCGGCCGGCGTCGAACTTCACGATCACGCCCGGCTGGATGTTCAGCGTGACGCCGGCGTTCACCGCGATCGAGTTGCGCACCCAGAAGACCGTGCCGACGACGCTGCCGGTCGGCCCCCAGCTCGTGTTGCTCGCGATGCTGCTCGTGATCTGGACGACCTGGGCGTGAACGGGAGTCGCGAGCAGGATCGCCGTCGCGACACCAAGGAACAGTCGCCGAACGGACATGAGGAGCCTCCGGGGAACGGGTGGATCTCGGACGGGGGGAACCGCGGGACATTCTGGTCTTCGGCTGGCCGGAGGGCATGGAAATTCTCGCCCGCGTCCGGCCGGACACCCTTGAAACGCCGGTCGGGTCGGTTTCAGCACGGGAAATCTGCAACAAGGCGTGCAGGATGCCCCCTGCGGCCGTCTCTCGAGCGGAGCGGTTGCCGGATCGAGGAACCCGGACCGGGGGTCAGCGCCGCCGGGCCACCAGCACCGTGATGTCGTCCGCCGGCCCGGATTCGCCCTCGAACGCGCGGACTTCCCGGACGATCCCGTTCGCGAGCGCCTCGCACGACTCGGCCCGCCTGCGCTTCATGCACTCGACGAGCCGCTCTTCGCCCCACTGCTCGCCCGTGGCGTCGGCGCCCTCGGTGACGCCGTCGGTGTAGAGCACCAGCAGGTCGCCGGGGGCGAGGTCGGCCGTGCCGCTCTCGAACGGCGAGTCGGCGAGGATGCCCAGGATCAGCCCGCCGGCGGAGAGCATCTCCACGTCGCCGTTCGCGCGCAGCAGCACGGGCGGGTTGTGGCCGGCGTTGGCGTACACGAAACGCCCGCTCGCGCCTTCCAGGAAGCCCACGAACGCGGTCACGAACTTGCCCGGGTCGACGCTGCGGTGGAGGAAGTTGTTCAGCCGCGACGCCACGCCCGACGGGTCGGTCACGGCGGCGTCCTGGCTCATCAGCGACGCCCGGAACGCGGACATCAGCAGCGCCGCCGGCACGCCCTTGCCGGACACGTCGGCGATCACCATCAGCACGCGGTCGCCGCCCACGGGAATGTGGTCGTAGTAGTCGCCGCCGATCTCGCGCGCCGACTCGGTGTGCCCGGCGATCTCCAGCCCGGCCACGTCGGGCGGGTGGGAGGGCAGCAGGCGCGCCTGGATCCGGCGGGCCACGTCGAGCTCGCTCTCGAGCCGGGCGCGCTCGTGTTCGGCCTCGCGCGCGCGTTCCAGCCCCTCGGCCATGCGGTTGAACTGGCGTGCGGTGTCCCACAGTTCGTCGTCGCCCTTCACGTCGATGCGGTGCGACAGTTCGCCCGCGCCGATCGCCGCGGCCGCGCGGCGCAGCGCTCCGGTGGCCTGGGCGATGCTTCGCCCCATGCCGCCGACCATCGCGAAGTTGAACGCCGCCACGGGCAGCAGCAGCACGAGCAGGCCCATCAGGATCGCGAGCGGGATCAGCGTGAGCGGGTTGTCGCGCGTGTTCGCCCACAGGCCGCTCACCGTCTGTCGCAGCGGCACCGAGGAGGCGACCGTCAGCTCGGTGGGCGTCCACTCGGTGCCGACCACGCTCACCGATCGCAGCATCGCCTGTCCGACCCAGCCCGAGCCCTCGACGTCGCTCGCCTGCGGGCCCGTCTCGAACGTGTCCGTGGCCGTGCTCACCACGATCGCACCCTGCGGGCGATTGCGGCGGTCGGCCCGCACGGCGGAGTCCGGAACCCCCAGGGCGCGCGTCCACCGCCGCAACGTGGCCACGCGGGCCGAGTCGGAACCGCGAAGGACTTCGCCGTGCGTGACGAGGCTCTCGCGAACCGCGTCCTCGAGTTCGTCCGCGTCCATGCCCGCGGGCAGTTGTTCCTGCAGGATCGAGAATCGGCCGACGCGCTGGCGCAGCTGCATCGCCGGACGGATCGCCGCGCCCGAAACGCGCGACGGCGTCGCGGCGAGCATCTCGCGCAGCGGCACCAGCCACACGGCGCCGAACTCGTGCGCTTCGTCGCGCGCCATGGCGCCGGCCCACTGGGTGGTGTCGATGAGTACGCCGCCGTGCAGCGGGATCGTGTCGCGCGCGGCGCACCAGCCGGCGACGGCGCGCTCCTCGGGGATCGACTCGCCGACCAGGCGCTCGACCCGGCCGGCGCGCACCAGCCACACGCGCTGGTGCGGCCACTCGTCCGCGTGCCGCGAGGCCAGCCGGGTGAGTTGCCGGCGCGTGGTGCCGGTGTCGGCGACCGCGGTCGCCATGGCGCGCTGCGTCTGTTCCAGTTCGCGGTCGAACGCGCGTGCCGCCACCATCGCCCGGTCCATCCCGACGCCGAGCTGCGTGGTGATCAGCCAGAGCGCGATCGTGATCGCGAGCGGCACGAGCACCACCAGCACGTGCGACAGGGCGAGGCGTCGCGACACGGTGCGGATGCCGAGGCTCGGATCGCGCACGAACGCCGCGAACGCGCGCACCGCCGTGAGCACCGCGAAGACGAGTCCGAACACCTGCACCCAGCGCGTCAGCTGGTACAGCGCGACGAGCGGGCCCGCTTCGGGAACCACCCGCTCGGCCGGCAGGCCGGGCACGCGGAAGACGAGCGCGGCGACCACGACGAGCGCGCCGAGCGCCGTGCGGAACAGCGCCACCGTGGACAGCCGGCGGCACCACGCGAACGCGACGCCTCCCATCAGCGCCAGCGTGAGCGACGCCTGCCAGGCCGCGCCGGGCAACACGCCGAGAAGCACGGCGAACGCGAACAGCGGGCGCCG
>JBGAOB010000437.1:0-2050 GCA_044222045.1 Candidatus Eiseniibacteriota bacterium
GATGCGGCTCGCGGCGGCCAGCAACGTGATGACGAACGACCAGCCGGCGAGAAACCGCGTCAACTCGGGCGCCGCCACCGCCGCGAACGCCGACGCCAGCGTGAAGCCCGACGCACCGCCCAGCAACGTGTAGTTGGCCACGGTCAGCGGGCTCGCCCACTCGCGCAGGAACGGCAGGCACGCGTAGATCATCGCCGTGCACAGGAACAGCGCGAACGCGAGCACCGTGCCGGCAGCGCCGAGCACGAGCGTCGAGTCGATCGCGAGGCCCGACGGCAGCGTCGCCAGCACCGGGTTCCAGTCGGTCAGGTGCGCGGCACCGAACAGGACCACGACGCCCATGAAGGCCGGAAGCACGATCACCTCGCGCGACAGCCACGACGTGCGCCACTTCGTGGCCGTGCGCCACGCCCGCTCCGGCCGCCCGAGGTGGAAGAACGACGCGACGAGGCCTCCCGCGAGGAAGAGCAGCGCGACCAGGCTGCCGTGCGCGAAGAACGCGTGCCCGGACGGCAACGGCAGCAGGCCGGCGAGCGCATTGAGCTGCACGGTGAACAGCGCCAGGAACAGCCCCTGCCCGACGCCGATCAGCGTGGTGAGCAGGAGCACGGAGAAGTCGGGGCGCATGGTCGTGTCCGGCTACCAGGACATGAGGTCGTCGAGCGACGGCTCGGACTTGGCCGGCTTGGGCAGGAGGCCGTCGACCTTCAGCGGGTTGTCCGCCCGCGCGAGCTCGTCCTCGTGGATGTGCATCGGCGTCTTGCGGCGCGGCAGGTAGTGGTTCGCCGGGTGCGTCCCCCATTCGGGCATCAACTGATAGCCGGCGTTGTCGCGGATCGCCCGCGACACCTCCGAGTCGGGATCGTGGATGTCGCCGAACAGCCGCGCCGACGTGGGGCACGCCAACACGCACGCGGGCCTGCGCTCGGCCTCGGGCCGCGCGTGATCGTGGATCCGGTCGACGCACAGCGTGCACTTGGTCATCACCTTGCGCTCGGGATCGACCTCGCGCGCGCCGTACGGACACGCCCACGAGCAGTACTTGCAGCCGATGCACTTGTCGTAGTCGACGAGCACGATGCCGTCTTCCGCGCGCTTGTAGCTGGCGCCGGTGGGGCACACGGGCACGCACGGGGGATCCTCGCAGTGCAGGCACGACTTCGGAAAATGCACGGTCTGCGTGTTCGGGTACTCGCCCACCTCGAACGTCTGCACGCGGTTGAAGAACGCGCCGGTCGGATCCTTGCCGTAGGGCTCGAGATCGGCGAGCGGCCCCGCCGACCCGGACGTGTTCCACTGCTTGCAGCTGGTCACGCACGCGTGGCAGCCCACGCACACGTTGAGGTCGATGACCAACGCGAGCTGGGTCACCGCGAGCCCTCCACCATCCCGAGCTGGGTCACCGCGAGCCCTCCACCATCCCGAGCCGGGTCACCGCGAGCACTCCACGATCACGCGCCGGGTCATCGCGAGCACTCCACGATCGCGAGCCCGGTCATCGCGCCCTCTTCCCCGCGAAGTACGCCAGCCACTTCGGCGTCGCGGCCGCGGTTCCCGGCGCGGCGGGCACGGCCGCGAACTGCGGCCAGGCGGCCTTCTCCTCCTCCGCCCCGGCCGGACGGATGCGCACGCGGACGTCGTACCACGCCGCCTGGCCGGTGACGGGATCGGAGTTGGAGATCGTCCCGCCGGCGCCGCCGCGCAGCTCCTCGGAAATCAGGTGGTTCAACAGGAACCCGCGCTGCGATTCGTTCGCGTCCGGCGCGAGACGCCAGGCGCCCGGCGCCTTGCCGATCGCGTTCCACGTCCAGACCGTTCCGGGCTCCACGGCCTCCGAGTAGCTGCACAGGCACCGCACCTTGCCCCATTGCGACTCGACCCACATCCAGCCGCCGTCCTCGACGCCGGCCGCGCGCGCGACCTGCGGATTGACGAACAGGTGGTTGTGCGCGTGGATCTGCCGCAGCCACGCGTTCTGCGAGTCCCACGAGTGGTACATCGCCATCGGCCGCTGCGTCACCGCGTTGAGTGGGTACTTCGCGAGCTCGGA
>JBGAOB010000066.1:0-18137 GCA_044222045.1 Candidatus Eiseniibacteriota bacterium
CCCGCGTCGCGCGACGTGACGCGCAGCCGGAGTCCGTCGCCCGTCTCGTCGGCGGGCCACGTCCACGCACCGGAGTTGGCCCGAGCGCCGGCCAGCAGCCGCTCGCTGCCGTCGGCGCGCACGAGCGACACGTCCACCGACACGGCGGCGGCGCTCGCGCGCACGTCCCAGCGCACGGGGACGGCGTCGCCGGGCGCCCACGCGCCGGCGACCGGCTCGCGCACGCGCTGCGCGGGCGTCACCCACACGTCCACCAGCAGGTCGCCCGTCGCGGGGTCGTGCCGCAGGTTCTCCAGCGCGACGCTGCTGGGCACCGTCTCGAGCGCGGTGGCGGCCGTGCCGGCGTGCAGCCCGCTCGCGGGATTGGTGAGCGCGGAGAAAGCGTCCGCTCCGCCCGGCGTGAACAGATCCGCCGCGGAGCCGAGCGCGAACGGATCGGCCTCGAGCGGGTCGCGGCCGCGCACGGGATCGGGTGCGCCGTTCGGCAGGAACCGACCGGCCGCGCTCTCGAGGTCCCACGAGACGTCCTCGCGCCCGGTGCTGTCGCGGCGCACGTGCCACACGTGCAGGCCGTCGCCGCCGTAGCGCGCGTCCCACCGGCTGCGGCCGCCGTGGTGCGCGAGCACGAACGACGCGGTGCCGCGGCGCGGCACCACTTCGACCACCGTGCCGCGCGGCGTCCACAGGTCGGGCAGCCGGAGCCCGAGCGTGTCGCGCGTCACGCGCACGAGCGGCCGCCAGCCCCAGCGCGCGAGCGTGAGCGGGTGGTACGCCGCCAGGCCCTCGTCGCGCGCGAACGCGCCGTTCGTGCCGGCGCGCATGAGGTCGTAGCGCCCCACGTTGATCCACGCGTCGCCGCCGGCGTCGGTGCCCGGCGTGTGCGGCGTGCCGGCCAGGCGGTGCCCGAACTCGTGCGCGGCCACGTTCGCCTGCACGCGGTGCTGCCGCACGGGGTCCATGCGCACGAGGAAGCGCTGCGTGGTGCCGTCGGCGAGAAGGCCCGGCACCGTGCCCGGCAGCAGACCGAGCGTGGAGATGCCCGCCCACGGACACGTGTCCTCGCACGCGTCGGGACTGCCGACGTCGGTGCACGCGAACACGCACTGGTCGTGCAGCACCCATACGTGGCCGACGCCGTCCCACACGCCGGGCTGCGCTTCGCCGATCGCGGTCAGCACTTCGCGGTTCGCGGTGGTCCAGCGCAGGCCGCGGGGGCCGGCATAGTCGGCGGCGGGTCGCGGCGCGCGCCACATGAGCTGCGGCGCGTCGGTGCGGCGCACGACGGTGGCGTGCACGCGGAGGTGGCCCAGCGACATGTCGGAGAGGAATCCCACGAGTTCGTCGGCGAGCGAGTCCGCCCACACGGGCAGCAGTGAGTCGCGCGAGTCGGGAAACGTCACGAACACGAGCCGCGCTTCGAGCACCGAGTCGGACGGGGCGAGCTGCAGCGCGCTCGTGAGCGACACGGCGGTCGTGCCGCAACGCACGGGCTCGGCGCCGGTGGCGGCACGTGCCGTCGGGGCTGCGGCGAAAAACCCGGCGACCACCGCGAGGACGAACCCGGGGTGGACGCGACGACGCGAGGGCTGGGAGAAGGCGAGAGGCAAGGGCGTGTCCGGGGTCTGGCGACCAGGCTGGGGTGACCGGGAAGCTAGCCTGCGCGGTCCGGAGGGACCAGCACCGAATGCGAATCGATCGGGCCGGGTCGGCGCGGCCAGTGGCCCCGATCGGCGCGGAAGCGCCACCGCAAACCGGGGCTTGTGGCCGACTTCCGTCGGCGGCTAGCCTCGACCGGCCGCGACGCCACCCGCAGGCCCGGATCTTCCGGCCGCGCGCCGATCGCCGCCTCTCGACATGAACTCCGATCCCGACCTCGAATCCACCGCGCTGCTGCTGGAACAGATCCGCGCCGGCGACGACTCGGCCCGCGAACGGCTGGTCGCCCGTTTCCTGCCGTTGCTCCAGCGCTGGGCGCACGGCCGGCTGCCGAACTACGCCCGGGCGCTCGCCGACACCGACGACCTCGTGCAGGTTTCGCTGGTTCGCGCGTTGGATCATCTGGAGGGGTTCGAGATCCGCCGCGAGGGCGCCTTCCTGGCGTACCTGCGTCGCATCCTCATGAACTCGCTCCGGGACGAGATCCGCCGCGCGCAGCGCCGCCCGACCGACGACCTGGACGGCCTGGACGTGGCGAGTCCCGACCGTTCCCTGCTCGAACAGCAGATCGGGCGCGAGGCACTGGAAGCGTACGAGTCGGCGTTGTCCCGACTCACGGAGCCGCAGCAGGAGGCGGTGATCATGCGCATCGAGTTCGGCTACAGCTACCCGCAGATCGCCGCGGCCACCGGCAGCACGCCGAACGCCGCGCGCATGCTGGTGGCGCGGGCCCTCGTGCGCCTGGCGGAGGAGATGGATGTCCACCGCGAAGGATGAGCGTCTCACCGACTCGGCCCGGCGCATCGCCGACGGCCAGGCGGTGGACTGGGACCAGGAGCGCTCGGGCGAGCCGGCGCTCGACCACGAGCTGGCGGCGCTGAGTCGCGTCGAGCGCGTGGCCAGCGCGTGGCGCGCGCTCGGCGGCTGGGCGCCCGACGACGACGACCCGACGGCCGCGCGCGACGTGGCGTTCCGCTGGGGCACGCTCGAGGCGATCGAGAAGCTCGGCGAGGGCGCGTTCGGCGAAGTGTGGCGCGCATGGGACCCGCAGCTGGAGCGCGAGGTGGCGCTGAAGCTGCGCCGCGCGGAAGTCGCGGGCGCGGACGAGGCGAGCGCGCGCCGCGAACTCGACGAGGCGCGCCAGCTCGCGCGCGTGCGGCACCCGAACGTGCTCACCGTGCACGCCGTGGACGTGCGCGACGGGCGCGCGGGGCTCGTGATGGAGTTCGTGCGCGGCGCCACGCTCGAAGCGTTGCTCGCCGAACGTGGCACGTCCGGCGCCGAGGAGTGCCGGCTCGTGGCGCTGTCGATGGTGCGCGCGCTCGCCGCGGTGCACGCCGCCGGGCTCGTGCACGGTGACGTGAAGGCCGCCAACGTCATGCGCGAGCACGGCGGGCGGCTGGTGCTGATGGACTTCGGCTCGGCGCACGCCGCGAGCGCCGCGATCGGTGGCGGCGGCGGCCGCACGGGCACGCCGCTCGCGGCCGCGCCCGAGACGCTGCGTGGCGAGCGCGCCACGCCCGCGAGCGACCTCTACTCGCTGGGCGTGCTGCTGTTCCGCCTCGCCACCGGCAGCTACCCCGTGATGGCGACGTCGCTCGACGAGCTGCGCCGCAAGCACGAGCGTGGCGAGCGCACGCCGCTGCGCTCGCTCAGGCCCGAGTGGCCCACGCCGTTCGTGCAGGCGGTGGAGCGCGCGCTCGAACCCGATCCCGCGCGCCGCTTCCGCGATGCCGCCGCGATGGAGGCCGCACTCGCGGGCGAACCCGAACGCGCCGCCGTCGTCGCAGCGCCGCCCACCGCACGTGCGCGCCGCTCCCCGGCGCTCGCGTGGCTCGCGGCGGCGGTGCTGGGGGCCGTCGCGCTGGCGGCGATGTGGCGCGGTGGCGCGTGGATGCGCGGGCCGCAGGCCGACGCGCCCGCGACGGCCGGGCCCGTGGTGTCGGCGCCCGCAGTCGAGCCGGCGGCGCCGGCGCGCGACGGCGCAGTGACCGCGCCGCCTTCCGACGTGACACCGCCGCCGCCCGCGAGCACGGCGCTCGACGTGGAGGCGACGTTGTTCCGCACGCGCGACGGTTTCCGCGAGCCCGTCGACACCGGCGCGCGCATCGCGCCCGGCGACCAGCTGTCGCTCGAGATGGCGGGCGACGAGGCGCTGCACGTGTACGTGCTCGACGAGGACGAAGCGGGCGAGACGTTCACGCTGTTCCCCGTCGCGGGCGGCGAGGTGGGCAATCCACTGGCCCGCGGTCGCCACGTGCTGCCGGGCACGCGCGGCGGCGTGCCGTTCGACTGGGTGGTGACGAGCGCCGGCGGCCGCGAGCACGTGCTCATCGTGGCGTCGCGCCGCCCGGTCGCCGCGCTCGAGAAGGCCGTGGCAGCGATGCCCGCCGCGGCGACCGACCGGCCGGTGGCGTACGCGAAGGTGCCCGAGGAGGCGTGGGCCGGACTGCGTGGGATCGGCGGCATGGCGGCGTCCACGGTGCGTCCGGCGGGCGAGAGCCGGCTGGAGTCGCTCGCGCGCGAGCTGGCCGGCCGGCGCGACGCCGGCGTGTGGGTGCGGCACCTGAGCCTGCGGAACTGATCGCGACGCCTGGTCCGCCGCGGCGCGCGCGAACCAGTCCGAGGAGGGCTGTCCGCCGGCTCTCCTCTCCCCGGAGAACCACGCGTCGTGTTGCAGACTGCGCGACGTAGACTCTCGGGCGGCGCGAACTCGTTGCGGCCTTCGTGCCATTCACCGACACGAGGACGGGACCGGGCGCGACGATGGGGAGGCGGGACATGAGTGGCCATTCCAGGCGGCTGGCGCGACTCGGTTCGCTGTGCATCGTCACTGCGATCACGATCGCGGCATACGGTGACTCAGTCGCGACGGAACTTCGGGTGTCCTGGGACCGGTGCGGCCCGGCGAGCGTTTCCCATCGCGACTTCGCATGCGCGACGAACACCGGCACCGACACGCTCTCGATCTCGCTCGTTCCCGACTTCAACTTCCCCCAACTCGCTCGTGCGAGCATCGCGGTGGGGATCTGCTTCAACGAGCACATCTACCCCGACTGGTGGCACGTCTTGCGGCCCGGGGACTGCCGGCTCGGATCCCTGATCGCGCTTCCCGTTGCGCCGACGGGTGGATGTGCGTCGGCCTGGGACCCTGACGGGGGCTCGTCCGTTCACATCATCGCGGGCCCATCGAAGACCATCCTCAACGGCACCGCTTTCCGACTCGATGTGCTCGTCGGCGATTCGACTCGCGCTCGCGACCTGATTGCGGGCGAGGAGTACGAGCTTGCCCGACTGGTGATCGACCATGCGGGTACGGTGGGCAGTGGCGCATGCGTCGGGTGCGAGATCGGCGCGGACATCGTCGGTGAGTACGTCTGGCTGTACACGACGGATGGCAGGGGGGCGGGTTCCGGCGTCCGCGCCCGGCCGGCGACGTGGCAGGATCCGCAGATGATCTGCAGCACGGTCTCCCCGGTTCGCCAGACCACCTGGGGCCGGCTGAAGTCCGTGTACCGCTGACCTGGCTGTTGGCTTGTGGTGCGGGCGCCTACTTGGAAGGCGGATCGGGATCGCGTCTCCCGCGGCCCGGGCGTGCGGTTTCGATCCGGGCGTTCGTTGGGAGTGTGTCGGCCGCACGCACCCACCGGAGTCCGCCATGAGAGACCTCTTCGCGCTCGCCCGCATCTCCGCCGTCTGCCTGGCGCTTCTCGCGTTGGTCGTGTTGCGCCCGATGTGCGCGCGGACCGCGTCGGGGCACGCCCACGCGGGCAAGGCCTCGCCGGCGGGTGCTTCGATCCATGAGCGGCGGGCGCTCTCCGATCCACGATCGGCGGGCGAGCTTCGGCCAACGCTCGGTGGTCAGCGCTCCGATCCACGATCGGCGGGAGCGCGAATCGACGCGCGCTCCGATCCGCGATCGGCGGGGTGAGCCGGGAGCTGATCCGGGGCAGGCTCCGCGGCCGCTCCCTGTGGCCGCGGAGCCAAGCCCGGGCTGTTCATGAACCGCGAGCCGAGAATGCGAGATGGCGGCCAGTCGCAAGGCGCGGAAGCGGGCCGCACCGCAGGCGTGTTGGTGGACACGCCGAGGAGCGCCCCGGTTCCGCAACGCGGCGAATGGCCGGCAGATCGCATTCGCAGGCCGCGCGTTCATGGACAGTCCGGGCTCGGCCCGACGAGCAAGCGCCCTCCATGGCTCCTTTGCTCGTCGGGATTGCCCCGGATCAGCCCCCGGCTCACCCCGCCTGTCCGCTGATGCGGTGCGGGGCGCTTCAATCGTGCCCTGCCTGCCCGGTGGCTCCTTTGCTCGTCGGGATTGCCCCGGATCAGCCCGCGGCTCACCACGCCTGAGCGCTGATGCGGTGCGGGGCGCTTCAATCGTGCCCTGCCTGCCCGGTGGCTCCTCTGCTCGTCGCGATTGCCCCTGACCAGCCCGCGGCTCACCACGCCTGAGCGCTGATGCGCCGTTGGGTGCTTCGTTCGTCTGCTGCTCATGCGGAGCCCGCGAGCATCGCGTCGAGCTGCGCCTGTGCGTGGGCTGCAGCAGCTCTCGAGCCGAGCACGTCGGCGGGTGACTTGCCGCGTGCGCGAGCATGGCGGGCGGCGGCGAGGACGTGAGCTTCTTCCCTGTCAGCCCTGACCGGTTCCGCACTCGGCGTCGACTTGCGGCGTGTGCTCCGCTGCCGTCGCGCGGTCTCGATCTTCCCCTGGACGAACGCCTCGCCGTACGCGCGCTCGGCTTCCAGCTGGTCGTGCGGAGCGCAGTGCAGCGTCAGGTTGGCGGCGGTGTTCGGGCCGCCCCTGGCGAACGGGATCCTGTGATGGAAGCGCAGTCGCGTGCGTGAGCCGCAGCGATGGCCGGCGTCGCTCACCCACGTACAGGCGCCTTCGTCATGCACGAACACCTCGCAGCGGTCAGCCGGCGACGTGTATCGGGGGTCCTTCGGATCCGTCACGCTGCGGAGCCGCGCGCCCTTCCCGAACTTGCGGCGCTCGAGATGGTCGACGAGCGAGCGGAGCGCGCGCTTGAGCACCTCCGGGACGTCACCGCCGGGTACGGCGTCGCTCAGCAGCGCCTGCGCATAGCGCAGCAGGTCGTGCGTCTCCTGGTCGACGGTGACCTGGACCATGTGGCGCCCGGGCGACAGGGGCTCGACTCGCGGGAACTGCGGAACGGGTTGGATGGACACGAGTTCGGGCTGCGGCCGCGATGCGGCTACTGGTTCCGGAACCAGTTGGGCAGCCTGTTCGGACTGGCTTGCGGCGCTCGGACCTGACGCCGCGGCCCAGGCGGACTCGCTCTCGGCCCCCGCAGTGACGGGCACGCTCTCGGCCGGTGCCGCGTTCGTGAGCCCGGACCGCACGGGCACGATCACCGTCTCCACGTCGGGCTCGGGGAAGTACTTCGCGAGCACCAGCTTGATCTCGCGCTTGGTCCTGTTCGTGGCCTCCGAGAGCAACAGCTCGACGTTGTCCGGCTGCAGCCGCGGCACGAGCAGGATGGCGCCCGACAGGTGGAGCCGGCCGTCGGCGATCATCTCGAGGAGCACGGGGAACTTCCGCGCCGCCCGGGCGACCTGGATGCGCTTGAACGCCATGTCCTCCGACATATGGAGGACGCCCAGGCAGTAGCGATACATCGAGCCGTAGCCCCGGGCACGATGGAGCCGCCGCGCGTCCACCTCGCCGATCACCGCCAACAACTCGGCGGTGGTCGCACGATCACGGGTGGCGAGTTCAGCCAGCAACGAGAGCAGCGCGGCGTTCCGGTGCGAATCGAAGGACCACTTCGACATCACGACACTCGCTTCGGGGGCGAGTCTTCGCGGGGCGCGTTCTTTGTACCACGCGCGTTTTCGGCGAACGCACGCGCCCGCACGACGCACATCGCGCGCGCGCCCTCGCGAAATCGCATCGCGCGCGGTTCGCGCCGTGCACGCCCACCCAGCGCGCGCACACGCGGCGGCAGCGAGATCATCCGACACGCCGCGCATCGACACTCGCGAAACGCGGCAAGTGAAATCTTCGTGAGGTCGCGCATCGCCATCACCGCGCGACCCGGCGCTCGCGCTGCGAGGACACGCGCAGATCGCCGACGCGCTCGCGTCGCGCCAACTCGCGCGACTCCACGGCTCGCCTCCGCCGCCACGCCGCACACGCGCGGACTCCGCACTCCCGCCCACCGCGCACACGAATTCCCGCCCGCTTCGCTCACGCAATGACCGGCATTTGCGCCGGACGCGCGCCGCCGACCCGCCGCCACACGGCCTTTTGCTTCAGTTCGTCTGCGTCATGCCGAAAACGCTCGCACATGACGGTGAGTGCGACGCCGCGGGCTCGTGCTCCATCGCGTTTCCGCGGATCCCCGGGATGGGAGACATGTTCCAGAACCTCTGGCAGCGCATCACCCACCGCTCGAACAAGCCCGACACGGACGAGTCCGTCGAATCCGCGACCCCGGCGGCCGAGCCCGCACTGCACCCGGCCGCGATCGAAGCGCTCGCCGCGCCCACCGCGTCACCCGTCGAGATGACCGAAGCACACCTGAAGCGCTCGCTCGAATGGCGCTGTCGCGTGCTGCTGGACGGCGCCACGAACGACGCACTGCGCTCCGACGGCCCCGCGCTGGTCGAATCGCTGCGCCGTGACCAGGACACCGTCATTCGCCAGCCGCCCCGCGCCGCGCAGCAGGCGCTGATGGTGGCGCGCGATCCGCACTCGAGCTACGCGCAGGTCGTGGAACTCATCGACACCGATCCCGCGCTGGCGCCCGCGCTGCTCAAGCACGCGAACTCGGCGTGGTACCGCCGTGACGGCGACGCCGTGGTGTCGCTGCACGACGCCGCGCAGCGCGTGGGCCTCGGCGGCATCGAGGCCGTGATGACCTCCGCCATGGTGCACGGCCTGCTGTGCCGCCCCGGCAGCCACTACGAGTCGCAGGTGCAGCGCACGTGGAGCCACATGCAGCGCACCGCGCCCATCGCGCGCGCGCTGGCGCCCGCTTTCGGGGCGAACCCCGAACAGGCGTGGGTGCTCGCGCTGCTGCACGACGTGGGCAAGCTCGTGGTGTTCGATCACCTCAGCACGCTGCGGCGCGAGCGGCGGCGCGAAGTGAACATGCCGGACCTGTTCTTCCGGCAGATGCTCTGGCACCTGCACGAGCCGCTCGGCGGTCTCGCCGTGCTGCGCTGGGGCATGGGCGAGCAGTCCGCGCGCGTGGTGGCCGAGCATCACCGTCGCGCCACGCCGCCGCCCGCCGACCCGCTGACCGAGCTGGTGTACGTGTCGGAGTGCGTCGAGCTGGCGCACGCGAACCAGGCCAGGCTCGACTGGGACGAGATCTGGGCCGCCGGCGGCATCCATGCCGACCGCGCCGAGGTCGAGGAACGCCTGAAGCGAGCCACTCCCGAAGAGGCGTAAGGACGCGCCGACCCGGTGGGCGGGCCCGATGCTCCGGCGTCGGGCCCGTTTCGTTTGCGCCGCCGGTTCCCGCGCCACCCGCCGCGCCGCCGACGGCCCCGGCCCGTGCCCGCCCGCGACGGCCCGTGCTAACTTCCCGCGCCATGACGCTTCGTACGCTTCGATTCGCCGCGGCGCTCGCCGCCCTCGTCGCGATCGCCGCCGTCGCGACCGCGCAACCGCCCCGCAAGCCCGAATTCCCACGCCCGTCCGCGTCGTTGCCCGGCCAGCCCACGCCCGCGCAGACCCTCGCGCGCGACAGCCTGGGCCGCCCCGTCGTCGGCCAGCCGCCGCGCGTGGTGCCGATCGCCGACAGCGCCCGCCGCGTGCCGCTGGTGGGCACGCTCTCGCTCACGTCGGGCGAGGTGCCGTCGTACTGGCGCACCAAGGCCGAGCGCACCAGTTACCGGCAGACGCCCGACTACGACGAGACCATCCGCTACTGCCGCCAGCTCGAGGCCGGCTCGCGATGGATCAAGCTCGACACCTTCGGCCGCAGCGGGCAGGGCCGCGACCTGCCGCTGCTGATCCTGTCCAAGGACCGCGCGTTCACGCCCGAGGCCGCGCGCGCCACGGGCAAGCCCGTGGTGCTGATCCAGAACGGCATCCACTCCGGCGAGATCGAGGGCAAGGACGCCTGCCTCGCGCTCGCACGCGACATCTGCGTGACGCGCGTGAAGCAGGACCTGCTCGACTCGGTCACCGTGCTGATCCTGCCGATCTTCTCGGTCGACGCGCACGAGCGGCGCTCGAAGTACAACCGGATCAACCAGAACGGCCCCGAGGAGATGGGCTGGCGCACGTCGCCCGTCGGTTTGAACCTGAACCGCGACTACGTGAAGGCCGAGACGCCCGAGATGCAGGCGCTGCTCGGCAACGTGTACACGCGCTGGTGGCCCGAGCTGCTGGTGGACGACCACACCACCGACGGCGCCGACTACCAGCACGACATCACGTTCGGCTGGCCGCACGGCGGCGGCATTCCCGCCGCGCTCGCGCGCTGGACGAGCGACGCGTTCGAGGGCCGCGTGCTGCCGCGCATCGCCGCGCTCGGCCACCTGCCCGCGCCGTACGTGATGTTCCGCCAGGGCAACGATCCGCTGTCGGGCCTCGACTTCGGCAACGCCCCCGCGCGCTTCTCGAACGGCTACCCGCTGCTGCACGGGCGCATCGGCCTGCTCGTGGAGACGCACATGCTGAAGCCCTACGGCACGCGCGTGAAGGCCACGTACGACGCGCTGGTCGCCGTGCTCGAGGAGCTGCGCGACCGCCCCGCCGCGCTGCGCGACGCCGTGCGCGACGCCGAGGCCGAGATCGTCTCGCGCGGCCGCGCCGCCGACGCGACCGGCCGTTCGTTCGTGCTCGCCACGCGCACCACGAACAACTCGGTGCCGTTCCCGTTCAAGGGCGTGGTCACCACCTGGGAGACCAGCGACATCACCGGCGGCCGCGTGCCGCGCTACACGAGCGCGCCGTGGGACACGATCATCCCGCTGTATCGCGAGGTCGTGCCCGAGCTGGTGGTCCAGCAGCCCGCCGGCGGCTACGTGGTGCCGCAGGAGTGGACCATCGTGCTCGACCGGCTGCGCCTGCACGGCGTGAAGACGCGCCGCTTCGCGCGCGCGTGGCGCGACACGGTGGAGATGACGCGCATCGTCGACTGGAGCGCCGCCACCGAGCCCTACGAGGGCCATCGCCCGCTGCAGGTGCGCGGCACGCGCGTGGAGCGCCAGCTGCGCGCGTTCCGCGCCGGCGACGTGTGGGTGCCGCTGGACCAGCGGTCGGCGCCGGTCGCGGTGACGTTGCTGGAAGCCCGCTCGGGCGACGGACTGCTCGCCTGGAACCAGTTCGACACCATCTTCCAGCGCAAGGAGTACGGCGAGGAGTACGTCGTCGAGCCCATGGCCCGCCAGATGATGACGAAGGATCCCAGGCTCGCCGACGAGTTCCGTGCCCGGGCCGCTTCGGACTCCACGTTCGCGAAGAACCCGTTCGCGCGCGCCGACTTCTTCTATCGCCGCTCGCCGTGGGCCGATCCCGAGCAGGACCTGCTGCCCATCGCCCGCGCGCTGCGCGTGCCCCCGGCCGACGCGCTCGTGCCCGAGCCGGGCGCCGCCCCCGCGGGCGGCGCGACCCCGCGCAAGTAGCCGCCCGGCGGGGCGTCTCCGGCTCCCGGAGGCGCCCCGCGGTCTGTTTCGCCAACCCCCGCGTGACCCGCGTCCGGAGCGGGTGCTAGCCTCGCGGCCGCTTCGCAATCCTTTCCACCCCTCGCCCCATCGGGTCCCAGACCATGCGCCTCGTCCTGTTCCGCCACGGCCCCGCCGGCGATCGCGATCCCGTGCGCTGGCCCGACGATCGCCTTCGACCACTCACCGACAAAGGCGCCGCACGCACGCGCCAGGTGGCGCTCGCCCTCGCGGGCCTGGAGAGGGACCTCGGCCACGTGTTCTCGAGCTCGCTCGAGCGTGCCGAACAGACCGCCGCACTGCTCGCCGAGGCCGCCGAGCTCGAAACGCCCACCGCGCTCGATGCGCTGGAACCCGGCGGCTCGTGGCGCGACGCGATCGCCGCGATCGCCGAGCGCCTGGAGCAGGGACTGCTCGACGAGTCCGACACCGTGGCGCTGGTCGGTCACGAGCCCGAGCTGGGCAAGCTCGCCGGCGTGCTGTTGTTCGGCGCGCCGCAATCGCTGCCGCTCAAGAAGGCCGGCGCGTGCGCGATCGACTTCGACGGCGCGCCCGAACCCGGCGCCGGACAACTGCGCTGGTTCCTCGGCCCGCGCGTGCTGCGCTCGCTCGCCGGCAAGAAAGCGAAGGCCAGGGCATGAACGCGATCCAGACCTACGGCCAGCACACGAACCGCTGGCCCGGCCGACTGTTCATCGTCGAAGGCATCGACGGGTCGGGCAAGAGCACGCAGCTCGCGCTGCTCGCGCAGTGGCTGCGCAGCGAAGGCCACCTGGTCGTGTACAGCGAGTGGAACTCGTCGCCCGTGGTCAAAGCCACCACGTCGCGCGGCAAGAAGCGCCACCTGCTCACGCCGCTCACGTTCTCGCTGATCCACGCCACCGACTTCTCCGACCGCGTCGAGCGCGACATCGTGCCCGCGCTGAAGGCCGGCGCGATCGTGCTGGCCGACCGCTACGTGTACACCGCGTTCGCGCGCGACGTGGCGCGCGGCGTGAACGCGCGCTGGGTGCGCTCGCTCTACCGGTTCGCCGTCGTGCCCACGCTGGCGATCTACTTCCGCACGCCGCTCGACGTGGCGCTGTACCGGATCCTGTCGGGCCGGCCCAAGCTCAAGTGGTACGAAGCCGGCATGGACCTGGGACTGCACGCCGATGCCACCGAGTCGTACAAGCTGTTCCAGGGACGCATCCAGCTCGAGTACGAGCGCATCGTGCAGGAGTTCGGCCTGTCGGTGATGGACGCCACGAAGCCCGTCGAGGTGCAGCAGCGCCAGCTCCGGCGCCTGATCACGCCGTACCTGGGCGCCGACGCGCCGCCCACCTCGGCCGAGGCGCACCTGCGCGCCGCCACCGAGCTGCTCGCGAACGGCGTCGACACCGTGCTGCCGGGAGGCGCGCGATGAGGCGCTTCGAGAGCTACGGCGAAGGCGTTCCCGGCGTGCGGCTGGACGACCTGTCGGGCTGGCTCATCGTGATCGAAGGCACCGACGGCGTGGGGCGCACCACGCACATCAACCGCCTGCGCACGCACCTGGAGCGGCTCGGGTACGCCGTCGCGGAGACCGGCCTGTCGCGTTCCGACCTCGCCAGCCGCGGCATCCACCGCGCCAAGATGGGCAACACGCTCGGCTCGAACGCGTTCAACCTGTTCTACGCGACCGACCTCGCCGACCGGCTCGAGCAGCAGATCGTGCCCGCGCTGCGCTCGGGCTTCGTGATGCTGACCGACCGCTACATCTATTCGCTGATCGCGCGCGCCATCGTGCGCGGCGCCGACGCCGACTGGATCAAGCAGGTGTACTCGTTCGCCCTGAAGCCCGACGCCACGTTCTACCTGCGCATCGAGGCGCGCGACCTGGTGCCGCGCGTGCTCGCCGAGGGCCCGTTCGACTACTGGGAGTCGGGCATGGACCTGCCGATGGGCGAGGACCTGTACGACTCGTTCATGCACTACCAGGGCAAGGTCATCCAGCAGCTCGACCACCTGTCGCGCGAGTACGGCTTCTACACGCTCGACGCCTCGCGCAAGGTGGACGACATCTCCGACGAGCTGTGCGAACAGGTGGCGAAGCTGCTGGCCGAAAGCCGGCGCGACGCGGGCGCCGACCCGCTGGTGGCCCCGTGAGCATCCTGCCGCTGCGCGTGGTGCCGCCCGCCGATCCGGCGCGGCGCGACGCGCTGGCATCGCTGCTGCGCGGCCGCTTCGAGACGCTCGAGGCGGCCGCCGTGCGTTGCCGCGGCTGCGACGACGCGGAAGCGATCCACGACCTGCGCGTGGCCGCGCGACGGCTGGAGAGCGCGCTCGACGTGTGGCGCCACGCGCTGCGCGACCGCCCGCGCCGCCGCGCACGAGCGATCGCCCGCCGCCTGCGGCGCGAGGCCGGCCCCGCGCGCGAGCGCGAGGTGTGCGCCGCGCTGCTCGACGCGCGCGTGCCGCACGCCGCGCGCCAGGGCACCGCGCCGCGCGCTCGAGGCGCTGGCCCGCACGCTCCCGGAACGAGCGTCGATCGCGGTCGCGTGCGCGTGGCCAAGCTCGTCTCCGGCCGCCGACTCGCGCGCCTCACGGGCCGGCTGGAGCGCGCGCTGCGCGTGCCCGAGGGCGCGGCATCGGTGCGCGTCACCGACGCGCGCGAACGCGTGTCGCGCCGGCAGCAGGCCGCGCTCGAACAGCTCGTGGAGGCGCGCGCCACGCTCGACGACGCGCGGCTGCACGCCGCGCGCATCGCCGTGAAGCGCTGGCGCTACGCCGAGGAGTCGCACGCCGCCGTGGCGCGCACCGACGCGGCGCCGCTCGCGGGTCTGCGCGACCTGCAGCGCGTGCTCGGCCACGTGCACGACGCCGCGGTGCTGCGCGACCTGCTGCTGGCGCACGCCGAGAAGCTCGCCGCCCGCGGCGACGGCGCGAACGCCGCCGTGCTGGCCGCCGAGGCCGTGGCGATGGAGGCCGAGCGCCGGGCGCTCGCCGCCCCGCTGCGCGAAGGCCCGGTCGGGCCCGCCGGGCGCTGAGCCCGCGCCGCGCCTGCCACCCGCCGGGGGTCCCGACCCCGGTTTCCGGAACCCCCGCACGCGCCGCGGGGTGAGAATCGTCGGCCCCATCGGGCCCGGCGACCGGGCCGTCCTTCGCGCCGTGCGCGAACGCCAAGGGGGATGACATGATTCGACGCGGACTCCTGATCCTGTCGCTCGTCGCCGTGCTCACGACACCGGCCCGGGCCCAGCACCCGATGTACTTCGGGGTCGGGCTCGGAGCCAGCCAGGTGGGCGAATCCGACCTGCTGGCCTCGGTGCAGAGGCAGGTGACGGGGCTCGGCACCGTCAGTGTCCCGTTGCGCGTCGGCCTGCGGTGGAGTGGCGAAGCGCAGCGGCTGAGCTACCCGGCCAACACGAGCTACGCCAGCATCCCCGAGGTCTCGCGCATCGAGGCGGCGACCACCGCGGTCACGACCGCGATGCTCGGCCTCGAGTGGCAGCCGCCGTTGCGGCCCGGCTTCGGGCCGTACGTGCACGCCGCGACCGGCGCCGCACGGGTCACCATGGGCGACGAGCGCTGGAGCGACATGTTCCGCGGCGAGTTCGTGAAGCCCGGCGGCACCCGCACCGTGGCCGCGTGGAGCGCCGGCCTGGGGCTGCGCCGGCCGCCCGCCGCGCGCGGCGCGGGCCTGTTCGCGGACATGCGCTACACGTGGACCGACGAGAGCCGCGAACGACGCGTGCGGCTCATGCAGGCCTTCGCGGGGGTGACCTTCTAGCGAAGCGCGCCGAACGGAAGCGGGGCCCGGACGTTCGCGTCCGGGCCCCGTTACGTCACCGCACGGGCGCGTGCGCCGCGCCGCGCTCAGCGCCGCACGCCGGGCTTGCCCGCCGGGCGCGTGGGTTTGGACCCGTCGCCGTCGTCGGCCCGCGCGCGTCGCGCGACCACGCCGTCGGCCCGCACCGGCCGCGCTTCCGGGCGGCACGGCGCATCACCGCGCGCAAGAGGCGCGCTTCCGGGAGCCGCTGTCCGCGCCGTCGCCGTCGCCGTCCTCGTCGTCGCGCGCGCGCACCGGCGGGCGCGCTTCCTCGGCCATCGCTCGCCGCGCATCGGCGCGCGCCTTGGCGCGTCGCTCGATCGCCGGGTCGGGGGCGATGCGCACTTCGGCCTCGAGCAGCCGCTCCAGCTCCTTCGTGCGTCGCCGCGCGGCCCACAACTCCAGCTGCGCGTCGCGCCGCGCGTGCACGTAGAGCGACACGCGCTTCTCGCGCCGCGACACGCGCAGCGCGCGCACCAGCTGGTAGTGGCTGCGATCGAGCCCCTCGGCCACGCGCAGGATCGCCGACAGCCATTCCACGGTGCGGCGCGCGCTCTTGGGCAGCGCCGCGAAGCGCTCGTCCGACTTCTTCGGGCGGCGCTTGCCGTGGTAGCGCGCGACCTTCGCGACGATCTCGACCTCTTCGCCCGACAGGCCGCGCAGCCCGTAGTTGCGGATGATGTACGCCGAGTGCTCCGCGTGGCCGTCGTACGCCAGCATCGAGCCCACGTCGTGCAGCAGCGCCGCCAGGTGCAGCAGCTCGCGCTCGGGCGCACCCAGCCCGTGCGCCGGCGCACCAGGCCATGTCGAGATCGCCGAGCGACAGCAGCCACGTGCTCGGGGTGCCGCAGGTCGGCGCCGAACTTGGCGAGCAGGCGCATCGCGCTGCGCACGCGCAAGTCCTCGATCGGCTCCAGCGTCTTGAGCTCGTTGGCGTGGCGGTCGAGGTAGTCGAGCACCAGCCCCTCGCGCACACCGAAGTCGGACAGCGTGATCTGGGACGCGCCGGCCTGCGACAGCACCTCGGACAGCACCAGCCCGCCGGCCAGCAGGATCTCGGCGCGCTTGTCGTCGATCTCGGGCAGCCGCTCGCGCTGCGCCAGCGGCATGCGCACCAGCCGGCGCACCGCGCGCTTCAAGAGGTCGGTCTCCAGCACGTGGCCGTTGATCTGGCGCACCGGCTCGCCACTTCAGCGCACATCGCGTGCGCCGACGCATGGATCGCTCGGGCTGCCCTGCCGCGCCGGCTCGGGATCGCCGACCGTCGGAGCCTTCGCCGCCGCCTGCCGCGGATGTGCCGCTGCAGCTCCTGCAGCTCGTCCGCGCCCGGCGGGTCGCTCTGCACGCGCGTCTCGGTGAGCCGCAGCGCGCCCAGCGGCACGCTCGCCACGCGCTCGATCACCGCGCCGTGCCCGAGCACCAGCTGCATGCTGCCGCCGCCGATGTCCACCACCAGCGTCGGCTTGTCGTCCAGCTTGAGCGCCGCGCGCACCGCGCGCTGGATGAGACGGCCCTCTTCCTCGGCCGGGATCACGCGCGGGGTGACGCCCGCCGTCTCGCGCGCCGACTGCAGGAACTCGCCGCCGTTCTCGGCCTCGCGCACCGCGGCCGTGGCCGTGCACAGGATCTTGTCCACGTGATGCCGACGGGCCAGTTGCACGTAGCGAGAAAGCGCTTCGACCGTGCGGCGGATGGCGTCGCCGCGCAGGCTGCCGGCGTCGAACGAGCCCGCGCCCACCTGCACCACCTCGCGTTCGCGGTCGATCACTTCGAAATCCGCGGCCGACGAGGCCTGGGCGATCACCATGTGAATGGAATTGGTGCCGATGTCGATGGCGGCGAGACGCATGGAGAGCTCCGAGGGGGTTGGGGACGCAGTCCCGCGCATCCTACCGTCCCGGCCCCCCCGCTGTCCGCGCGCAGATGTGTTCCGGCCCGGCCCGTGCCGCGTCGCGATGCGGCCGAGGCCGCCCGGCCGGGGCTCCGCGTGCCCCGCGCGAGCGCCCCGGTCGCGATCCGACCCGCCGCCGAGGGCCCTCCGGACCTGTGGCGCGCGGCGCACATCGAGTCGCGCGACGGCCGCAGGCCGGGCCGCGGCCGTCGCGCCAAGCCGTTGCCCCGTCACGCCGGACCCCGGGCACGGCTCTTGATGAAGCACCCCTTCGAGGCTGCGCCGCGCCCGAGACGCGCGCGCCCTCGTTTCCCGCGGATCGGGCCGGGCTCCCCGCGGCAAGGGCTCACGCCCGGCCGTCCGCATCGCAGGGAGGTGTTCCATGCGTCCGACCATTCGCCGTGCCGTCGCCACCGCGCTCGACCACACGCTGATCGCACTGCTCGCAGCCCTGGCCGTGGCGCTGCTCACCATGCCGCTGCTCGCTCCGAAGCCCGCGCATGCCGGCGAACTCGTGCCGCAGGTCAGCGTGGGCGGCCCGCTCGGCTCGGGCGAAACCCAGACGTCGTTCGGCCTCGCGCTGCGCTCCGACCGCGGCGCCGGGCTGCAGACCGAGATCGCCACGGGCCTCCGCTTCGGCGACATCGCCCACGACGGCTGGCACGCCATCGAGTCCCCGCTCACCGCCTCGCTGTGGGCCACGCCGCTGCAGATCGCCTACGTGGGCGGCGGCATCGGCTGGTACCCGCGCGACCTGTGGCGCGATGCGTCGCAGAGCCTCGACGACCCCGGCACGTTCGGCCTGCACGCCGGCGGCGGCGTGCACCTGCCGGTGGTGCCGTCGCGACTGGCCGTGGACGTCGGTGCGCGCTGGATCTACCGGGGTCGCGGCGCCACGCACCGCCTGCTGGGCCTGTCGCACGCCGACGCGTTCACCACCACCGCGGGGCTGGCGATCACGTTCTGAAGCAGGCCCCTCAGCACCAGCCTTCCCTCACCGCGCGGTCGTAGGCGGCCCACCACGGGTCGGGCTCGGGCTCGGCGTGCACGCGCTCGGCGCCGTCGGGCCCGGCCACGCGCAGCACGCCCGTGCCCGGCACGACCTCGCCCACGTCGGCCGCGGCGATGCCCGCCGCGCGCAGCGCCTCCAGCGCGG
>JBGAOB010000067.1:0-17627 GCA_044222045.1 Candidatus Eiseniibacteriota bacterium
GGTGCCCGTGCGCATCCACCGCGTGACGGGCGAAGCGGACATGCTGCTGCCGGACGAAGGCTGGGTGCCGGTGGAAGCGCCGCAGGACGGCAACGCCGAGCCGGTGCCGAGCGGCCGCAGCTGAGCGCCGCGCGTTTCGCGCGGTCCCGCGCGCGTGTAGTCTGCGCGCGCGGCGCGCGCGGTGCGCTCCGCACGCACGGAGGCACCCCGATGTCCCGCCCGGCCGCCCGGTTGCTCGTCCGCCTCGAAGCCATCCGCCAGGAGTTCGGCGCGTCGTTCGCGCGCGAACGCGCCGCGCTGCTGCGCCGCCTGGAACGCGCGAAGCTCGCGAGCGCCGACGAGGTGGCGCGCCTGCACGAAGCGCTCTGCTACGCGCGCGCCTACCCGGACTCGCCGGCCGTGCGCGCGCTGGCCGTGCGGCTGTTGGACCGCTTCGATCGCCGCGCCGACCTGCGCGCGCACCGCGCGGCGCTCGAAGGCAGCGGCATCGCGGGCACCGACACGCGCTTCCGGTACTTCGCCGCCACCGCGCTGGCGCTGGCCGAAGCGTGGCCCGACCGCCTCGCGTACGACTGGGACGCGTGGGACGACCCTTCGCGGCTCGAGGAACTGCTGCCGCTGCTCGCGGTGCACGGCGAGACGCCGGGGCTCGACGAGTGGGACCTGGGACTGCGCGGCTGGCTCGAGCGCATGAAGCCGCCCGGCACGGGCGACGCGGCCTTCGTGACGCGCCGTCTCGCGGGGCGCGTGGCCGACGGGTTCCTGTTCGAGAAGCTGCACGACGGCATCGACGCGCCGATGGTGCTGAGCGCCGGGCCCGACACGCCGTCGCGTTCGCGTTCCGACTGGCCGGTCGCGCGCATCGCGTGGCAGAAGGGCCCGCTGCGGCGCGGGCGGCCCGACCTGCGCGAGGAGCTGCGCCGCCCGCCGCTCGCGGTGCGCCCGGTGTCGCCACGCGACGGCGAGCGCATCGTGGCGATGGCGCGCGAAGCCATGGTGACGCGCGCGCGCGACCTGGACGTGTTCGCGTACGGCGATGCGCGCGACGTGCGCATGGTGGACTGCGGCGACGGGCTGCAGTTCGCGATGATCGGCGCGAAGCCGGAACGCCGGCTGCTGATGGAGTCCGTGTACGGCTTCCTCACGCTGAAGAACGGCGTGCCCACGGGCTACGTGCTGACGAGCGCGCTGTTCGGCTCGGCGGAGATCGCCTACAACGTGTTCGACGCGTTCCGCGGCGGCGAGGCGGGCGCGGTGTACGGACGCGTGCTGGCGATGACGAAGCACCTGTTCGGCGTGGACGCGTTCACGATCTACCCGTACCAGCTCGGCGGCGCCGGCAACTCGGAAGGCCTGAAGAGCGGCGCGTGGTGGTTCTACCGCAAGCTCGGCTTCGAGCCGCACGACCGCGCGGTGCGCCGGCTCGTGGCGCGCGAGGAGGCGCGCATGGCGCGCGATCCGGAGTTCCGTTCGAGCCTCGCCACCCTGAAGGTGCTGGGCGAGGAGAACGTCTACTGGTTCGAGGGCCGCAGGCGCGACGACGTGATCGGACGGCTGCCGCTCGCGAACGTGGGGCTCGCGGTGAGCGACTTCCTCTCGCGGCACTCGGGCGGCGATCCCGACCGCGGCGCGGCCGCGTGCGCGCGCGAGGCGGCGGCGCTCCTGCGCGGCGGCCCGGCGGCCGGCTGGAGCGCGCCCGAACGGCAGGCGTTCGAACGCTGGGCCCCGCTCGTGCTGCTGCTGCCGGGCGTGGCGCGCTGGTCGCCGGCCGAGAAGCGCGCGCTGGTGGCGGTGATCCGCGCCAAGGGCGGCCGGCGCGAGACCGAGTTCGTGCACGCGTTCGACGCGCACCCGAAGCTGCGAGCCGCCGTGGCGGAGATCGCGCGCGGCGTGAAGGCGTAGCAGTCCCGGGACACGCGTTCACCCGGCCTGATCACCGCGAGCGATCGCGTGCGCGTTCACGCGCGGCGGCGTGGCCACGGCATGCGCGCGCTCGCTAGCTTGGCCGGCGCCCGCCCGCCGGCCATCGCGCCGGTCCGCCCCCGCTCCGGAGCCCCCGCATGTCCCGACGTGTCGCGCTGTCGTTCGTGCTCGCCCTCGCCGCCGCGGCTTCGCTCGCGGCCGACCTCCGTCCCGCCCACGCCCTGCCCGTGTTCGCGCGCCGCTACGGCGTCGGCTGCCGCCGCTGCCACGCGCCGTTCCCGCGGCTCAACCTGCACGGCGCGCTGTTCGCGGCGCACGGGTTCCGCGAGGGCGACGACGAAGCGCCGTTCGACACCGCGAGCACGCCCGACCCGCTGCTCGCGCTCGGCCGCACGCTGCCGCTGTCGATCCGCATGGACGGCAACCTGCAGGCGTTCGGGGGGCGCCACGAAGCGGTGCGCACCGACCTGCAGACGCCGTGGAACCTGAAGATCCTGTCCAGCGCTCCGCTGTCGAAGTCGCTGTCGTACTACTTCTACTTCTTCTTCTTCGAGCAGGGCGAAGTGGGCGTGGAGGACGCCTACGTGCACTGGAACCGCGTGGGGGGCACGCGCGTGGACGTGATCGCGGGCCAGTTCCAGGTATCGGATCCGCTGTTCAAGCGCGAGCTGCGGCTGCCGCTGGAGGACTACACGGTGTACCGCGCGCACGTGGGCGACGTGACCACCGATCTCACCTACGACCGCGGGCTCATGGCCAGCCTGGAGCACGGGCCGCTCGCGGCGTCGCTTCAGGTGGTGAACGGCAACGGCAAGGTGACCGCGGAGGACTCGCCGGTGATGGACAACGACTCGCCGAAGAACGTGGCCGCGCGCCTGTCGCTGGAAGCCGTGCCCGGTGTGCGCGTGGGCGGCTTCGGCTACTCCGGCCGGCAGGACGGCGCGGCGGCGCCCGACGTGGTGCGCGCGGAACTCTGGTACGCGGGCGTCGACGCCACGTTCGACGCGGGGCCGTTCGAACTGAACGCGCAGTGGCTGCGCCGCCGGGACCGTCGGCCCACGTTCACGCCCGGCGAGCCCGACGCCACCACGGACGGCGGTTTCGTGGAGGCGCTGTGGACGCCCGAGACGTCGCGGGCGTACGCGTTCGCGTTGTGGAACCGCGTGGACTGCGACCGGCCGATCCTGGACCCGCGCGCCGGCGGCCCCGAGGCGGTGAGGCGCTTCCAGACGATCACCGGCGGCGGCGGCTGGCAGGTGCAGCGCAACGTGCGCGCGCAGGGCGAACTCACGTGGGACACCGAACGCGAGCGCTGGAAGACCACCGCGAGCATGGTGTTCGCGTACTAGGAAGCCCGAACGAAGCGCCTGAGGAGCCCGCACCCCTCGAATGGGGAAGGCTCGCGGCGCAGCCGCGGCCCGGTGCGGGTCGCGCACGACCAGCAGGACACCCCGGCAGGTGCGCGAGTCCGAAGATCGTGCACGGACCAGCCTCCAACCTCTTAGAGGATTGTCTTGCCCAGGAGGCTCTGCGCCATCTCCACGGCGAGGATACCGGTCATGTTCTGGTTGTCGAGCACCGGGTTCACCTCGACCAGGTCGATCGCCACGATGTTCGCGCGGTCGTGGATCATCTCCATGGCGAGGTGCGCCTCGCGGTAGCTGATGCCGCCCCACACGGGCGTACCGGTGCCGGGCGCGTCCTCGGGGTCCACCACGTCGAGATCGAACGACAGGTGGATGCCCGCGGTGCCGTCGCTCGCCAGGCGGATCGCCTCGTCGAGCACGTCGCGCATGCCGCGCTCGTCCAGGTCGCGCATCGTGTACACGGTGACGCCGCTCTTCTTGAGGAAGTCGCGTTCGCCGTGATCGAGGTCGCGGATGCCGATCAGCACGGTGTTGCGCTCGCGCACCTTCGGCGTGCGCCCGCCGAGCTTCACCAGGTCCTTGTCGCCGTGCCCGAGCGCCACCGCGAGCGACATGCCGTGGATGTTGCCGGAAGGCGTGGTCTCGGGCGTGTTCGAATCGCCGTGCGCGTCGAACCAGATGAGCCCGAGGTGCTCCTTGCGCTTCGCGAAGAAGCCGGTGGTGCCGGCGATCGAACCGATCGCGATGGAGTGGTCGCCGCCGAGCACCATGGGCATGCGGCCGTCGGCGAGCACCCGGTCCACGGTCTTCATCAGTTCGCGGTTCGCGGCGAGGATCGCGTCCTTGTACCGCAGCTTGCCGGTGCCCACCTTCTGGGTCTCGGGAATCATCACGTCCAGGTCGCCGTAGTCCTCGACCTTGTGCCCGAGCGCTTCCAGGTGATGTTCGAGGTCGGCGATACGGATCGCCGACGGCCCCATGTCCACGCCTCGCCGGCCCGCGCCCAGGTCCAGCGGCACGCCGATCACTCCGATGTTCCGTCGCTTGGTCGCCATAGGCGCGGCACGCTAGCACCGGCTTCGAAAGCCCGGCAACAAGGGGCCAATCCCGGACGATTCGAGGGAACCGATTCCGATCGGCGCGCGAATTGGTCGCGGTTTCGGGCCGGTGCGGTGTATTTTTCGGCACCTCTCCCGAGACTCCCCTTCTCTCGGGCACGCTCCTCGCAGACCCGTCCGGGTCCGCGGGGGTTCGAGCCCGATCGTGAGCAGGTCGGAACCACTTCAGGTTCGCGTCGAAAGTGGCCGATCAAGGCTCGACAGTCCCCGCCAACTGGCTGCACGGCATGGCGAAGTCCCAACCGTCGTACCCGGCCCGACCGGACCCCTCTTCTTCGAGGCGGGGCCCCGGGGCGGGACCACCCGAGATCAACGAAGGAGTGCGAGATCGCATGTCCCCTGCGGTCGCTCGTGCAGATTCCAACGTGCCCGAACCGGTGCGCCCCGTGGGCGTGACGGCGAAGGCGTCGTCGCCTGCCCGGCCGCCCGTGGCGCGCAAGGCCCCGGACGACCGCATCCCCATGTTCGTGCTGCTCGCGATCCCGGTCGCGATCACGGCGTGGGGCTGGAGCTACTACGCCATCCCGTTCGGCGCGCGTCTGCGTCATCCGCTGCACGCGCTGCTGCGCCCGTCGGGCCCGGTCGGCCTCGGGCTGGGCATCACGGCGCTCGCGCTGTTCCTGTTCCTCTGGCTCTACGCCATTCGCAAGACCGTCAAGTGGCTCGCGTGGACCGGCGCCGTGGGCTCGTGGATGCGCGTGCACGTGGTGGCAGGCCTGCTCGTGCCGCTGGTGGCCGCGGTGCACGCCGGCTGGCGGTTCGACGGCTTCATCGGTCTCGGCTACCTGAGCATGTTCGTGGTGTCGCTGTCGGGCATCGTGGGGCGCTACCTGTACACGCACATCCCGCGGCAGGTGAACGGCCTCGAAATGTCGCTCGACGAAGCGATCGGCGAGCGGCGCTCGCTGCTCACGCGCATCGGAGCGGCGACCGGGCTCGAGCCGCACGCCGTGGAGCAGATGCTCGCGGTGGACGCGTCGTCGTACGAAGGGCTCGACCCGCTGCGCACGCTCGTGCGCATGGCGAAGGACGACTGGCACCGCGCGAAGCTGATCGGCCAGCTGCGCCGCGAGTGGTCGCGCCCGCGACCCGGCGTGCGCGCGCTGGACCCGAAGGAACTGCGCGAGACGTTGCGGCTGGCGCGCCAGGAGATGGCGCTCGCGCAACAGGTGCGCATGCTGGGCGCGGTGCGGAAGCTGTTCGGCTGGTGGCACGTCGCGCACCGTCCGTTCGCGATCACGGCGCTGCTCGCCGTGCTCGCGCACGTGATCGTGGCGCTCGTCGTGGGCGCGGTGAGCCTGCCGTGAACGCGCTGCTGACGCTGCTGGGCTTCGCCGTGGTCACCGGCCTGTTCGCGTGGTTCCACGTGCGCGGCCAGTCCCAGGGCGCCGCGGCGCCGCGCGAGACGAGCCCGTGCCCGCGCTGCCGGAAGCCCGTGCCGAAGGGCGACGACTTCTGCCCGTCGTGCCAGGCGCCGCTGCAGGCGTTCCAGATCGTGAGCGCGCCGCTCGCGCGCCCCGACACGGGCGCCTCGGACGGTCCGAAGCACGCACTGGTCCGTTCGGACGTCTGCGTGGGCTGCGGCACCTGCGTGGACGCGTGCCCGGAGCCGGGCGCGATCACGCTGGTGAACAAGCTCGCGATCGTGAACCTCGACCTGTGCAAGGGCCACGGCACCTGCGCGGCCGCATGCCCGGTCAACGGCATCGTGGTCACGAGCGGCGCCGCGGTGCAGCAGATGGACGTGCCCGAACTCGACGTGAACTTCCAGAGCAACGTGGCGGGCCTGTACATCGTGGGCGAGCTGGGCGGACGCGGGCTCATCAAGAACGCGGTCAACGAAGGCCGGCTCGCGATGGAGCACGTGTCGAAGTCGCTGCTGATCGATCCGTTCCGCGGCCGGTCGGACGACGGCATCGTGGACGTGATCGTGGTCGGTTCGGGCCCCGCGGGCCTGTCGGCCGCACTCGAGGCACTCAAGCAGGGCCTCACCTACGTGGTGCTGGAGCAGGGCACGCTGATCGACACGATCGCGAAGTACCCGCGGCAGAAGCTGCTGCTGGCCGAGCCCGTGCGCACGCCGCTGTACGGCAACCTGTGGGTGGCCGACTCCTCCAAGGAGGAGCTGATCGCGGTGTGGCAGAACGTGATCGAGAAGAGCGGCCTCCGGGTGCACACCGAGGAGCGCGTGACGGCCGTGGCGAAGGACGGCGGCGTGTTCCGGGTGACCACCAGCAAGGGCGAGCACCGCGCGCGCCGCGTGGTGCTGGCGATGGGCCGCCGCGGAACGCCGCGCAAGCTCGGCGTTCCGGGCGAGCAGCTCGACAAGGTGTTCTACGACATCGTCGAGATGGAAGCCTTCGAGGGCCAGCGCATGCTGGTGGTGGGCGGCGGCGACAGCGCGCTGGAGTCCGCGCTCGGCCTCGCGAACCAGGACGGCACCACGGTCACGTTGTCGTACCGCGGCACGTCGTTCGACAAGGCGAAGGAGCGCAACCGCACCAAGATCGACGCGGCGGTGAGCGCGGGCCAGGTGGAGCTGCTGCTGGAGAGCCAGGTGAAGGAGATCCGGCGCGACGTGGTGGTGCTGGAGTTCGAGGGCACGCTGCGGCTGCTGCCGAACGACTTCGTGGTGGTGCGCGTCGGCGGCGAGGCGCCGTATCCGTTCCTCGAACGGATGGGCGTGCGAATCGTCCGCAAGGAAGTGGCGATCGAGACGGGCGAGGGATCGGGTGCGGGCTCCGCGCACGCGTGACGGCGACACGCCGCCGGTTCCGACGCGGCGCACCGGGCGAGCGACTCGCCCCGGCCACGCCGGCGCGTGGATCGGCGTCCTGCTCGCGCTGGGGGTGGGCGTGAGCACGGCACACGCGCAGATGTCGCCGGGCCCTCTCGCCCGCGCGCACGCGACGCTCGACTCGCCCACGCAGTGCTTCCGCTGCCACGCGCAGGGCGACAAGTCGGCTTCCGCGATGGATCAGCGCTGCCTCGCCTGCCACGACGAGATCGCCGGCATGAAGGCGGCGCGCCGCGGATTCCACCCGGCGCAGACCCAGCCGTGCTCGAAGTGCCACCCCGACCACGGCGGGCGCGACTTCAAGCTGATCGACTGGGACGGCGGCTCGCCGGAGCGCTTCGACCACAAGCGCGCGGGCTGGGAGCTGCAGGGCAAGCACGCCCAGGCGAAGTGCCTCGACTGCCACCAGCCGAAGAACCAGAAGTCGACGTTCGCCGCGAAGATCAAGCGCAAGAACCGCGCGGCGAGCTTCCTGGGCCTCGACCGCCCGTGCGCCACCTGTCACGCCGACCCGCACCGCAACCAGCTCGGCGCCGACTGCCTGAAGTGCCACAACCAGACGGAGTGGAAGCCCGCGTCGGGCTTCGACCACGCGAAGACCGCGTATCCGCTCACGGGCGCGCACGGGAAGGTCGAGTGCCTGAAGTGCCACGCGCGCCCGCCGTACGACCGCAAGGACGCGCAGGGCAAGCCGCTGGCGCAGTGGAAGCCGCTGCCGCACGCCGAGTGCACGTCGTGTCACAAGGACCCGCATGCCGGGCGGTTCGGCTCCGCGTGTTCCAAGTGCCACGGCACCGAGAGCTTCAAGCAGATCAAGTCGTCGGGGTTCAACCACGACCTCACGAAGTACCCGCTGCGCGGCGCCCACGTCGCCGTGGCGTGTGCCAGCTGCCACGACGAGAAGAAGGCGTGGGGCCCCCGGCCGAAGTTCGCGCGCTGCATGGACTGCCACACCGACGCGCACGGCGGACTCGCCACGCTGGCGGGCCAGCCGTCCGACTGCGCGGGGTGCCACGACGTGAAGGGCTTCGACAAGACCACCTACACGGCCGCGCAGCACCTGAAGTCGCCCTACCCGCTCGAGGGCGCGCACGCGAAGGCCCCGTGCGAGACGTGTCACGCGAAGGCGGCTGCCGGCACGCCCGCGGCGGCGCCGCTCGGCCGCGCGCGCGTCGCACTGCGCCCCGCGCACGCCGCGTGCGTCGACTGCCACGCCGACCCGCACGCGGGCCGCTTCACGCAGCCGATCCCCGTACCCGGCGGCAAGGCGATCGCGCCGCGCGCGTGCCGCGACTGCCACACGATGGCGGCGTTCTCGCCGTCGACGTACGACGAGATCGCGCACCGCACGTGCGTGTTCCCGCTCACGGGGGCGCACCGCGCCACGCCGTGCCAGGTGTGCCATGCCGAGCTCAAGGCGCCGGCGTCGCGCTCCACGCTGAAGGCCGCCGCGGCGTCCATGCGTCCGCTGCGCTTCGAGGGCAAGTACCGCGTGTGCGCGGACTGCCACACGTCGCCTCACGGCAGGCAGTTCGACGCGCGCAAGGACAAGGGCGCCTGCGAGAGCTGCCACGGCGTCGACGCGTTCACGCCGGCGTCGAAGTTCGTCCACAACCGCGATTCGGCCTACAAGCTCGAGGGGGCGCACGCGAAGGCGGCGTGCGCGTCGTGCCACATCCCGCAGACCGGCGCCGACGGCAAGCCGGTCGTGACCTACCGCCCGATGTCCTCGAAGTGCGAGGACTGTCACGGCGTCACCACCCCCGCCCTGCCCGAAACGAAGCGTTCTTCGTCGGTGGTCCCCCACGACCGGCCGGCGCTGTTCGCCTTCACGACCCACGAGGTGTCCCATGCTCAGGATCGTTGACGGACTGCGCTCGTTCCCCCGGAATCGCGCGATCGCCCTCGCCCTCGCCGTGCTGCCGCTGCTGGCCGTCGGTACGGCGTCGCTCGCCGCGCTGCGACCGAAGGTCGACAACCCGCACGGCGCCGACTTCCGCGAGGAGTGCGCCCTGTGTCACAGCGCGCAGGGCTGGAAGCCCGCCAAGGTGAGTACGCGATTCGACCACGGCAAGTACGGCTTCCGCCTGGACGGCGCGCACGCGGCCGCCACGTGCATGAGCTGCCACACCACGCTGCAGTTCAAGCAGTCGAAGACGCAGTGCCAGTCGTGCCACGAGGATCCGCACCGCGGCGAGATGGGCGTGGAGTGTTCGCACTGCCACGGCTCGCGCAGCTTCACCGACCGCGCGCCGATGGTGCGCGCGCACCAGCTCACGAACTTCCCGCTCAGCGGCAGCCATGCCTCGCTCGACTGCGAGTCGTGTCACAAACCCACGGCGCAGGGCCGCATGCAGTTCGTGAACACGAAGGCCGACTGCCAGAGCTGCCACATGGAGCAGTACCGCTCGACGCGCGAACCCGACCACGCGGCCGGCGGCTTCCCCACGACGTGCCAGACGTGCCACTCCACGCTCACGTGGGACACGGCGAAGTTCAACCACGATCGCACGGGCTTCCCGCTCACCGGCGCGCACCGCGCCGCGGCGTGCGCGAACTGCCACGTGAACGGGCGCTACGCCGGCACCGCCAGCACGTGCCAGTCGTGTCACATGACCGACTACGACGGGGCCACGCCGAACCACGCCTCGTCGGGCTTCGCGGCCGGCGCGTGCGCGACGTGCCACAACACCACGTCGTTCGCCGGCGCCACGTTCAACCACTCGAGCACGTCGTTCCCGCTGACCGGCGCGCACCAGGCGGCGGCATGCAACAGCTGCCATTCGAGCGGCGTCTACAACGGGCTCAACACCGCGTGCCAGTCGTGCCACATGACCGACTACAACGGTGCCACCCCGAACCACGTGTCGGCGGGCTTCGCGGCGAGCGCGTGCGCGACGTGCCACGGCACCACGACGTGGGCCGGCGCCACGTTCAACCACAACACCACGTCGTTCCCGCTGACCGGCTCGCACACGACGGCGGCTTGCAACAGCTGCCACTCGAGCGGCGTCTACAACGGGCTGAACACCGCCTGCCAGGCGTGCCACATGACCGAGTACAACTCGGCCACGCCGAACCATGCCGCCGCCGGCTTCTCGGCCAGCGCCTGCGCGACGTGCCACACCACCTCGCAGTGGGCGGGCGCCACGTTCAACCACGACGCGAGCTGGTTCCCGATCTACTCGGGCAAGCACCGTTCCGTGTGGGGCACGAACTGCGCGACGTGCCACAGCAACAGCAGCAACTTCGCGGTGTTCGACTGCCTTTCGTGTCACGAGCACAACCGCACCAGCATGGACGACAAGCACCAGGGCCGCTCGGGCTACAGCTACGACAGCAACGCGTGCTACCGCTGTCATCCCACGGGGAGGGCCGGCTGATGCGCCGCGCCGCCACATCGCTTCTTCTGCTGCTCGCGTTCGCCCCGTCGGCGCGCGCGGCCACGACCACGTTCTCCACCCGGCCCGGCGTCGTGAAACCCGCCGCGCCGGCGGCGGCGGACACGGCGAAACCCGCACCACCCGCGCCCGTGGCCACGCGCTCCGATTCGGCGCGCGCGGACAGCGCGCGTGCCGCGGCGGCGGCCGCCGCGAAGCGCGCACCGGCACCTTCGGCTCCGGCCGCGCCCGCTCCCGTGGCGCCGGCCCCGAAGCCGGCGGGCGCGCCCGTCCCGACGCCCGCGCTTCCCGCGGTGAAGCCGCCGACGGCGCTGCCTGCCGCGCCGACCGCGGCCGCGAAGCCGATCGTCGCGCCTCCGGCCGCGGCGCCGGCGGTCCTGCCGAAGCCGTCCGTGACGCCCCTGGCCGGCGCGTCGGGTGCGAAGCCGCCCGCGGCCGCGACGCCGACCCCCGCGGCCACGAGCACGAACGCCCCGGCCGCACCGAAAGCCGTGGCCGCGGTTCCCGCGACTCCCGGGACCGATGCCCCGAAGCCTGCCGCGGCGATGCTCGCCGCCCGTCCGGCCGCGACGCCGGGCGCCACGCGCATCACGTACGTGGCGGGCACCACGGCGTACCTCGACGCCGGCCGGCTCGAAGGCCTCGAAGCCGGCGACTCCGTGACCGTGACGCGCGACGGCGCGACCGTGACGCGCTTGCGCGTGGCGGTGGTGTCGAGCCATCGCGCCGCGTGCGACACGCTGCCCGCGACCGCGCCCGAACTGCGCGTGGGCGACGCCGTGCGTTTCACGCCGCGTACGCTGGCGAAGGCGTCCGCCGACTCCACGGGCCCGGTCGCGGCGCGCACGGCGCGCCGCACGAGCGCGTCGCGCCTGCGCGGCCGCCTCGGCGGGCGCTGGCAGATGGTGCGCACCGATCCGGGCGACGGCTCGGGCGTGTTCTCGATGTCGCAGCCCTCGCTGGACCTGCGCGTGGACGGCACGAACCTGGCCAACAGCACCATGGACCTGGCGGTGGACGTGCGCACGCGCAGCACGCGCCGCACGGCGCTCGGCAACACCCAGACGGACTCCTACTCGCGCGTCTACCGCGCGTCGTACGCGGTGCACGACTCGCGCAGCCGCAAGCGCCTCACGCTGGGCCGCCAGAGTTCGGCCGTGCTGTCCACGATCAGCCTGTTCGACGGCGCGCTCGCGGAGTACGCGGGCGATCGCGTGTCGGTGGGTGCGTTCAGCGGCACGCAGCCCGAGCCCACGCACATGACGTTCTCGGGCGACGTTCTCGAACACGGCGCGTACGTCGAGCTGCACCAGAAGCCGCAGCAGCAGCGCCGCTGGTCCACGGCCGTGGGCGCGGTGACGTCGATGCACACCGGCGAGGCGAACCGCGACTTCCTGTTCGCGCAGTCGAGCTGGATGTCGAAGGGCTTCATGGGCTGGCTCACGCAGGAAGTGGACTGGAACCGCGGCTGGAAGCGCGGCGCCGGCGAATCGGCGCTGTCGCCCACGAGCACGTTCCTGTCGATGCGCGTGCCGTTCGGTGAACGCGTGGCGGTGAACAGCGGCTTCGACAACCGGCGCAACGTGCGGTTGTACCGCGACCGCGAGACGCCCGAGACGTCGTTCGACGACCACTACCGCCAGGGTGCATGGGCGGGTCTGTCGGTGCAGCCGGCGTCCAAGCTGCGCGTGTCGGGTGAGCTGCGCCGCAACGACGGCAGCGAGTCCGACCGCGCGACCTCGTGGAGCGCGTCCGCCGAAGCGTGGCGGCTCACGGCGCTGCAGCTCACGCTGCGTGCGCGCACGTCGCGCTACGACGGCAGCACGCAGGACAGCCAGCTCCACTCGTTCGGCATCGGGCTCGACCCGCGCCCGGGCTGGCACTCGGAACTCGGCGGCGGCCTGCGCGTGACCGACGACGCGCTGTCGCTGGGCACCGAACGCGAAGGCTGGGAGAGCGCGAGCCTCGACGTGAGCCTGGCGCGACGCTGGTACGCGAACGCTTCGGTCGAGCACAACCACGGCGACGCCGGCACCACGTGGCAGCCGTTCGCCGGCCTGTCGGTGCGATTCTGATCGCACGACGCGCACGCGGGCACGGCCCCGGACGCGACCACCCCGGTCGCGTTCGGGGCTGGCCACGGACGAGGCGCTCCGGGTAACCTGCGTGCACATGCGAGCGACCCTTCAGGCTCTCCGCGGTCCGTCGCTCCTGGCGTTCGCCCTGTTGGTGCTGGGCGCGGACGCCCCGCGGCCGCGCGTCGCGAACCCGCCTCCCGGCCCACGCTTCGCCCCGCCCGCGCACGGCGTGCTGTTCGCCGACGACTTCTCGCACGGTCTCTCGCGCTGGCAGACGGACGACTCCGACGTGTGGACCACGCAGGCCGGCCTGCTGCGCGCGGACCTCCCCGACCAGAAGCAGGTGCGCTCGTTCCTCTATGCCGGCGACGAGTCGTGGACGAACTACGCGCTCGACCTGGACGTCTGCATGATGCGCGGCGTCGACAAGGGCGCCGCCGTGCACGTGAAGGGGCAGTCGGCGGTCGCGGTGGACCTGCGCGGCCCGGGCTACCAGGACGTCGTGATGTACCGGCGCGAGTGGCCGCTGGGGAAGGCATCGGCCGTGAACGGCAACGGCATGTGGAACCACCTGCGCATCGAGGCGCAGAACGGGCAGTACCGCGTGTACGTGAACGGCGAACTGAAGCTGCGCCACACCGACAGGCGCGCCTCGGACGCACCGCCGCCGTCGGGGCGCATCGCGCTGCCGGCGTACACGGGTGGCGCCGGCCAGTGCACCGTGTTCTACGACAACGTGGTGGTCACGGCGCTGCCGTGAGCCGCGCGCCCCGGCGTCCGCGTTCCGCGCCCGACGCCGCGGCGCCTCCGCCCGCCGGCGCTGCCGCGCTCGCGGCGTGGGCGCCTTTCGCGATGGCCGTGCTCGGCGCGCTCGCGCCGTTCGCCGTGCTGCGCGAGGAGTGGCGCGCGCTCGGCACGCTGTCGTTTCCCGTGGACGACGCGTGGATCCACCTGACGTACGCGCGCAACCTCGCGCAGCACCTGGCGTGCACGTACTTCCCCGGCACACCGTCCTCGGCGGGTTCCACCGCGCCGCTGTTCACGCTGCTCGAGGCGCTCGCGCTGCGCGTGACGAGCCACGGCACCGCGGTGGCGCTCGCACTGGGGCTCGTGTTCCACGCGGCGTTCCTCGGCGTGTTCGCGGCATGGGCGCGCCGGCGTCTCGGTGCGGCCTGGGCGACGCTCGCGGTGGCGGTGGTCGCGCTCGACGGCCGGTTGCTGGCGTTGTCGGTGTCGGGCATGGAGACGAGCCTGTTCGTGCTGCTGGTCACGTGGGCGCTGTTCGCGCACGACACGCGCCGGCCGTTCGCGCGCGGCGTGGCGCTGGGACTGGCGACGTGGACGCGGCCCGACGGCCTGCTGCTGGCGGCGGCGCTCGGCGTGGACTCGCTTCTGTCGCGCGGTGACCAAGCCGGGCGTCCATCGCGCCGCGACACGCTCGCGGGGCTCGGTGCGTTCGCGGCGCTCGTGGCGGCGTGGATGGCGTGGAACGTGGCGGTGGGCGGTGCACCGCTGCCCGCGACGTTCGCGGCGAAGGTCGCGTTCTACGGCGCCCTGTCGCGCGCGGCGTTCGTCACCGGCGACGTGGCGCGCACGTTCGGCGGCGGCGGCTGGCTGCTGCTGGCGCCGCTCGCGCTGGCGGCGATCGCGCGCGAGGTCCGCCTCGCGTTCGCGCGCGCGCCGTCGCCCGTGCGCGCGGCGCTCGGCGCGGCGCTCGTGCTGCCGCTCGCCTACGCGGTGCTGCTGCCCTTCTCGCACCGCTTCGAGCGCTACCTCGTGCCCGCGCTGCCGCCGCTCGCGATCGTGGCGCTCGCGCAGGTGCGCGACGCGTGCGTGCGCTGGCCGCGCCTGCGCATGGCTGCGGGGCCCTTCGCGGCGGTCGTGGTGGGCCTGCACGCGCTGGCGTTCGCCGGCACGGGCGCGACGGTCACGGAGTTCGTGCGGATGCACCAGGAGGTGCACGTGCGCGCCGCGCGCTGGATCGCCGCGAACACCGCGCCGGACGCGGTGATCGCCACGCACGACGTGGGCGCGATCGGCTGGTACGGCGAACGGCGCATCGTGGACGTGGTCGGGCTGGTGACGCCCGGCATCGCGCCTCACCTGCGACGCCCCGACTACGTGGCGTGGCTGCGCGGCGAACTGGACCGGCGCCGCGTCACGCACGTGGCCGCGCTCGACGAGTGGCTGCCGATGGAGGGCGTCGAGCCCGCCTTCGCCACGGACGATGGACCCGACGCCATGCGCGTGTTCGCGTGGACGCCCGCGGCGCACCTGGTGGAGCCGCGCGTGCGCCGGATGCAGGGCGCCGCGCTCGAAGCCCTGCGGCAGGGCTCACCGGCCGAGGCGGCCGCGCGGCTGGAGCAGGCACGCGCGGCCGACCCCGAGTCGCCGCGCACGTGGACGCTGCTCGGCCTGGTGGAAGGCCGCGCCGGCATGCCCGACCGGGCCGTCGGCGCGTTCCGCGAGGCGCTGCGACTGGCGCCGGGCGCGCGCGACGCGCGCATGGGACTGGCGATGGCGCTCGCGGCCTCCGGCCGGAGGACGGAAGCGCGCGCGGTGGCGGACTCGCTGGCCGCCGAAGCGCCGGGGCTACCCGGGCTCGGCGCGCTGCGCGACTCGCTGGCCGGGCGCTGACGCCGGCGCTGGCGGCGCGCGAAACTGCCGCTATTGTGCGTCGTCAGGAGGAATCCCCGGATGCGCCGCTGGCTGTTCGTGATGTCCATGTGTTGTGCGCCGCGCCCGCCCGCGCGGCCGAGCTGCGCCTGGGCGCCGCGGGCGACCTGCAGGGTCCGGTGCGCGAACTGACCGCGGCGTTCGAGCGGCTCTACCCCGAGGTGAGCGTGCGCACCACGTTCGCGCCCGCCGAGTCGCTGTTCGCGCGCGTGCAGGCCGACACGTCGTTCGACGTCCTGGTGACCACGGACTCGGCCGGCACGGCGCGCATGGACCGGAGCGAGCTGTTGCGGCGCGGCACGCGCACCACGTTCGCGTACGGCCGCGTGGCGCTGTGGGCGCGCAAGCCGGCGGCGAAGTACCTGCCGAAGGCCGGGCTCGTGACGCTGGCCACCGCCGAGGTGATGCGCGTGGCGATGCCGAATCCCGCGACGTCCGCGATCGGCCGCCTGTCGCAGGCCGCGCTGGAGCGCGCGAAGCTGTGGCCGCAGGTGAAGAACAAGTGCGTGTTCGCCGACGACGACGCGACCGCGGCCGAGATGGCGCTGGCCACCACGCAGGCCGCGCTGCTGTCGAAGGGCGCCGCGGAGAGCCCGGCGATGAAGCGCGCCGGTCGCGTGTGGGTGGTGCCCGACTCGGTGTGCCGCCCGATCGCGCACGTGGCGTGCGTGGTGACCGGCGCGGACTCGGCGGCCGGCGCGTTCGTCGGCTTCCTGCGACTGGGCCCCGCGCGCGAGGTGCTGACGCGCCACGGCCTGTCGCCCACGGGCGGCAAGTAGCGGGCGGTCCCCGGCTCGCGCGGGAGCCTGCGTCGCGGCCGCCACGTCGCGGCTCGAAGTGGTCGCCGAATCCCGGCAGCGAACAGGGCCACTGGCCGCGCGGCCAGTTGTCCCAACGCAACCCACCGCCGCGGTCGATTCGATGGGGCCGCTTTCGAGCGGCCCTGCACGAGAGGCCGCCGGTGGCGGGACGCTTCAGCGGAGAGACCACTCCCGCTCTTCGGGTCCGTACATCCGCCGCACCTCGATGCCGAGCGAGTCGTCCTCCGCGATCCCCGCACGCGGCGTTCCCCGCGGGTCGGTCCGCAGGAGCACCACGCGCGCCTCCCCGCCACTCCGTGGCCAGACGCCGTACAGCGTCACGGCCCGGGCGGCCTTCAGCCAGGGTAGGAAGCGCGGAGCGACGCTCACCAGGTCGTAGTGTTCCCACGGGTCGTAGCCGTGCACGCGGTCGAACGCCCGCATCACCGCGAAAGCGGCGTCGTCGAGCGGCTGCTGCCACAGCATGGTCGCTTCGCGGGCATTCACCCGCCACACGGATCCCATAACGAGGTGTGGGCAGGCGCCGCAGAAGTTTGCGTCGAACGTGCTCGTGCCGTTCCAGTCCGACCGCGTGCGGAGCAGGATCTCGTCGTGCTTGCGCAGCACCTCGAGACCCCGCTGCTCGCTGCGGTCGTAGAATCGCGGTGGCAGGCGCCCGGCCCCCTGCCGCGGCCAACCATCACCCAGAGGGTCCACCGCCACGAGCTCGAACGCGTGCGGCGCCGATGTGCCAGCTGCATCGGCACGGAGTGCGCTCGGTCGTGGCGCGCATCGGGATCGGCCGGCGGCCGGGGCACCTCCACGCGACGCCAGCCGGAACGCCCGACCAGCCGCATCTCGATCCCCTGCGTTGCGAACTGGTGGACAGCGAACAGCAACTCGTCGCCCAGCGTGTCGGCGACCTCCTCGAAGAGCCGGCTCTGCTCGCGCACCTGGCGCGCTTCTCGCGTGGCCGTCCAGCGCGCCAGGCGCTGCGAGGGCGGCAATTTCAGAAGGCTCGCTGCCATCGAGTCGGCGTACGGCCCGAGCGACGGGCTGACGGCGTCTTCCTCGCCGATGGAAGCCGCGAGCCCGGATCCGGCCAGGCACAACGCCAGGCCGGCCACCGCAAGCCAACACCGCGACATGATCCCCTCCGTTCGTTCGACCCGAGCGCGCAGCCGGGGGACACCGACACGCTCCCTGTTGCGAAACGAGGCCCTTCGCGCCGACGGCCGAGCACCATCGACGCGAAGGCCGCTGCCGCTACGCCCGCCGCCCCGCCAGCAACCGCAGGCCGTTCAGGATGACCAGCACGGTGCTGCCTTCGTGGCCGCTCACGGCCACCGGCAGCTTCAGCTGGCCGATCGGCAGGTACTGGCCGGCGAACACCCAGATCACCAGCAGCAGCATCACGCCGACGGCGATCGTGAGGTTCTGCGCCACCACCGTGCGGGCGTTGTGCGC
>JBGAOB010000438.1:0-2016 GCA_044222045.1 Candidatus Eiseniibacteriota bacterium
GAGTGGCCCCGTCACGCTGCCGTGGTCGCTGCGCGCGGCGACGCGCGTGCGCGTGGAGATCGCGGACGTGAGCGGCCGGCACGTGCGCGCGCTGCTCGACGCCGTGCAGCCAGCCGGCGAGGGCGCGACCACATGGGACGGACGGGACGACCGGGGCGCACGCGTGCGCCCGGGCGTGTATCTTGTGCGCTTCGAGGCGGATGGAGCCCGCCACGAGCGGAGGATCGTGTGGATCGAGTGAAGAAGCGCGGCGAGGACGCCCCCGAGACCGGTGAGGCGGCGCCGCGAGCCCGTCGCAGTCGGTCGCGGTCGAAATCCACCACCAACGGCGAGACGAAGGCGCCGGCCCGCGTGCCCGCGGGCGAACCGCTCGTGGCGCACACGCCGGTGCTCGCGCCGAGCATCCTGTCCGCGGATTTCTCGCGGCTCGCCGAGGAACTGGCGATCCTGAATCCCGCCACGGACTGGGTGCACTGCGACGTGATGGATCAGCACTTCGTGCCCAACCTGACGTTCGGCCCCATCGTGGTCGCCGGCGTGCGCGCGCTCACCGAGGCGTTCGTCGACGTGCACCTGATGGTCGAGCACCCGGAGCGACTGCTCGGCGAGTTCCGTCGCGCCGGCGCCGACCAGATCACCGTGCACCTGGAAGCGTGCGCCGATCCGCGCACGGTGCTGGGCCAGATCCACACGCTCGAGGCGCGCGCGGGCCTCGCGCTCAAACCGGGCACGCCGCTGGACGCCGCGATGGAACTGCTGCCCGACCTCGACCTGCTGCTGGTGATGACGGTGGAACCGGGCTTCGGCGGGCAGGCCTTCATGGACGACATGCTCGACAAGGTGCGGGCCGCCGACGAGGCGCGCCGCAAGGGACGTTTCCGCTACCGCATCCAGGTCGACGGCGGCATCGCCCCCGAGACCGCGCGCGAATGCCGCGCCGCCGGCGCCGACGTGTTCGTGGCGGGCAACGCCGTGTACCGGCACAGCGATCCCCGCGAAGCGCTCGAGGAACTGCGCGCCGCCGTCCTCGCGCGCTGATCCGGCCGGTGCGCCGGCCGCCCTCACGGCCGGCGCGCTCGCGACCGCCCGGAACCCGCGCTCGTCCGTCGGGCTTTGACCGGGCGCCGAGCGGCACGCGTTTTCCGCTCGCCCGCCCTCCCGCCCCGGGCTCCGGAGTCCTTCATGCCCCGCACCCGATTGCTCCCCGTGCTCGCCGCACTGCTGCTGGCTCCCGCACCCGCGCGCGCGGACTGGACGGCGAACGGCGTCCGGTTGTGCGGCGCGAGCGGCCAGCAGCGCGATCCGGTCGTCGCGTACGACGGCCACGGCGGCGTGGTCGCGTGGGAAGACCAGCGCGCGGGCACGGGGTTGTCCGACATCTACGCGGGCCGCGTGTGGCCCACCGGTTTCGTCGCGAGTGGCTGGCCCACCGACGGCCTGCTGTTGTGCGGCGCCGCGGGGGCCCAGCAGAACCCGCAGGTCCTCGGCGACGGCGCGGGCGGCGCGTACGTGGCGTGGGAGGATGCGCGCGGCGGCACGGGAACGCTCGACCTCTACCTGCAGCACGTGACCGCCGACGGCAAGGTCGACGCGCGCTGGCCCGCGAACGGGCTCCCGGTCGTGACCGCGGCCGGCAACCAGTCGTCGCCGCTGCTGTGCGGTGACGGCGGCACCGGCGTCTACGTGGCGTGGCTCGACGAGCGCCAGCCGTCCACCAGCGACGTCTACGCGACGCGCGTGCTCGCGGACGCCTCGTTCGCAGCCGGCTGGGCCGTCGACGGCAACGCGGTGTGCGCCGCCACGGGCCTGCAGATCCTGCCCGTGCTGGCGGCCGACGGCGCGGGTGGAGCGGTGGCGGCCTGGGTCGATCGCCGCTCCGGCACCGAGTACGACGTGTACGCGCAACGGCTGCTCCCGAACGGCGCGATGGCGTGGGCCGTCGACGGCGTGGCCGTGTGCACCGCGACCGGCGACCAGACGACGCCCGTGGTGGTGACCGCCGGCGCCGGCGGCGCG
>JBGAOB010000068.1:0-17363 GCA_044222045.1 Candidatus Eiseniibacteriota bacterium
CAGCTGTTCGCGGCCAAGATGGAGCACCACATCGACTACCTGAAGGAAGACGAGGTCCACATCGTCGCGGAGAGCCCGATCGGCTTCAAGCGCTGGATGATCGAGTACGAGCTCGAGGACCGCTCGGCGCAGTACCCGGACCTCCGTCACGAGCTGGGCGGCGTGCCGACGTTCACGCTCACCCGCAAGCTTTGGGACGGCCTGCGCGCGATCAAGTGCACGGGCACGCGTCCGATCGATCCGGCGCTGCTCGCGACGGCCGACAAGCTCATCCCGCCGTCGGAGTACGTGCAGCTGCCGGGCTGGAAGCGGGGCCAGAGCTGATGGCGCCTCGCGTCGGTATCGTCGGCATCGGCCACTGCCGCTTCGGCAACTCGAGCGAGTACGACCTCGTCGACGTGATCGCGTACTCGGCGAACGACGCGTTCCGCGACGCGGGCGGGCTGAAGCTGCGCAAGGAAGTCGACCAGGTCTTCGTGGGCAACATGGCCGGCGGGCTGTTCAACCGCCAGACCTCCGTCGCGTCGGCGCTCGTGAGCCGTCTCGACATGGAGCCGTGTCCCGCGGAGCTCGTCGAGAACGGGCCCGCCTCGGGCGCCAGCGCGATCCGCATGGGCTACATGGCCATCGCGTCGGGCATGGCGGACGTGGTGCTGGTCGCGGCGGGCGAGGTCATGCGCACCGTGTCGGGCTGGGAAGCCACGGACATCGTCGCGACCATGGCCCACCACGACTCCGAGTACAACATGGGGCTGACGCTGCCCGGCTTCGCCGGGATGTTCACGCGTCTCTACATGCAGAAGTACGGACTCACGGAGCGCGACCTCGCGCTGGTGGCGGTGAAGAACCACGCCAACGGCGCGAAGAACATCTACTCGCACGTGCAGATCCCGGTCACGATCGAGGCCATCTCGGACGGTCCCGAGGCGAACGTGGTCAACAACTACGTCGCCGAACCCCTGCGCATGTACTCGACGTGCCCGATCACGGACGGCTCCGCGGCCCTGATCCTCGTGAACATGGATTCACCCAAGGCGAAGCTGTTCGCCCAGAAGCCCATCCGCATCGCCGGCATGGGCGCCGCGACGGACACGCACTGCGTGCACAACCGCAAGGATCCGCTCGTCCTCGACGCCGTCCGGCTGTCGTCGCAGAAGGCGTACGAGATGGCGGGCGTCGGCCCCAAGGACATCTCGGTGGCCGAGCTGCACGACGCGTTCGTGATCTTCGAGCTGCTCAACAGCGAAGAGGTCGGCTTCTTCGAGCGCGGCAAGAGCTTCATCGGCGTGCGCAACGGCGAGACCGAGATCGGCGGCCGCATCCCGATCAACACCTCGGGCGGGCTCAAGGCGAAGGGACATCCCGTGGGCGCCACGGGCGTGTCGCAGGTCTACGAGCTCTGCCGCCAGCTGCGCGGGGAGGCCGAAGAGGGACGCCAGGTGAAGGATCCGAAGTACGGAATGGCGGTCAACTTCGGCGGCTTCGGCAACAACGTGATCACCACCATCCTCGCGAAGGACTGACGCCATGACGATCGATTTCAGCGCCTACGGCGAACAGTCGCCCGAGATCCACGCGTTCAAGTGCCTCAAGTGCGGCGCCCTCTACTACCCGGCGCCGATGATCTGCGGCCAGTGCGACGCCCACCGCGACCCGGTGACCGGCAAGCACTGGGAAGAGTTCCCGCTCGAAGGTCCGTGCAAGCTGCTCACGTGGACCCGCGTGTGGAACCTGCCCGAGGGCTTCAACAAGAAGTTCATGATGTTCGGCATGGTCGAGTTCCCCAACGGCCTCAAGGCGTCGGGGCGAGTCGAGTGTGCCGGCGATCCCGTGATCGGTTCGACCATGACGGCGCGCGTCGAGGAAGCGGACGAGCGCCCCGGTCCGCCGGTCAAGGTGTTCGTGTTCAGCTGAGGGGACGGACGATGGCCGAGCACAACCTGAGCCGGGAGGTCTTCACGACTCTCAGCGAGCGCATCCTGAGCCTGGAGTACCCGCCCGGTCATCGACTGACCGAGGAGGGACTCTGCGCGGAGTTCCGGGTCAGTCGCAGCCCGATCCGTGAAGCGCTCGGCCGTCTCGCCGAGAACGGGCTGATCGACAAGAAGGCGAAGGCCGGCTACTCGGTCCGTCGTCTGGACCTGCAGGAGATCGAAGAGCTGTACGACGCCCGTCTCGTGCTCGAGCTCGCGCTCATCGGCAGGGTGTGCGAGCTCGGCATGGACGAGGCGGAACTCGCACGGCTGGAAGCCTACTGGCGCGGGCTGTACGACGCCCTGCCGACGATGGCCGAGCGGCTCGCGGACTCCGACGAGGAGTTCCACGCCGTGCTCGCCCGCGCGGCGGGCAACCGCGTGCTGCAGCAGATGCTCGACTACGTGAACAAGCGCATCCACTTCGTGCGGCTCTCCGACATCACCAACCCGGACCGGCTCAAGACCACCTGTGTCGATCACCTCGCGATTCTCGCCGCGATCCGGGAACGGGACGTCGCGCGGGCCGCCGAAGCGGTGCGCCGCAACATCGAATGGGGACGCAGCAACGTCGAAGCGGCGCTGAAGGACGCCCTGTTCCGTGCCTACGCGGCCCGCTGATCTCGAGCGCGCCGTGCGCATCGCCGCGGGCGTGGGCCCGGAAGTGCCGGCACACGATTTCCACTTCCGCGTGCACAGCGTGTTCGCCTCGGCGATGAACCTGCGCGTGGACGGCCGCCGCGTGCTGGTGACGCTGACCGGTGCCGGCGCCGACGACCATCCGCAGGCCGTCCGCCTCGCGACGCGCGAGCGCTTCGACGCGTGGCCGGTCGCGATCGGCGACACCGGCCGCCGCGAGGGCGGCGCGCTCGTGTTCGACGCGCCGCCCGGCGAGGCGCCGCTGTGCGTCGACCTGTCCGCGGCGCACGTCGCGCCGCGCCGCGAGCTGCCACACGTCGACGCCAATGCCGTCGCGTGCCGCGACGCGCGGGCCGCGTGCGCCGAGCGGCTCGCGGAGCTCCAGGCGGAGAAGCAGGCGGACCTGAGGCTCGCGGCGATCGATGGCCCGCTCGCGCCGCCCACGGCGATGGGCGCGCGGCTCGCCGATGCAGCGCATGCGCTGGGCGACGCCGTGTGCGCGCGCGACGTCGCGGCGGCCGACGCGACCGCGGCCGCGCTGGTCGGCCTCGGCACGGGCCTCACGCCCTCGGGCGACGACTTCCTCTGCGGCGTCCTGGCGGCGCTCGCGTGCACGAGCCGCGACGGCGACGACACGCGCGCCTTCGCGCGGGCGTGGGGTGCGGCGCTCGCTCGCCGTCTCGACGCGACGCATGCGATCAGCGCGAGTTTCCTCGAATGTGCAATCGCGGGATGCTTCTCGGGCGCGGTGACCGCCGTCGCGGACGCGTTCGCGGGCGGCCACGCACACGGATCGGGCGACGACCCGCTCGCGGCGCTGGAACGCCTGTGCGCGACGGGTCACAGCTCCGGAATGGACACGGCAACGGGATTTCTTCACGGACTCCGGCTTCGCAACGACGACGAAACGAGGCGATATGCTGCATGACTTCGAATACAGGGCGCCGCGCCAGCGCACCGAGCTGCTGGCGCTGCTGGCCGAGCACGGGCGCAAGGCGACGCTGCTCGCGGGCGGCACCGACGTGCTCGTCAACGTCCGCGCCGGCACGAGCCAGCCGGAGCTGGTGATCGACGTGAAGCGGGTCGAGGGCTACGGCGGCGTGGAGTGGACGGCGTCGGGCGACCTCGTGCTCAAGCCGGCGACCACCATCAACGACCTGCTGCGCGACGCGCGCGTCCGCAAGGACTACCCGCTGCTGATCGCGTGTGCGCACGACCTCGCGTCGTACCAAATCCGCAACCGCGCGACGGTGATCGGCAACATCGTCAATGCGTCGCCGTGCGCCGACATGGCGCCGGCGCTGCTCTGCCTCGGCGCGAGCGCGGTGATCGCCTCGGCGCGCGGCGAGCGCACGATCGCGATGCGCGAGTTCTTCACCGGCGTCAAGCGTACGGTGCTCGCGCCGGACGAGCTGCTCGAGCGCATCGTGATCCCGGCCGCGTCGGCCGGCGCGCGCGGCGGCTACCACAAGCTCAAGCGCATCAGCGGCCACGATCTCGGCATCGTGGGCGTCGCGGTGATGAAGCACGACGGACGGCTGTCGCTGGGCATCAGCTCGGCCGCGCCGACGCCGGTGCTGGTCGATGGCCTGAAGGAATCCGATCCGGCCGACGCGATCGTCGCCGCGGCCCGCAAGGCCATCAGCCCGATCAGCGACCTGCGCTGCACGAAGGAGTACCGCGAGCACATGGTCGAGGTCTTCGTCCGTCGACTGCTGCAGGAGGTGAAGTGATGAAGGTCTCGGTCACGGTCAACGGGCAGGTGTACGAGCGCGAGGTCGGCGGCAACGTGACGCTGCTGCACTTCCTGCGCGAATCGATCGGCCTCACGGGCTCCAAGGAAGGCTGCGGCGCCGGCGAGTGCGGCGCCTGCACGGTGCTGCTCGATGGGCAGGCGGTGAACGCCTGCATGGTGCTGGCGCCCGAAGTGGACGGCCGCCGCGTCGAGACCATCGAAGGCGAAGCGAAGGACGGCAAGCTGTCGGCGATCCAGGAGGCGTTCAACCGCCATCACGCCGTGCAGTGCGGCTTCTGCACCGGCGGCATGATCCTCTCGGTGCGCGAACTGCTCGCGCGCAACCCGAAGCCGACGGTGGAGGAGATCAAGGAAGGCATCGAAGGGAACTTCTGCCGCTGCACCGGCTACCTGCAGATCATCGAGGCGGTGCTCGACGCTTCCGGCCAGCCGACCGGGAAGGGAGGGCTGATCCGTGCTTGAGAACAGCGATCCCCGGGACCTGAAGCACGTCGGCGCGAGCCGCGACCGCTCCGAGGTGACCGCCAAGCTCACGGGCGAGGCCGTCTACGCGAGCGACATGGCGTTTCCCGGCATGCTGCACGCGCAGGTCAAGAAGAGCCCGCACGCGCGCGCGAAGATCCGCAGCATCGACACGTCGAAGGCCGAGGCGCTGCCCGGCGTGCGCGCGGTGCTGACGGGCAAGGAGCTCGACGTCCGGCTCGGGCTGTACATCGTGGACAAGCACATCCTCGCCAAGAACGAGGTGCGGCACTTCGGCGAGGCCGTGGCCGCGGTGGCGGCGGACACGCTCGCGATCGCGAAGCGCGCGGTCGACCTGATCGAGGTCGACTACGAGGTGCTGCCCGCGGTGCTCAACCACATGGACGCGCTCAAGGCCGACGCCCCGCTCGTGCATCCCGACCTGGGCCAGTACGACTTCGTGGCGGCGGCGTTCACGCCCAAGCCCGGGACGAACATCGCGAACCTGACCAAGCTGCGGAAGGGCGACGTCGAGAAGGGCTTCGCCGAGGCCGAGTGGACCGTCGAACGCGAGTACACGAACCCGTCGGTGCAGCACGTGCCGATGGAGACGCACGTCGCGATCGTCGAGTGGAAGACCGGCGACGACATCCACATCTGGTCGAGCGCGCAGTCGCCGTTCACCGTGCGCAACCTGTTCTGCTACGCGTTCAAGCTGCCGTTGAACAAGGTGCGCGTGATGGTGCCGCACGTGGGCGGCGGATTCGGCGGCAAGGCTGGCATCCACCTGGAGCCGCTCGTGGCGTGCCTGTCGCGCAAGGCCGGCGGTCGCCCCGTGAAGCTGCAGGCCACGCGCGAGGAGGAGTTCAGCCTGCTGCCGTGCCGCAGCGCGCTGACGTACCGCATCAAGACGGGCGTCGCGGCGGACGGCCGGATCCTGGCGCAGCAGATGACCATGTACTGGGACGCCGGCGCGTACGCCGACTACGCCGTGAACGTGACGCGCGCGTCGGGCTACTCGGCGGCCGGTCCGTACGAGATCCCGAACGCGTGGCTCGACGCGTACACGCTGTACACGAACAAGCCGTACGGCACCGCGTACCGCGGCTTCGGGCACGTCGAGTTCTTCTGGGGGCTCGAGCGCCACATGGAGCTGGTGGCCGAGGTGATCGGCATGGACGCGCTCGCGTTCCGGCGCCTGAACGCGCTCAAGCCCGGCGGGCGCACGCTCACCGGCGAGCTGATCACCGAGCACTCGGGCAACGTCACGCGCTGCATCGACGCCGTGGCGGAGTCGATCGGCTACGGCCGGCTCGACGACGAGGAGAAGGCCCACGAGCAGCGCACCGGCCGCCGCATCGGCAAGGGCATCGCGTCGCTGCACAAGGCGCCTGCCATGCCGCCGTTCACCGCCACCGCGGTGATCGTGAAGATGAACTCCGACGGCAGCGTGAACGTGAACCTGGGGCTCACCGAGATCGGCCAGGGCTCCACCACGATGATCCAGCAGATCGTGGCCGAGCGGCTGCGATTCGACTTCTCGAAGGTGCACGTGGCCGTGGACAAGGACACGTCGCGCGATCCGTTCGACTGGCAGACCGTGGCGTCCAAGGGAATCATCCTGAGCGGCAACGCCGCCGTGCTCGCGTGCGACGACCTGCTCAAGCAGGCGTACGACGTGGCCGGCCAGGTGCTGCGTGCGCAGGCGTGCGACCTGGATCACGACGCCGAGAAGGTGTTCATCCGCCATCGCACGGAGAAGTGCGTGACGTTCGCGAGCATGTCGGTGGGCTACGCGTATCCCGACGGCAACGCGATCGGCGGCCCGCTGATCGGCGTGGGGCGCTACGTGGCGCAGGGCCTGTCGAACCTCGACAAGGAGACCGGCCAGGGCAATCCGGCGCTCGACTGGACGTACGGCGCGCACGGGATCGTGGCCGACGTCGATCCGGTGAGCGGCGAGTACCGCGTGCTCAAGATCGCGTCGGCGTTCGACGTGGGCAAGGTCGTGAACCCCGGCATCGTGCGCGGCCAGTGCATCGGCGGCATGATCCAGGGCCTCGGCACCGCGGTGTGCGAGGGCTACATCTACGACGAGCAGGGCCACCTGATGAACCCGTCGTTCACCGACAACAAGATCCCCACCGCGCGCGACCTGCCGGACGTGATCGAGAGCATCGCGGTGGAGACGCCGCAGCTGGACGGCCCTTACGGCGCGCGGGGCGTGGGCGAGCACCCGATGATCTCGGTGGCGCCGGCACTGGGCAACGCGATCCGCCACGCCGTGGGCGCGGAACTCACGCACATGCCGATCCGCGCCGAGGACGTGTGGCGCGCGATGGGGAAGAAGGAGCCCATCAACAACTGGATCACGAAGACGCCGAACAAGTCCTGCAAGGTGTGATCGGCCGCTGAAGCGCGAGGGCGGCGCGCCGGGAGGCTTCCGGTGCGTCGCCCTCGCGCGTTCACCCGGCCGCGATCGCCGCGAGGGCGGGTGGCCGGGCGCCGGGTTCGGGTCAGCGGTAGAGCAGCTTCAGGCGGCCCCACGTGGAAGGGGCGACGGGCGTGATGCAGTCGGACTGGGTGAGCACCCGCACGTCGTCGATGCCGATGCCGTCGGAGATGTCCACTTCCGTGAAGTGCATCGAGACCGAAGCGATGCCGCCGGCCTGGAATTCGAGCAGATCGGCGTTGTGGAGGCCGTTCACCGGCCCGGATGGGTGCGTGACCGTGTGGGATTCCAGGACCGCACCATTCGAGTCCTTCGAGGTGACTTCCACGACCGACCAGCCCGCGCTGATCACCTGCAGGCTCACGAAGCATGCGCGCACGGTCGGCGACGGGAGCCCGGTCACCGGATCCACGATCTGGATGTCGATATCGCTGTAGACGTCCTGGCCGATCAGGATGTTGGCGCCGGAAGTGGCCTCGTCGGGGTCGAGCATCACGAGGCAGGGCAGGCCGGAGCTCGAGAAGCGCAGGCCGATCGATTGGTACTGGTTCGTGATCGTGGTGCCCGGGGCATAGGTGTCGAACGTCGCCGTGCCCTGCGAGGCCCCCGCGCGGGAGGCGACGCAGATGAGCACGAGCGCACAGGCGGATGCGAGGCTGCGGTACCCCACGTGAAGTCGCATGACGTTGGCCCTTTCATCGGGTGACCACGATCGGACGCGGGGACCGGCCGAGATGGTCGATCCCATCGTGATCATACCGGCCATGCGATGCACGGTGATCCCAATTCGTGCTTCACGAAGTACGGCGATGCTGAACTATCGACGGTCGGATGGCTCCACCGCAAGCACGCACGCTCGGCCCCGCGTTCGGGAACGGTCGCGTCAGATGCCCATGTCGCCGAGCTGCTTGCTGGCCTGGAGCATGGCGGCGCTCAGTTCGGGGTGCGAGACCTCGAAGCGCGTGATCGAGCCCTGCAGACGATCCACCAGCGATCCGCCTTCCCGCGGCGACCCGGGTTCGGCGAGCGCGTCCTGGATGTCGGCGGAGAGTTGCCGGAGCAGCTGGCGGTCCTCGTCGGTGATCGGGCCGCTGCCTTCGAGCGTGTGGTGGAGCTGGGTCAGCAGGTTCCGCAGGGGCGAGTCGCTCATCGGGAAGCTCCGGTGAAAGGGAACGGTGCAGGGCGTCACGGCCCGCGCGGGCACGGTCGGCGTGGCGGAGCCTACTCGCTCGCCCCGCACTCGCCCAGCGCCGCGGCGCGGCCGCGCGTCGAGCTTGCCTGCGCCTGTGCTAGGTTTCGCGGCCATGACCGCCGGTGCACCCACCACCGTCTACGACCCGGCCCGTCCGCTGCGTTCGGGGCCGTGCTCGCAGGCGCAGCTCGAGTCGCCCACGTTCCAGGCGTGGCTGAAGCGCATGGGCGAGCCGCAGCTCACGATGCACCGCAAGGGCTGGGAGCACGCGTACATCGCGCAGGCGCTCGCCGAGCGCGACATGCTGCGCGAAGGCCGGTGCGGGCTCGGCTTCGCGGTCGGGCAGGAGGGGCTGCCGGCGCTGTTCGCCGGCCTCGGCAGCACGATCGTGGCCACCGACCTCGCCCCGAGCGATCCGAACGCGGCCGACTGGGCGAAGACCGGTCAGCATGCACGCGACCTCGACACCACGTACCACGACGGCATCGTGTCGCCCGACGTGCTGCGCGAGCGCGTGAGCTTCCGCGCCGTCGACATGCGCGCGATCCCGCAGGACCTGCGCGGTTTCGACTTCGCGTGGTCGTCGTGCTCGCTCGAGCACCTGGGCTCGCTCGCGCGCGGCCTGCAGTTCATCCACGACGCGCTCGCGTGCGTTCGCCCGGGCGGTATCGCGGTGCACACGACGGAGTACAACCTGTCGTCGAACTGGCTCACGCTGCCGGTGGGTGGCACGGTGCTGTTCCGCCGCCGCGACCTCGCGGGCCTGGCCCGGCGGCTGCGCGCGGAGGGCCACGACGTCGACGTGGACTTCACGCTCGGCGACGGCTGGGCCGAGCGCGTGGTGGACCGGCCGCCCTATCGCAACGACGTCCACCTGCGACTGCGCGTGCGCTGGTTCGACGTCACGTCGTTCGGATTGATCATCCGCAAGTCGTCCGCAGGGGCGTGATGACGCCGCTCGCAGGGCCCGGCGGTGTGCGTGCGGTGCTCGTGGCGGGACTGCTCGCCGTGGCGGTGTCGCCGTGCCGCGCGGGCGCCGCCGATGGACCGGACTCGGCCGCCGTGGTGCGGGAGGGCACCGTGCTCACCGACGACGCTCTGCTGGAGCGCGTCCAGCGGCAAACGTTCCGCTACTTCTGGGACTACGCGCACCCGGTGAGCGGCCTCGCGCGCGAGCGCAGCAACCGCGCGTTCGACTACGGCGACGAAGTGGTCACGATTGGCGGCACCGGCTTCGGCGTGATGGCGATCGTGATCGGCGCCGAGCGCGGCTGGGTGACGCGGGCCGCGGCCGTGGAACGCTTGGAGAAGATGACCGCGTTCCTGCAGCGCGCCGATCGCTTTCACGGCGTGTTCCCGCACTGGCTGAACGGCGAGACCGGCCGCGTGCGGCCGTTCGGGCGCGACGACGACGGCGGTGACGTGGTGGAGACCGCGTACCTGTTCGAGGGGCTGCTGATCGCGCGCCAGTACTTCGCCGGCACCGACGCCGCCGAGACCGCGCTGCGCCGCCGCATCGACACGATGTGGCGCGAGGTGGACTGGACGTGGCACGTGCCGCCCGGGCGCGAGGTGCTGATGTGGAACCGCAGCCCGCGCACGGGATTCGCGGTGGGCGCCGGGGTGACCGGCTGGAACGAGGCGCTGATCGCGTACGTGCTCGCGGCGTCGTCGCCCACGCACGCCATCACCACCAACGTCTATCACCACGGCTGGGCGCGCAGCGGTCGCATGGTGAACGGCGAGACGTACGACGGCATTCGGCTGCCGCTGGGGCCGCCGTGGGGCGGGCCGCTGTTCTTCGAGCACTACTCGTTCCTCGGTCTGGATCCGCGCGGTCTTCGCGACCGCTACGCCGACTACGGCGAGCAGGCCGTGAACCACGCGCGCATCCAGGTGGAGTACTGCACGCGCAATCCGAAGGGCTTCCGTGGCTACGGCCCGGACTGCTGGGGGCTCACGTCGTGCGACATCCCGACGGGCTACTCGGGCCACTCGCCCACGCGCGACACCGGCGTGATCGCGCCCACCGCCGCGCTGTCGTCGATGCCGTTCACGCCCGTCGAGTCGATGCGCGCGCTGCGCCACTTCCACGACGACCTGGGCGAGAAGCTGTGGACCGAGTACGGCTTCGTGGACGCGTTCGACCCGCACACCGGCTGGGTGGCGAAGTCGCACCTCGCGATCGACCAGGGCCCGATCGTCGGCATGATCGAGAACCACCGCACGGGGCTGCTGTGGAAGCTGTTCATGAGTTGCCCCGAGGTCCGAGACGGCCTGCGCCGCCTCGGATTCCGGAGCCCTCACCTGCGCTGAAGCGCCCGTTCAGGACCACGGCTCGTCGGCCGAGGGCCCGTAGATGCTGGGCACCTTCGCGCCGGCGATGCGCGCATACACCGAGAACTGCCCGCGGTGGTGCACGTGGTCCATCAGGAAGAACCACAGCGCGTCGATGCGCCGCATCGTGGTGGTCTGGCCACCCGGCCCCGACGCGAGCGTGAACGTGGCGTCGAAGTCCGCGTCGCTCAGCGCCCCGAGCTTCGCCGTGGTGTCGGCGTGCACCTGCCGCAGCATGCCCAGGACGGCGCCCCACGTGGGCGGCGCCTCCATCGGCGGCGGGGCCAGCAGCGCGTCGCTCGTGCCGACCACGCCGGGCACCGCGTGGCCCAGCGCCAGCATGAACGCCAGCTCGCGGGCGGTCTTGCACTTGTCGGCGGGGCGCAGCTCCGACTTCTCGGCCGGGTAGGCCTCGAGCAGGCGCCGCGTGGTCTGGTACTCGCGCTCGAGGTGGCCCAGATACGTCTCTCGTGCGGTCATCGTGGTCGGTGACATCGGACCTCCGGGTGGTGTGCGGAACGACGCGGCCGGAACGAAGGACGTGCGCCTAGAGTTCGAACATGCGCACCAGGTGGTCGAGCCCGCCGGTCCAGCCCTGCAGGTGGCCGTCGCGGACCTCGGCGCTCGGGAACAGGTCGTGCGTGAGCACGAGCCGCGTGCGCCCGACTTCGTCGTGCAACTCCACGGTGACCACGGACTCGCCGCGCTCGGGGTTCTTCTCCCAGGCCCACGTGAAGCGCAGGCGCGCCGGCGATTCGACGTCGAGGTACGTGCCCGACACGAAGTGCCGGTTGCCGCCCGAGTGCAGCATCTCGATGCGGTAGGCGCCGCCCGGCCGCGCGTCGAGCGCGTGGACCGTGCAGGTGTAAGCGTCGGTGGGGGCGAACCAGCGGATCAGCGCTTCCGCCTGCGTCCACGCGGCGAAGACCTTCTCGCGGGGCGCCGCGATCGTGCGTTCGAGCCGGAGCGTCGTGTCCGGACGGGTTTCGGGCTTCGCCATGGTGGGCTCTCCGGTTCGGGTTCGGTTCCCTCGAGGTAGCGAGCGAGCGCGTCCAGTCGCTGCTCCCAGAACGTGCGGTGTTCGGACAGCCACTGCTCCACGGTGCGCAGCGGGCCCGGCACGATGCCCAGCCGATGCGTTCGCCCGTCCACGCGCCGCTCGATCAGGCCGGCGCGCTCGAGCACGCGCAGGTGTTTCGACACGGCCGGCAGCGACATGTCGAACGGCTCGGCCAGTTCGCCGACGGTGGCGCCCCGGCGGGCGAGCCGCACGAGGATCGCGCGCCGGGTGGGATCCGCGAGGGCCGCGAACGCGGCATCGAGCGTGGTCGATGAATCGTTAACCATGTGGTTAACAATAGAGCCGTGCCCGGCGCGCGGCAAGGGGGGATTTCGGCGCCCGGCGCATGCACCCGGGGTCCGCGTTCCCGGATCGAGCGCGGAGCGGCTACTCTGCGGGCCGGAGGTATGACCCCGTGAAGATCGAGTCGGCGGAGTTCGTGTCGAGCGCAGGCAGTGCGGCCGAGTGCCCCCCGGGGCCGCTCGCCGAGATCGCCATGTCCGGGCGGTCGAACGTGGGCAAGTCGTCGCTGCTGAACGCGCTGTTCCGGCGCAAGAACCTGGTGAAGGTGTCCGGCACGCCGGGCAAGACGCAGCGCCTGAACTTCTTCCTCGTGAACGCCCGATTCCACCTGGTGGACCTGCCGGGCTACGGCTACGCGCGCGCTTCGGGCCGGTCGCGCAACCAGTGGAGCGACATGATGCAGGACTACCTGCAGACGCGGCGGCAGCTCGTGGGGCTGGTGCAGCTGGTGGACTGCCGGCACGAACCGTCGCGCGAGGACCGCGAGATGGTGCGCTGGCTGCTCGACGAGAACATGCCGTTCTGCCTCGTGGCCACGAAGATCGACAAGCTCGGCGCGACGAAGCGGCTGCCGGCGCTGCGGGATCTCGCGAAGACGCTCGAACTTCCCGCGGGGCAGCCGATCGTGGGCACGTCGAGCGAGACGGGCGAGGGGCGCGAGGACCTGCTCGAGTGGATCGACGCCACGCTGAAGGCGGCCACGCAGGGCTGAGCCCTCCTCAGTACAGGAACATCGGCTTGCCCATCATGTCGGCCACGCGCGGGCGGTACTCGCGCTCGTCGTAGAGCGCGGCCACGTCCACGCGCTTGCGGCCCTGCGTCACCTCCGACACGGGCACGCTCGTGTAACAACCGTTGCGCAGCGCCACCATGCGGCCGGTCTCGCCGCGCAGCAGCAGGTCGGCGGCGAGCTGGCCGTAGCTGGTGGCCACCATGCGGTCGAGCGCGTCGGGGGCGCCGCTGCGCATGAGGTAGGCGAGCTGCTGGTGCAGCACGGCCACGCGCGTGCGCTGCTCGATCGCGTGCGCCAGCGCCAGCCCGACGCCGCCCAGCTTCTTGTGCCCGTACGCGTCGGCCTCGCCCGACAGCGCCATCTCGCCGCCGATCGGCTTGGCGCCCTCGGACATGGTCACGATCGAGTAGCGGCTCGGATTCGCGTCGCGGTCGGCGACCAGGAAGCCGATCAGCCGGTCCACGTCGAAGTCGACCTCCGAGATCACCGCGCGGTCCACGCCGGCGAGGTACGCCGTGATCAGCGAGGTCTCGCCCGAGTAGCGCCCGAACAACTCGATCACGGCGATGCGCTCGTGCGAGCCCGCGCTCGTGCGCAGGTCGTGGATCATCTCCACGCTGCGCGTGACGGCGGTGGAGAAGCCGATGCAGTAGTCGGTGCCGTGCACGTCGTTGTCCATCGTCTTGGGGATGGCCACCACCGGGACGCCTTCGCGGTCCAGCCGCACGGCGTAGCTCAGCGTGTCGTCGCCGCCGATCGCCACCAGGCCGTCCAGTTCGAGCGCGCCGATCGTGCGCAGCACGTGCGGCGTCGCGTCCACGGTGCCGTCGGCGCCGGGCGCGGCGCCGTGCAGCGCCACCGGCAGGTCGGCGGGCCGCACGCGGCCGGGGTTCGCGCGCGAGGTGTGCAGGAACGTGCCGCCGCTGCGGTCGATCGTGCGCGTGTTCGCGGGGGTCAGCGGCCGCAGGTACTGCTCGCGGCTCGCGGGGTCGTCGGGCGCCACGTGCAGCAGGCCCGCCCAGCCGCGGCGGATACCCACCACCTCGTGACCGGCGTCGCAGGCGCGCAGCACGGCCGCGCGGATGCTGGCGTTGAGCCCGGGGACGTCGCCGCCGCCGGTCAGGATGCCGATGCGCATGGGGCGAGACTCCTTCGCCCGGACCCGCGCGTCGCGGACCCGGCGTCAGTTGATGGGGCGATTGTCGTCGAACGGGCTGCCGGGCTTGCGCGTCGCGCCCGGCGGCAGCGTGACTTCCTCCGGCTTCACGCGCTGGCGCGCGAGCGCGCGCCCGACGCCGAACAGGATGCGCAGGCCCACCACCGCGGCCACGAGGCCGCCGATGCGGAACTGCGAGTGGCGCAGCAGGTCCAGGATCGTCTCGCGGAGGTCCCTGCCCCGGGCGGGCTCGCGCGCGGCGGCGGGAGCGGAGGCGCCCGGCGCGCCGGGTTCGCGCGGCACACCCCGTTCGGCCACCAGGTCGGCCATGGAGCCCGCCGCGATCGGGTCGGTGGCCACGAAGTCCTCCCAGCGCCGCCCGTCGTTCACGCGCACGCGCGCGAGCAGCCCGCGGAACGCGGCGTCCTCGCCGTCGAATGCTCCGAGGCGGTCGCTCGTGCGCTGGAACAGCAGCACGCCCTCGCGCGTCAGGAACGCGGCGAATCCGAGCGTGCGCCGGCCCTCGGGGCTCTTCACGTCGTACGCCCAGAACAGCACGTGGTGCTCGCGGTCGAACACGGGCGGCGTGCGCCAGCCCGCGAACGTCCACGCGTCCCCCTCGGCGGTCAGCCGTTCGGCGAGCGTGCTCATGTCGAGCGCGTCGTGCCCGGGCTCGGTGTAGCGGCCCGAGCGGTGGAACTCGTAGCGCACCGCGGAGTGACCGTCCGCGGAGAGCGCGCCGGCGAACAGCAGGCGCGGGGCCCGGCGCGCGTCACGGATGCGCTCGAGTTCCGCGGTGTCGGCGGGCTTCGCGACGCCGTGCGCCGGCAGTGCGACCACCGCCACCGCGCCCAGCGGCACGTCGGCGGCGCGGGCGGGAGAAGCGAGCGTGCCCAGCGTGGCGACGGCAGCGGCGACGAGCGCGACGTGGAACGGGCGGGCGGCGCGTCGCGCGAGCGACGCCGGATCGAAGCACGAGCGTTCCATGCGGGACCTCCGGGGCGGACGGATCGCGGTGCGGATGGCGGGTTCGCGGTGCAGTCTAACCGCTCTCACCCGCGGGGTCCTCTGCTACCATGCGCGCCGCATGTTCGCGCGCGCACGGAAGCTCGCCGGGCACCTCGCCCCGATCGCCCTCGCCCTCGTCGTCGCCCTTGCTCCCGCCGCTTCGTGGGCGTCGGAAGCCGCGCCCGACGACAGCGTGGCCGTGGTCGTGATGCAGCCCGACACGTCCACCACGATGCGCCCCCCCGAGTCGCCGGCGGCCGACGCGTTCCCGGTCACGCTCGCGGCGTTCGCCACCACGCTCGTGGGCAGTGCGCCCGAGCGCACGGCGAACATCCGCCTGGCGGCGCAGGCGCTCGACGGCGCGGTCGTCGACCCGGGCGGCGTGCTGTCGTTCAACCGCGTGGTCGGGCCGCGCACGGTGGAGCGCGGCTACCAGCTCGCGCCGGTGATCCTGCACGAGCGCCGCCAGGTGCAGGCGGGCGGTGGTGTGTGCCAGGCGGCGTCCACGCTGTTCGTGGCGGCGCTCACGGCGGGGCTCTCGGCCACGGAGCGCTGGCGGCACTCGTCACCGGTGGACTACATCGCCCTGGGCCAGGACGCCACGATCGCGTGGGGCGCCAAGGACCTCAAGTTGCGCAACGACCTCGACGTGCCGGTGCGCGTGCGCTGCGAGCTGATCGGCACCACGCTCGCCGCGCGCATCGAGGCGGTGGAGCAGGCGCGGCACACGTACGAGCTGGTCAGCGAGGAGCACGCGCTTCCCGCGGATCCCGGCGTGGCCGCGTCGCGCCCGGGCCGCGAGATCGAGCTGTACCGCGTGCGGCGCGACGACGGCGCGGAGACCTCGCGCGAGCTGGTGCACCGCGACGTGTTCCCGCCGTCGCGCGGCTCGCGCCCGGAGGAACGGTGAACCTCGCCGCGAAGCGCGTACCGGGAGCGCTCGCCGGCCTGGCGTGGTGCGCGCTCGCGGCGTGCGCGCCCACGTGGCCCGCGTTCGCGGCGAGCCCGGTGGTGGCCATCTCGCGCGGGGCCGCGACGGCGCCCGAGCTGGCGGCGTACCGCGCGTGGGTGCGCAGCGACTCGGCGGCGGCCGCGCTGCTCGACGTGGCCCGCTTCTCGATCCTGAACACGCTCCCGCACGAGACGTGGCCCTGGCCGGACGACGGCTCGACGCCTCCATCGGAAGTCCCGACCGATCCTGCATGGCCCGGCGCCCCGCGCCCGGTGTATGTCACGCTCACGCGCGGGCGTGCCATCCGCGCGTGCGTCGGCAGTGACGTGCCGCTGGAAGGATCGCTCGGCGGCACGGTGTGGCGCCTCGCGCGACAGGCGCTCACCGCGGACCGCCGCCGCGCACCGGTGCGCGAGGACGAGTTCGACTCGCTGCGCGTGGTGATCGCGTTCGCCGGCGATCCGGTGCCCGTGGCCGATCCGTACGCGGTCCGGCCGCTGCTGGAGGGCCTGCGCATCGAGACTCCCCGCGGCGGCATCGTGTTCCTGCCCGGCGAGGCGCGCACGATCTCGTGGGCGCTGGCGGAGGCGCGCCGTGCCGGCGTGCTGTCGGGGCCCGTGTCCGAGGCGCGTTGCAGCCGCTTTCCCGTCGTGGTCGTCCGTGACGCCCACGCGTTGAACACCTACCACCGACTCGAAGGATGGGTTCCATGAGGTCGCTCGTGCCGCATCTCCGTCGCGTTCCGTTCGCGCTTGCCGCGCTGCTGATGGTGGCGCTCGTCACGCCCGCGCTTGCCGCCGTCACGCGGCTGACCGGGCAGGTGGTGGATGCGGCCACGCGCCAGCCGGTGGCGGGCGCCACGGTGGAGGTGAAGAACTCGGGCGGCGGCCCCGGTTTCTGGCGCGCACGCACGAACGCGGCGGGCGAGTTCGCGATCGAGCAGGTGCCCACGGAGCGCTGGTACGAGGTGCAGGTGTCGGCCGACGACTACACCGACTGGGCCACCAGCGGCTGGCAGTTCCCCGAGGCGCAGCGCGAAGTGAAGCTGATGGTGCCGCTCGACCGCGCGGGCCGGCTCGCCGTGCGCGTGACCACGGCCGACGGGCGCACCGCGGTGCCGAACGCGATGGTGCGGCTCACGCGCGAGCGCGCGGCGTCGTGGTGGGAGCGCGAATCGAGCGCGCCCGACGCGCGGCCCACGGGGCGCGACGGCGGGGCGGCGTTCGAAGGGCTGCAGGCGGGCTACTGGACGGTGCAGGTGGAGGCGGAGGGGCTGCGCAGCGCCGAAGCGCGCCGCATCGCCGTGCGACATGCAAATCAGATGGAGTTGCTAAGTGACG
>JBGAOB010000069.1:0-17258 GCA_044222045.1 Candidatus Eiseniibacteriota bacterium
GGTACGGCTGCGACAGGGCGCACGCGAGGCCCGCGCGCGCGTGACCGTGCTGCCCTGACGTCCCCGGCCGGACGCACGAAGGGCGGGCGCATGGGCCCGCCCTTCGTGCCTGCCCGCGCGTCAGCTGCGCGCGGCGCGAGCCTGGTCGGCCAGGCGCAGGCCTTCGAGGATCAGGCGGTCGAGATCCAGGTCCAGCTGGATGTCCTCGCCCACCACCGCCGGGCCGGGATCGAACCGGAACGCGCCCTCGTGCCACAGCAGCAGGCCGTACACGATGCGGCGGAGCACCTCGTGCACGGCCTCGCGCACCTGTTCGCGCGACGCGTCCCCGGCTTCCACCAGCAGCGAGCCGATCCGGCGGTCGGGGTGCGCCTTCTGCCGCTCCAGCGCGTGCGCGAGCGAGCCGGCCGACACGACGCCACGGTGCTGCAGCACCTCGCCCAGGCGCACCGCCAGCCCCGACGTGCGCGCGAACACCGGGCGCCCGCGCTCGAAGAACAGCGCCACGCGTTCGCCGCCGCGCGTCAGCTCGAGCCGGCCCGTGGCCTGCGCGAGCTGCAGCAGCTGCAGGATCTCGGACGGATGGAAGTACTCGAGCGTGCCCTGCAGCGCGGGATTCATCGGCGCCCCCAGCGCACGTCGCCGACCACGCGGCCGTCGGGCAGCGATCCGCGCATGAGCTTGAGGTTGTACCAGCCGAGCGCGATCACCTGCACCACGCACGCCGCCAGCAGCACGCCCAGCGCCACCTCGGTGATCGGTGCGAGCTTCTCGGCCACCTCGCCGCGCACGGCCACCAGCAGCGTGAACAGCGCGATCAGCGTGGACATCACGACGCCGGTGGCGCGACCGAACGACGTGGGCTGGATGCGCACCGGGCCCACGAACAGGTACAGGCCCGCCGCGCCCACCGTGAGCACGCCGTAGCGCAGCACGGCGATCCAGAACACCCAGCCCGCGAGCAGGCCCGCCGCCGACAGGCCCGCGAGCATCGCCAGGTTGAACACGATGTCCACGAGCGGATCGAGCACCTTGCCGAGCTCGGTGGTCTGGTTCCAACGGCGCGCGATCCAGCCGTCGACGACGTCCGAAAGGGCGGCGACCACGTACGTGACGAGCGCGAACAGGTAGTGCCCGTCCACGAGGAAGATCGTGATGCCCGGCACGAGCGCCACGCGCAGCAGGGTGAGCGCGATCGGCACGTTGACCGACGACAGCCGGTATCCGTCGCGGTCGCGCAGCAGCCCCACGAACATCATCACGAACAGGAACGCGCAGAACATCCACAGCGCGGTGCCGCGGAACCAGGCGTACGCGAGCGCGCGGTCGTAGAGCATCGCCAGCGCGACGGCCGCCACGAACGCCACGGCGTAGTACGCGAGCGCGAGCAGCCCGATCGATCGCACCGCCGAAGGGCTGGCGACGAGGTCCTCCCGCACGCGCGCCGCCACGGCGCGCGCGTACGCCCACCACGCCCGCGGGGCGTAGCGGTCGCGTCGCAGTTCCTGGAGGTACTCCTCGATGAACACGTGCTCTCCACGAGGGTTTTCGGTCGAGCCGGAGGATACGCGGGCGCTCCGGGTGTGCGCCAGATGCGGCATGCGGGCGATCGGCTCCGCCGGGACGACCGGACCGTCTCGGCGAACACGTGCCGGCGGGCCGCCCGGTCACCCGCCCAGGCGCACCTTCGCGATCGTCCACAGGATCTTCGTGCCCGCGCCCCACACGCCGCGCAGCGTGCCCGACACCTTGGAACGCCCGGCGCGGCGGCGGCGGTACGTCACCGGGACGTCCTCGCACCGGATCCCGGCAGCGTGCGCGCGCGCCTGCATCTCGACGGTCCAGCCGTAGTCGCGGTCCCGCATGCCGAGCGATTCGAGCGTGGTCCAGCGGATCGCGCGGAACGGGCCGAGATCGGTGGTGCGGGAACCCCAGAGCAGTCGCAGCAGCGCGGGCGCGAGCCAGTTGCCGAACGCCTGCGCGGGCGAGAAGGCGCCGGGCTCCACGCGGCCGAGCACGCGCGAACCGATCACGAGGTCGGCGCGCCCGGCGAGCAGCGGCTCGAGCAGTCGCGGAAGCTCCGTCGGATCGTCGCTGTGATCGGCGTCCACGAACACGGCGATCTCCGGCGGGCGACGGCGGGCTTCCGCCATCGCCGCGAGGCAGGCGGCTCCGTAGCCGGCGCGCGGTTCGCCCACCACCGTGGCGCCCGCCGCTCGCGCGGCCGCGGCCGTGCCGTCGGTGGAGCCGTTGTCCGCCACCACCACCTCCCGCACGCGCCAGCCGGGGCCCTCGCGCGGCAGCGCGGCGAGCACGCCGGGGAGCGCACCCTCCTCGTTTCGGGCGGGGACCAGGACCACCACGTCGATCGGCATGCGCCTCCGGTTCCGCGTCGACGACCCGCGCGGAAAGCCGACGGGGCCGGAGCGACTCGCCCCGGCCCCGTGGATGTCACTCGAACTACCGGCGATCGCTCTCCGCCGCCTTGCCCCGGACCGCGGCCTGCGCCGCCGCGAGCCGCGCGATCGGCACGCGGAACGGCGAACAGGAGACGTAGTCCAGGTGGATGCGGTGGCAGAACTCCACGCTCTCGGGATCGCCGCCGTGCTCGCCGCAGATGCCGACCTTCAGGTTGCCGCGCGTCTTGCGGCCGTTCTGCACGGCCCAGTCCATCAGCGCGCCGACACCTTCCTGGTCCACCGACACGAACGGGTCGCCCGGCAGGATCTTCTTGTTGACGTACTCCGGCAGGAACTTGCCGGCGTCGTCGCGCGAGTAGCCGTACGTCATCTGGGTGAGGTCGTTCGTCCCGAACGAGAAGAACTCGGCGACCTCGGCGATCTTGCCCGCGGTCACGGCCGCGCGCGGAATCTCGATCATCGTGCCGACGAGGTACTTCAGCTTCACGCTCTTCCTGGCGATGGTCTCCTCGGCCACGCGCCGGACGATCTCGGCCTGGTGCTTCAGCTCCTCGATCGTGCCCACGAGCGGGATCATCACCTCGGGCACCACGCTCTCGCCCTTCGACGCGAGCTCGCAGGCCGCCTCGAAGATGGCGCGCGCCTGCATCTCGGTGATCTCGGGATACGTGATGCCGAGACGGCAGCCGCGGTGGCCGAGCATCGGGTTGAACTCGTGCAGCTCCTCGACGCGGTGCAGCAGCTCGGGCATGCCCTTCTTCAGCTGCGCCACCGTCATCCGGTACTTCTTCGCCATCTCCTTCTTCTGGGCGGCCGTCGCGCGCGGGAAGATCGCGATGTCCACCATGAGGTCCTCCCGCTTCGGGAGGAACTCGTGGAGCGGCGGGTCGAGCGTGCGGATGGTGACGGGATTGCCCTTCATCGCCTTGAACAGCCCGCGGAAGTCCGCGCGCTGGAACGGCAGCAGCTTCGCGAGCGCGCCCTTGTACGCCTTGAGCGGGCCGGCGAGCTGCTTCGTGAGCACGGCGAGCTCGGCCTTGAGGCGCTTCGCCTCGCTGCCGCTCGCGCCCTCGAGCTGCTTCTTCTTCGCGTCGACCTTCTCCTGCAGCGCCTTCGACTGCGGAGCGGCGATGATCATCTGCACGACGTGCGGCAGGCGGTCCTCGGCGAAGAACATGTGCTCGGTGCGGCAGAGGCCGATGCCCTCGGCACCGAACTCCATCGCCTTGATCGCGTCACGCGGGATGTCGGCGTTCGAGCGCACCTTCAGCCGGCGGTGCTTGTCGGCGATCGCCATGAACGCACCGAACTCGCCACTGACCTCGGCGTCGATCGTCGGCACGGCGCCCAGCATCACGCGGCCGGTCGAGCCGTCCAGCGTGATCCACTCGCCTTCCTTGATCACCTTGCCGTCCACCGTCATGCGGCGGTTCTTCTCGTCCACGTGCACCGAGCCCGCGCCCGAGACGCACGGCTTGCCCATGCCGCGCGCGACCACGGCCGCGTGCGAGGTCATGCCGCCCGTGGCGGTGAGGATGCCCTGCGCCGCGTCCATGCCGTGGATGTCGTCCGGCGTGGTCTCCTTGCGGACCAGGATGACCTTCTGCTTCGCATGCCCGAGTTCGGCCGCCGTGTCGGCGTCGAACACGGCCTTGCCCACGGCCGCGCCCGGCGAGGCCGCGAGGCCCTGAGCGATGACGGTGATCTTGGCCTTGGGGTCCAGGCGCGGGTGCAGCAGCTGGTCGAGCGACGCCGGGTCCACGCGGAGGATGGCCTCTTCCTCGGTGATCAGCTTCTCGTTCACCATGTCCACCGCGATCTTCACGGCGGCCTGCGCCGTGCGCTTGCCGTTGCGCGTCTGCAGCAGGAACAGGTTGCCGTCCTGGATCGTGAACTCGAAGTCCTGGATGTCGCGGTAGTGCTGCTCGAGGCGGTTCGTGATCTCGCGGAGCTGGTGGTAGACCTGCGGCATCTCCTCCTTCAGGTCCGCGATCGGGTGCGGCGTGCGCACGCCGGCGACGACGTCCTCGCCCTGGGCGTTCGTCAGGTACTCGCCGTAGAAGTGACGCTCGCCGGTGCTCGGGTTGCGCGTGAAGCCCACGCCCGTGCCCGAGGTGTCGCCCATGTTGCCGAACACCATCGCCTGCACGTTCACGGCGGTGCCGAGATCGTCGGAGATGCCGTTCTGGCGGCGGTAGTACTTGGCGCGGTCGTTGTTCCACGAACGGAACACGGCGTCACGCGATCCCGCGAGCTGCTCGAGCGGATCCTGCGGGAAGTCGCGGCCGGCGCGCTTGCGCACCGCGGCCTTGAACTGCGAAACGAGCGTCTTGAGATCGTCCGTCGTGAGCTCGGTGTCGAGCTTCACGCGGCGCTTGTGCTTCAGCGCCTCGATGATCTCCTCGAACTCGCGCTTCTCGAAGTCCATCACGACCGACGCGAACATCTGGATGAAGCGGCGGTAGCAGTCCCATGCGAAGCGCGGATTGCCCGTCTTCGTCGCGAGGCCTTCCACCGAACGGTCGTTCAGGCCCAGGTTCAGGATCGTGTCCATCATGCCGGGCATCGAGAACTTCGCGCCCGAACGCACCGACACGAGCAGCGGATCCACGGGGTCGCCGAGCTTCTTGCCCATCAGCGCTTCGAGGCGCTCCAGCGCCTGGCCCTGCTGCGCGCGGAACTCGTGCGGGAGCTGGCGACCGTTCGCGTAGTAGTAGCGGCACACTTCGGTCGTGATCGTGAACCCCGGCGGCACCGGCACACCGGCATTCGTCATCTCGGCGAGGCCCGAGCCCTTGCCGCCGAGCACGTCCTTCATCTGCGCGTTGCCTTCGGCCTTGCCGTCACCGAAGAAGTAGACGTATTTCGCACCGCCACGACCGCCCTGTGCGGACTCGACGGGTTCGCTCTCCACCGTGCTCATATGGATCTCCTCCTGTTGAGGTGTGAAGTCGCGGGCAGTCTACGGGTCCGCTGGCGTGCGATCAAAAAAACGAAGCGGCCGAACCCGAAGGTCCGGCCGTGATCCCGCCGGCGAAATGGCCTCGCCGCCGTCGGTTTCGTCCCGGAGCCCGGCGATCAGGGCTTCTCGTCGGGCTTCCGGAACAGCTTCGGATCGATCGGCGGGTCGACGAGCAGCGACCGCAACCGGAAGGCGTTCACGAGTTCCCCCTCGACCGAACGCTCCTCTCGCCACGGCAGCCACAGCTTTCCGGCCTGCCGGAAGTCCGAGAACGCGCGCCGTTCGTGCCACACCCCGTCGGGAGAAACCGCCGTTTCGAGCGCCGTCACCCGGTGCGTCCGGGCGTCGATCACGAGCCGCGCGCGGTGGCCGCTCGGGAGCGTGAACTCGACGTGGTCCACCGTGGTGGCCCCGGTGGTTTCGCTGCCGCGCCAGGTCGGCGAGGCGCTGTCGGCCAGCGCGAAACGCAACGTGTGCAGGAAATCGCTCTCGAACACGGTGCGCAGTCCGGCCACGCCCACGCTGTCGGCGTCGGTCACCTTCGGCGGCGTGTCCGTGGTGGTCGCCCACGCACGCTCGCCGTCGAGCACCTGCCGCGTCTGGAACTCGAGGATGCGCGTGAGATACGACATGCGGTACGGCTCCACGCGCACCTGTTCGAACGAGCCCTGCACCTCGCGCTCGCCGTTGCGGATCACGAGCGTGCCGGCCGTGACGATCGAGCGCACCGCGTTCAGCGCCGCGGCGCCGCCGTGCGCGAGCACGGCCCCGTCCACCAGCTCCCGGCCGCGTCGCAGCTGCTCGGGCGTCGCCGGCGCCGGCCCCTGCCGCGCGAGCGCCTCGGCCTCGAGGTCGAACGCCTGCACCTCCACGTCACCGAAGCGCGCAAGACCGTCGCGGAGCTGTGCGGCCGGGCCGCTCACCACGATCACCGGCGGTGCGGCGAACGAGGTCGCGACCGACGCCACCGCCTCGGGCGCGGCGCCGCGATCGATGCGGGCCGCGGTGCCGGCGAGGTGATCGTCGCCGAGACCGGCGAGCCAGCCGCTCTGCCACGTGCTCGCGAGACCGCCGAGCGTTTCCACGCCGAGCGGCGCCTGCGCGCGCAACCGCGACGCGGCCGCCGCGCAGGCTTCGGGCTTCGGCGGGTCGGACGCGATCGTGCGCCACGACGCGCTCAACCGGGACACCGTCGCGAGCACCGAGTCGGTGGACACGTTCGCCGCGACCGAGAACAACCCGCCCTGGTCGAGCGGTGACCAGTTCGTCTGCGCACCCGAAAACCGATCGGACGCCCCGAGCGCCTCGGCGAGCACGCCCCACGCGGCGCTCTCGGCCGCACGCCGGCCGGGGCCCACCTGCACCAGGCGCACTTCGGAACGAATCGCACCGGGCATGTCCACGAGCACGACGCGGCCCTGCCGCGGGCGCGCGTCGGCCGGCGCCGGTCCGGCGACGGCGCGGCCGGACCAGCGTCCGAACCACTCGCTCGCCGCCGACAGCGCGCGCTCGGACTCGACGTCGCCCGCGATCACGAGCACGGCGTGGTCGGGGCGCCAGTGGTCGCGATGGAACTCCTGCATCCGGTCGCGATCGAGCTGGAGGATCCGGCCGAGCGAACCGGTGATCGGGCGGCCGTACGGATGCGGAGCGAACGCGGCCATCCACGCGCGCTCGTCGACGACGCCCGTGGGGTTCGCGCGCGACTGACCCAGCTGGCGCGCGGCGGCGCGCCGCGCGAGCTCGAACTCCTCGATCGGGAACACCGGGTTGATCACGGCGTCCGAGAACAGCTCGAGCCCGGTCTCGAAGTCCGTGGCCAGCAGCCCTTCGGTGACCACCGCCTGGTCGCGCGTCACGGCCACGTTGAACACGGCGCCGACCTGGTCGAGGTCCTGCTGGAACTGCTCCGACGAGCGGGACGTGGTGCCCGCGCGCAGCATCGACGCGGTCAGCGCCGCGACGCCGAGGCGTGCACTGTCCTCGGCGGCGAACCCGGCGGGGAGCGCGAGCTGGATCTGCACGATCGGCAGGCGCGGCTGCCGGAACACGGCCACGGTGAGCCCGTTGTCGAGCTTGCGCACCACGGGCGTCGGCCACAGCGGCGCCGGCACCGGCAGCACCGGCTGGGTGGCGGCTTGCGCGGAGACCGCGAGCGCGAGCGCGACGGTCACGAGGATCGCGCGGGTCATGGCCGGCCCTCCACGGGCGAGACGCCCCGCATCCAGACGATCGCGCGCCGGTCGTCGCGCAGCAGGGCCTGGGCCGCTCGCTGCACGTCGGCGGGTGTGAGTCGACGGATGGCGTCGATCCGCTTCGTCATGGCGTCGGTGTCTCCTCCATACCAGGTCGATTCCCCGAGCGCCGCGGCCCGGGCGCGCGGCGTCTGCGCGCCGAACAGCAGGGTGGTGAGCACGCGCTTGCGGGCGCGGTCCAACTCGTGCCCCTCGGGCGGCTGCGCGGCGAGGCGCGCGGTCGTGGCCAGCAGGCCCTGCTCCACCTGCGCCGTGTCGGCGCCGGGCCGCATCGCGGCGGCGCACCACAGCAGCGACGCGTCGCGGCGGGCGTCCCACGCGCACTGCACGTTCGCCACCGACGACTTCTCGCCTTGCAGCGCCGTCACCAGCCGCGTGTCGGACGACCCGGCGAGCAGGCGCGCGAGCACCTCGATCGCGGGCCCGTCGGGATCCGTCGCCGCGGGACCGCGCCAGCCGACCACGAGCAGTGCACCCGCACCCTCGACCGGCTCGAACGCGCGAGCGCGCACGAGCGGCGCCAGCGCGGGAAGCCGCCCCGAGACGGGCGAGCCCCGGCGCGGGACGCGCTCGAACTGACGCTCGACCGCTTCCTGAACGGCGTTCGCGTCGAAGCGGCCGACCACGGTCAGGAGCGCGTTCGCCGGACCGTAGCGATCGCGCAGGTGCGCCTCGACGTCGCGAGCCGTCATGCGTGCGAGATCGGCGGGCTGCCCCAGCAGGCCCACGCCGTACGGGTGGCCGGGAAACAGCAGGCTCACGAGACGGTGCAGGCCGCGGGCGAGCGGCTGCCGGTCGAACTGACGGCGGCGCTCGTCGATCGTGCCGCGACGTTCCTGGTCGATCTTCGCGGGCGTGAGCGCGAGGCCGGCCATGCGGTCGGCTTCCATGTCGAGCACCTGCTCCAGCGCCTCGGGCGGCACGGTCTCCCACAGGCACGTGTAGTCGGCGGTGGAGTTCGTGTTCACCTGGCCGCCGAGCGCGAGCAGGCGGCGGCGGAACTCGCCGTCGGGCACGCGCGCCGTGCCCCGGAACTGCAGCCGGTCCGCCACGTGCGAGACACCGGTGAGCCCCGGCTTCTCCCATCGCGGCCCGGCGCCGTACCACACGGCGACGTCCACCGAACCCGCGGACGAGTCCGGCGCGAGCAGCACGCGAAGTCCGTTCTTCAGAGTGAACGTGCGGACGGCCGGCGGGGCTTCCCGCGCCGCCGCGACGGCGGCCACGAGGCACGCCAGCGCGAGCGCGAGCACGACTCGACGCATCATCCCGGTGTTCCTTTCCATGCGTGTCGGGGGAGTTTCGTTCAGCGCAGCGACGCGATTCGCGCGGTGGCCGAGCGGCCCGCCGCGTCGAGGCGCGCGAAGTAGACGCCCGGGGGCGTCGCGCGGTCGGAGTCGTCGCGCCCGTTCCACGACGCACTCACGGCCACTCCCGGCACGAGCGTGCCGGACCACAGCGTGCGCACCCGGCGGCCCTGCGCGTCGAACACGCGCAGTTGTCCGAAGGCCGCCCGGTCCGTTCCGAGTCCGAACCTCAGGCGTGCGTCCGGCCCGCCGCGACGCAGCGGGTTCGGACCCAGCAGGTGCAGGGCGATGCCGACGCCGGGCGCGGGAACGCCGGCGGTGTCGGGCACGTAGCGCAGCGCGGCGAGACCGTTGGGAATGCCCCAGCCGTACAGGTTGTCGGGCGAGCTCGCGCGGCTCGCGGTGCGCTTGAGCGCCTCGGCGATCCACACGGCCGGCCAGTTCGGGCGCGCCTGCATCAGGCAGGCGGCGAGACCGGCGACGAGCGGGCACGAGAACGACGTGCCGTCGTGCATGCCGTACAGCGACGGGTTCGCGCCGGGCTCGGCGAGCCACGTCCGGGAACCGCGCGCGGCCAGGTCGGGCTTCGTCCGGCCGTCGGCCGTGGGCCCGGTCGACGAGAAGCCCTGGCGCACGCCGTTCGAGTCGACCGCCGCCACCGCCAGCAGGCTGTCGCCGTTCACGTCGGCGGGGAACACGATGCGGAAGTTCCACGACGACACGCCGCCGTAGTTGCCGGCCGAGTTCACCAGCAGCATGCCGCGGCTCGCCGCGATCTGGGCGGCCTGGCTGATGTGCGACGTGTGCCCGTTGAGCTGCGACACCATCAGGTCGTTGCCCACGCTGTCGGGGAACGTGGCGTAGCCCACCGACGACGAGACGATGTCCGCGCCGAGGCTGTCGGCCCACTCCGCGCCGAGGCCCCACGTGACCATCTCGATGGGTTTCTCGTTGTAGGAGTTCTCCGTGCGCGCGAGCGCGAACGAGGCGCCGAAGGCCGGCCCGACGTAGGCGCCGGGGCTGTTGCCGCCGATCGCGCTGAGACACCACGTGCCGTGCCGGTAGACGCTCGCCGCGGCCGGGTTCTGCACGTTGGAGTCGCCGTCGACGAAGTCGCGGGTGCGCCCGCCCACGTCGAGCGTCCGCAGGGCGTCGTGCGTGTCGAACGAGTTGAAGCCCTCGTCGAGGACCGCGATCATCACGCCTGCTCCGATGTACCCGGAGTCGTGTACGGCGGGCACGTTCATCTGCTGGAGCTGCGCGCGCGTGAAGCCGTAGTTCAGGGACGTGGCGGCGAGCGCGCCGTCGGGCCGCGCCCGCCGCGTCACGGCGTCCGCGGCCGCCGCGGCGGGATCGCCGACGCGCTGCAGACGTTCGACGGGCTCGATACGCGAGACGAACGGAAGCTCGGCCAGGGCCTCCACGAGCGGGCTGCACTCGTGGATCGCGACACGGTTGAACCATCGCGTGGCGGCGAACGGGTGGTATCCGTGTGCCACCAGCGTGTCGACGTACGGCTGGTGCACCGGCAGGTCGAAGTAGTCCACGAGCGGCGAAACGTGATTGCGCTGCCGGCGCGCCAGCGCGCGCGGTGTCAGGCTGGCCTGCGCCGCGGCGAGTCGCGCGGCGAGATCGGCCGGCCCCTGTTCACCCTTGTCGGCGAACTGCACCCAGACGAGTTCCGGCGACAGGCAGGTGTCCGTTCGGGCGGCGAGCAACCGGGGGTCGAGCTTCGAGAGTGCCGCGGAGGTCGGGCGCGCCGCGTGCGCGGCGGCCGCCAGGGCGAGCAGCGAGCCCAGGACGACGAGAACGCCCCACCGAAGACCGGAGCGTCGGGCGTTCGTGTTCGGAGACGTGTTCGACAAGCGCTCTTCCTCTCGGACGGTTCGCGGCCATGCGGCCGGCCGCGGTCGATTCGTGGCTCACTGCTTCGATGCAGCCCTCTTGCGCCCCGCGGCGGTCGTGTCACGTCGGTCCCGACGCCGCAGCCGATCCCCGCCCACGGCGCCCGTGAGCCGGCCCGGGACGGCCCCGGGTGGGCGGCCTCCCGGCTCCACCGCGGGGCACGAGTGTACCTTGGCGGGCGGCCAACCACGGAGTGCGGAGTCGCGGAGACCCCGCGATGGCGGGCGGAAATCCGGTGTTCGGCCGACGGATCCGCGCGGGCGCCCGGTCGAAGCCGGCTCCGGCCACCGTGGACGGGGCGGTTCCCCGGGCCCGGGCCGGCGGCGGTGGCCCGATCCGGACCGACCGGCCCGTACCGGCCCCCGGAACACACCGGGGGCCCGCGGTGTCGCGGGCCCCCCTGGGATGCGTCAACGAATGACGACGAAGCGATTCTGGAACGTGAACTTCGCGGCTTCGACCCGGTACATGTAGATGCCCGAGCCGACGGCGCGTCCGTCGTCGTTCAGCAGGTCCCATCGTTCGAAGTCGCGCACGGTGTCGCTGTGCTCGAGGACGCGGACGAGGTCACCGGCCACCGTGTAGATCTTGATCGTGGAGCGCGGAGGCAGGTTGACGAACTGCAGCTCGTGCCCGCCCGGCGTCTCCCAGACTTCGTTCGCGCGGTAGGGATTGGGCACCACCGACACGCGCTCGAGATTCGCCGTCGGACCGCCCGTGGGCTCCACCGGCTGCGCGAGCATGTTCGTGAGCTTGGCGTTCAGGTTCGGGCACGTCAGTCGGTCGAGCGGATCGGTGCAGCGGATGCGCCCGTCGAGCGTGTCCGGAACGAACAGATCCTCGTTGTCCTGGTCGGTCGTGTTCCGCTTCTCGTAGGTCACCGTGTACCAGAGGCGGAAGCCGTCGTGCGGTCCGGGAGGCGGCACCAGTCGGAACACCGAATCACCGGGGCTGATACAGCGGCCGAAGCTGTCGATCCGGCGGCACACCTTCTGGTACGAACCGGAGGAGTCCGGATCGACGAACGTGATGATCGAGTCGTTCGCGACCGGCGACGTGTTGGATGCGAATCCCGTGCTGTCCACGACCCACGGGCAGACGTACTGCATCGTGCGCGGGTTCAGGCGGGACTGGTTCCACGTCATCTCGCTGAGCGTGTTGATGGAGTACCGACGCACCAGCACCATCGCCGACGTGTCGGGGCGATGCTCCACCCGGTAGATGCGGTAGCCACCGAAGTCCGGACGCGCCTCGGCGAGGCGATCGCGGAGGAACCGCAGGGTGATCTTGCGGGAATGCGGCACGAGGCTGTCGGGGCGAACGCCGAACGAACCGGGACAGCGCAGCGAGTCGATCCGCGTGCTGTCGCGGAACTCGCCGGGATAGGCCCACACGCTCAGCCTCGGGAACGCGCTGGACTGGGCGTGCGAAACCCGCGCGCCGGCGCCGGCCACGAGGGCCAGCGCCAGCGTCACGAGCAGGACACATCGCGAGAACACACTGCCGAACCGAGTCATCCGTTACTCCCGATTCCTGCCGATGGGCAGGTGTCCCTGAATCACTCGCCGCGAGGGTTCCGTCGCGGGCCGCACACCGGGGCTCGCCGAACGCGAACCGGCGGCCATCTGGCGCGCGACACTCGCATTGCGCGTCATGCCCCAGACGTCGTGCAGCACGAAGTCCACGAGCTGGATGCAGCTCTCCCGCGTGAAGTCCCACGGCGCGAAGCCGCTGGTCATCACCGATCCACGGATGCCGCCGACCGTCGCGTCCGGACCGCCTCGACGCGTCGGGTGGTAGTACGTCATGAGCGGCGTCACCCACGTGGGATTGCCGGGATACTGCGTGTCGATGAGACCGCCGTTCACGACGAGCAGCGTGTCGAGCGTCGGGATGTCGACACCGCCGATGTTCTCGGTGATCGTCGTCGCGTCGGCCAGGTACTCCGACGGGATGTTGCCGCCCGGCTGGTAGAACGCGTCGAAGCGCGTGGGCGGATACACCGGCGTATTGAACTCGTCGCGAACGAACACCTCGTCCGGGAAGTTCGCCATGCTCGGCCGGCCCGGATACGGCACGTAGTAGTCCGGCTGCCCGGCACGCTGCAGGCCGTGGTACTTCGTGAACGTCGATCGCACGGGGTACGACGAGATGAAGCGGGTCTGCCATCCGGCGATGTCGTACATGAAGCGCCCGGGGGCCAGCTCGCGGTTCGAAGCGCTGCTGAACTCGAGACCGTAGGGTGTCGAGCCGACGCCACGGCGATTCCACTGGATCATGCTGGCGAAGCCGATGCCGCCACCCGCGAGCCACGCCTGGCCACCGGCCTCGATGAACGCCGCGAGCGGATTCGCCGCCCCGCGGCCGAAGAACCGCAGCGACGTCTGCGGCTTCGCACGGTCGCTGCCGCTGCCGAGATTGGCCGCGCCGACGGCGTCGGTGAGCCAGATCACGTGGCGGTACGGCGCGAGTTTCAGCAGCGTCACCGTGGTGGAGATGTCCTCGACGCCCAGGCGCGTGCCCAGCGTGTCGAAGTTGTACCCGGCGAACACGCCCGGCGGCGTGAGCGGCTGCGGGCTCGGCAATCCTCGCCACCGGCGGTTGCCCACCGCGTACAGGAACGTGTCCAGTTCGGCGGCGGCCGGCCACGTGTCGAAGTACGGCAGCTTGAGCAGCGTGTCGCGAGGCGCGGGCTGGCGCTGATCCACCTCGAGCCGCGTGTCGTCCACGACCAGGAGGTCCTTCTGGAACGTGGGCCTCACGACCGTGAAGTAGATGACCGCGTTACCGAGAACACCGTTGTTGTCTTCGGCCTCGATCCACAGCCAGTGGTTCCCGGGCTCGAACGGCGGCATCGTCGCGAACGTGGTGTTGTTGCTCTTCTGGCTCCAGTGGTAAATGTCCAGAACCTCGTTCGTGCGCTCGGTGTTGTCCGAGAGATTGCCGCGAACGTTCAGGTCCACCACCCAGCGGTAGCTCTTGATCTGCGCGCCCGCGGTGGGCTCGGCGAACCAGTTGAACGTGATCGGCCGATCGGCGGGCACCTGCACCCGGATGACCTTGCGGTCGGCCGGATCGGTGGGAATCGAGTAGCCGCCGCTCGTGTAGGTGAAGTTCACGTAGTCGTTGAACACCGTGAACTTGGGACCCAGCGCGTTCGCGAAGCCGGCCGTGAACTCCAGCATGCTCGAGTTCAGGTCGAAGATCGGCGAATACGCACCGGCCTCGTCGAAGCCCACGACCACGAACAGGTAGCGCGTGGTGGACTCCTGCGTGGACGGCGTGAGGTTCGAGAACACGGCGAACGTCGTGTCGGCACTCGTCGAGTCGTAGCCGGCGAAGTTGCTCCCGACCACGATGTCCCGGAACCGCGACGGCGCGATCTCGGCGGTGTCGATCAACGCCGGCTCGAGCAGATCCGAGTACAGGCGGTACTTGTACTTGATCGGCTTCTGCGTGAACTGACCGTCGGGGTCGCTGCCGTTCCACGTGATGCGGACCGACGGCGACACCTGCGGCTGCAGCAGCGAGCTCGGCTTGGGCGCGATGATCTGCACCGAAGGCGCCACCGTGTACGAGAAGAACACGCGCGACTGCGGCTCCGACTGCAGCGGCGACTTGCCGTTGTCGACCGCCTTGATGACGAACGTGTGGAAGTCGGAGGACGTGGGTCGACCGGACGGCGCCCGCGGGTCGCGCTGGCTCGAGCGGAAGAACAGGATCTGCTCGTTCTTCGTCGTGCGCACCCACTGGGTGTCCTGTCCGGCGGCCACCTGCTGCCGATCCGGCGGATCCACGGCGTAGAGGAAGTAGTCCACCTTGCCGTCGGGATCGTGCCCGGACCACTGGAGCTTGTACGCGTAGAAGTACTGCAGACGCTCACCCGTCTGCGGATCGGTCTGCACCGTGTCGATCGGTGCCTGCGTCAGGGCGACTTCCGGCCGCGCGTTCGGTTTCAGCGTTCCATCACCGGACTTCTTGCTGCAGCCCGTGGCGAACGCGACCAGCGCGAGCAGGGCGGTGAGCCAGGTCGCGGCGGCGAGGAGACGAAGCTTCATGGATCAGTAGCTCCTTCGAACGGCGGAAGGTGACCCCGGTCGTTGGGTCGGCTTCACACTGGAGGAAGTCGGAGTCTCGGGCGCGGCCACGCCACCCGGCACGGCCAGCGTGACGGGGATGTTGTAGACCACGCAACGGCCGGTGCCGGGGAACTCCTCGCACCGGTCGCAGTCGCACAGGCGCACGCGAACCGTGAGCGGGCCGTTCGCGAGGCGGGCCGGCAGTCGCACCGGCACGTCGGCGTTGTCGATGAACAGCGAATCCGCCGGGTTCGTGGTGAGCGTGACCACCACGGTCGTGTCGACGCCCTCGACGGTCTTGCCCAGCACGTACACCGCGCGCCGCAGCACGCGACGGTTGTTCGGGAAGCTGCCGCCGACCGGCCGCGACGTCACGCCCGTGTAGTAGGGATCCACGTCGTCCGCGTCGAGGTTGAGACGCTGGTTCGGAGCGGTGGTCCGGTCCCAGTCGCGCGCCGTGTAGACGGTGCCGGGCGTGGGCCGGAACGTGCTGGACGTGGTCTTCAGGAAAGGCGCGCGGTTGACGTAGAACGTCATCACCTTCGCGCGCAGATCGGGCGGCAGTGTGTTGCCCTCCACCGCACTCACCGCGTCGGTGATGCGCCCGTCCACGGCGCCGTCGCCGTCTTCGGCGCGGATCAGCGCGTAGGCCTTGCCCGACAGGTTCATCGGCCAGTAGATGTTCACGAACGGCTGGTGGAACACCGACGAGTTGTTGAAGACCGGGTACTTGAACGTCTCGGCGGGAATGATCCGTGGACCGTCGGTCTGCGTGATCACGCGCGCACGGAAGCCGATCGGAGACCCGTTCGCGGAGTCGGAGGGCTGCACCACCACGCCGGCGCCCGGAGGCACGTCGTTCGGGTTGACGTCCACCTTGTAGGGCGAGTCGCGGTCGAGGCCACCCGTGGGCAGCACCACCCACGAGTTCATGTTCACCGTGTCGCCTTCCTCGTGGTACCAGATGCGGTCGCCGTAGAACTCGAAGAACGAGCGCCGCGCCGGACGGAACGCCGGGAGCACCGAGAACGAGTCCGAGCTGAGCATGGTGCGCGCGACGGTGGCGGTCGGATTCTCGCGCGAGCCCCACGCGACGTTCTTGTAGTAGTAGCGCTTGCCGTTGCCGTCGACGTAGGACAGCCAACCCTGGCCGGGGTCGTCCTTGTTCGGGCCCGCGAACCAGGTGTCGGGGTCGAAGTTCATCACGAACCGACGGGTCGCCGTGCCGGCGTAGCCGGACTGGCCGACCGCCTTGAGCGTGAACACCTTGAGGCCCGGCGTGATGACGTCCGTGCCGATCCCCGTGTTGTAGGTGGCCACGTGGACCGACGAGTCCACCGAGTTGAAGGTGGTCTCGTCGAGCTTGTAGCGGAAGCCCGTCACGTAGGTTCCACGCACTCGCGGCTCGGCGCGCCACTTGAACGTCAGAAGGCTGCCCGAGGGCACCGTGTCGGCCACGGTCGACCGCTGCGTGAGGCTGTCGGTGATCGTGTAGTCGGCGATCGTCGGGATCAGGTTACCGGTCGTGTCGCTGGTCTGCTGGACCGTGAACGTCCGCCCGGTGCCCTTGGTATTGAGCGAGTCGAAGTAGATGACCGGGGGGAAACGGTCCAGCGCCCGGAACATGAACCGGGCCGGCGTGGGATCCGGCTTGCCCTTGTTGTCCACCGCGTACACGAAGAAGGCGTGCTCGCGCGAGTTCAACCCCTCCGAAGTGGAGAAGATGAACGCGCTGTCGCTCTTCGTGGTGAAGCGGTAGTCCCGGGGCTTAGGCCCGGGCAGCGAGGGCAACCCCAGACCGGGGTCCGCGATCGCGGTGGTTTCCACCACGGCGAAGTAGTACCCCGCAACTGCTCCATCACGATCGGACGCGGCCCAGTACAAGTGGTACTTGACCGGGATCGTCCCTGCTCCGCCGCGCCCCTGTTCCGGGCGACCCTGGAAATCGCGGTAGGTGATGGTGTCCTGAGGCGCTGCGGTGATCCAGGTCTCAGGAGCCTGATTGTCGTCTACGTTGGGAACCAGTGCCTTACGGCATCCGGCGGCCATGATGGCCAGAAACAGGCAAAGAACGACCCCGACACGAACGCGCATTCGCGCCCCCCAGCACGCCCAGTCCTTTAGAAGGGAACGGCGGCACCGTAACAACCGACCTTGCAAAGCGTCAAGCCAATTCCCGGAGTTCACCGTCGGGCTAAGGGCAACGGAGCGCGGGAATTAATCGCGTCGCCGTCGTCGCGAAGCGGCCTCTGGCGGAAGCCGGACTCACCCCGCGGAATCGGGCTTTCGATCTTGCTGCATGCGCGCGAGGCCCGGCGGAAAATCTGCCT
>JBGAOB010000070.1:0-17571 GCA_044222045.1 Candidatus Eiseniibacteriota bacterium
TGTTCGCGGGCGGCGAGGCGCGCCGGCCGCTCGCGGCGCCCGTCACCGACGACGCCACGGCGCCGCCGAGCCGGTTCGCGATCGGCGCCGTGATCGCGTGCGCCGCGTTCGTGGCGATCCCTCCGATCGTGAACGCGTGGGTGCTCGTGCGCTCCGACACGTGGATCCACGCGGCGCTCGTGCGCGAGATCCAGCACCACGGCGTGCCGCCGCAGGACCCGCGATTCGCCGGGCTGCCGCTGAACTACGTGTGGATCTTCAACCTGTTCATCGCGATGTGCGCGTCGCTGCGCGGGCAGGACCCGTTCGTGTTCATGGCCCTGTTCAACGTGGCCGGCATGGCGGCGCTGATCGCGCTCGCGTGGCACCTGGCGTGGGCCGCGTGGGGGCGCGAGCACGACGCGCGCGGCGCCGTGCTGACGCTGGTTCTCGGCCTGAACGCCGGCGCGTGGCTGCTGTGGCCGCTGCGGCTGGTGAAGGCGCTGAAGGGCGAAGTGACGGGCTGGCCCGAGGTGCAGCGCCAGCTCGAGACCACGAAACTGGCGTCCACCGACGTGCTCTACTTCCTGCAGGCGCCGTTCGCGTGGATGGTGAACTTCTGGGACAAGTGGACCATCGGCACCGCGCTCGGTTACGCGTACGTGCTGATGCTCGTCTACTTCTGGGCGTTCGCGCGCTTCCTCGCGGGCGGCGATCCGCGCTGGGTGCTCGCCGGCGGGCTCGCCGCCGCGGGCATGATGCTCGTGCACGGCGTGGTGGGTCTGAGTGTGCTCCCCGTATCGCTGGGCGCGTTCGCGCTCGCGATGCTGCTGCGCCCGCGCGCGCCGTGGCTGCCCGGCGTGCGCCCGCTCGCCGCGTTCGCCGGCGTGACGCTGCTGGCCAGCGCGGCCACCGCGCCGTACGTGATGGCGATCTCCAGCGGCTGGGACGCCCACCAGTCGGGCCTGCAGCACCACTACCTGCAGCCCGGCTGGCAGATGCCGTGGACGATCCTGACCGCGCTCGCGCTGCCGGGGCTGCTGCTGCCCACGGGCCTGCGCCGCACGGCCGGCGAGCGCCGGCCGCTCCCGGCGTGGCTCGCGATCTGGGCGCTGGGCATGCTCGCGTTCTCGCTCGTGGTGCACCTGCCCGAGGGCAACGAGCACAAGTTCGTGTTCCAGCTGCTGGTGCCGCTCGCGGTGCTCGCCGGCCCGGCGTTCGGCCCGGCACTCGAGCGCTGGCGCTCGCGGCTGGGCGGGGCGGGATACGCGGTGCTGATCGCGGTGCTGTTCGGCGTGCCGCTGGCGCTGTTCCAGTTCGGCTACGCGGTCGACCCGATGCGGCGGATCGAGCCCGCGCTGAACCCGCGTCCCGGTGAGGACGCGCTCTACCGCTGGATCCGCACCACCGCGCCGGAGGCGGCCGTGTTCACGGATCACCGTTCGCGCGACCTGGTGATGGTGCGCGGGGAGCGGCGGCTGCTCGCGGGCACCACGTTCGGCCCCGAGCGCGCCGCGTTTCCGCTCGGCGAACTGCTGCAGCGCCGCCGCCGCATGGCCGATCTCTACGCCGACGACCCCGCGGCGCCGCTGCACGTCGACTCGCTGGCCTCCACGATGCGGCCGCTCGCGGGCGCCCCGCTGTACGTGCTGTACCGCCCCGAGGACTGGACCGACGGCCGCGCGCCGTGGGCCCGGCTGGACGCCGACTCCGTGCACTTCCACTCCGCCTACGCCCGCGATGGTTACCGCGTCTACGAGTTCCGCCCGTGAGCCCCGACCGCTTCTCGCACGCCGCCGCGTTCTCGTTCGACATCGAGGACTGGCACCACTCCGAGCTGAACCCGCTGCCCGAGGAGATCCGCCGCAGCGAGACGATCGTCGAGCAGGGCACCGAGGCGATCCTCGACCTGCTCGCGCGGCACGGCTGGCGCTCCACGTTCTTCGTGCTCGGCGAGGTGGTGCGCGAGCACCCGGCGCTGATCCGGCGCCTCGTCGCCGAGGGGCACGAGCTGGCCTGCCACGGCATGGCGCACCGCCCCGTGTGGCGCGCCACGCCGGAGACGTTCCGCGCCGAACTGCGCGAGTTCCGCGACGTGGTCACCGGCGTGCTCGGCGCGTTTCCCGTGATCGGTTTCCGCGCCCCCACGTTCAGCATCGACCGCAGCAATCCGTGGGCGCTCGACGTGCTGCGCGAGGAAGGCTACCGCTACGACAGCAGCGTGTTCCCGATGAAGGTGAAGATGTACGGCACGCCCGGCGCGCCGGTCGGCATCTACCGTCCGTCCGCGCGCGACCTCGCCGTGCACGACCCCGCGGGCACGCTCGTGGAGTTCCCGGTGGCGATCGCCGAGTGGGGCGGCATGCGCATGCCGGTGGGCGGCGGCTTCTACCTGCGCGCGCTGCCGATGCCGGTGTTCCGCGCCGGGCTCGACCGCATTCTGCGCCAGCGCCCGTTCGCGCTGTACCTGCATCCGCGCGAGGTCACGCCGGAGCGCCGCCGCCAGCCGCTCGACCCGGTGAACGGGTTCATCACTTACGTGAACCTGCACACCGTGCTGCAGAAGATGGAGCACCTGCTCGAGCGCTACCGGTGGACGACCATGCGCGAGATCCTCGAGCACGAGGGCTGGCTCGACGCTCCGGCCGTGACGCCTTCCGGCGCGGCGGCGCCTCCCCGCTAGCGCCTCCGCCGCTTCGCGATCGCGCGGTCGAACGCCTCGGCCATCTGGTCGTGGATCGCGCCCGAACCGTGCGTCGTCTCGGCGTAGCGGCGCGCGCGCGCACCGGCCTCGCGCCGCAGCGCGGGATCGGCCAGGAAGCGTTTCACCTCGGCGGCCCAGGCCTCGTACGTGTCGCGCTTCGCGCCGATCCGTTCGCGCTCGATGATGCCGTCGGGGTCGAAGCACGTCACCGTGGGCACCCCGTACGACCACGCCTCCAGGAACGTGTTCGGGAAGCCCTCGGCCGGCGACGTGTGCGTGAACACGGCCGTGCGCGCGAACAACTCGCCGATGCGCTCGTGCGGCAGCGTGCCGTTCACCTCGAGGTTCGGGCACTCCCGCGCCACGGCGAGCGCCGACTGGTACTCCTCGTCGGTCAGCGGAGGCACCGGGATCACGCCCACCATGACGCAGCGCGCCTGCGGGTTCTCGCGCGCGAACCGCGCGAACCACGACGGGCGCTTGCTCGGCTTGTACGTGGCGAGCCACGCCACCGTGTCGTGCGCCCCGGGATCCGTGAGCGTGGCCGGGATGTCCACCGGGTTCATCACCACCGTGCTGTCCACGCCGAACTGCTCGCGGAGCACGCCGCGCTGCGCTTCCGTCTGCGACACCACGACGTCGGCACCCTTCAGCGCGCGCACGTACCACCAGCGGTCGCGCGGGTTGCGCAGGTCGGGCAGCGCGCGCAGCACGTCGTGATCGTGCGCCACGAGGAACAGGTACGCGGCGCCCAGGCTGCGCGCGGCGTCGTAAGCGATGCCCGCGTACAGGTCGGCGCCCTGGAACATGGTCACGTCGGCGTTCGCGCGCCGCAACGCCGCGAGCGTGGACGTGAGCCGCGGGTGGAAGAAGCGCATCACCGGCAGCCCGTCGCTCATCCGGTAGGTCTTCAGCAGTCGCACGCCCTCCCACACGAGGCCGTCCTCCTGCCCGAAGTCGCACGTCACCACCGTCACGTCGAACCCGCGTCGCGCGAGTCCCTTCGCCAGCAGCGCCTGCTGCACCTCGGCGCCGCCGGCGAACGGCACCTTGCCGCCCGAGACGACCGGGTACAGGAACGGCGCCAGCAGGCAGATGCGTCCGCGTGTGCTCACGGCTTCCCCCCCGCCAGTCGAACGAACAGGTCCTCGTAGGCGCGCACCATGGCACCGCGCTCGAAGCGGCGCTCGGCACGCGCGCGCGCCGCCGCCCCCATGCGCGCGCGCAGCGCCGGGTCGCCGAGCAGCCGGCCGAGCCGCTCGGCCATCGCGGCCGGGTCGCCCACCGGCACGAGCCAGCCCGTCTCGCCCTCGGCGATCACGTCGCGCACCGATCCCACGTCGGTGGACACGGCCGGCACGCCGCACGCGTGCGCCTCGAGCAGCGTCACCGGCAGCGTCTCCACGATGGGGTGCGAGCTGAGCACCGCCACGTCGGCCGCGCGCCACAGCGCCGGAATGTCGCGGCGCATGCCGAGCATGCGCACGACGTCACCCATGCCGTGCGCGGCGATCGCGGCTTCGATCGGGCCGCGGTCCACGCCGTCGCCCACCACGAGGAAGCGCGCCGCGGGCAGCGCGGCGTGCACGCGCGCGGCGGCCTCCACGAACAGCGCCACGTTCTTCTCGGGCCGCAGCGCCGCCACGAGCATCGCGATCGGCGCGTCCACCGGCAGGCCCAGCTCGCGGCGCACCGCGGCGCGGTCGGCCGGCGGCGCGAACACCTCGAGGTCGACGCCGGAAACGATCACCTCGAAGCGCTCCGGCGCGAGGTGCAGGTTCCGGCACAACCAGTCGCGGTGCGAGTCGGCGAGCGCGATGAACCGGTCCGCCACCGGCAGCGTGGCGCGGTTCGCGAGGAAGTGCTGTAGCGGGTCGCCGAGCTTGCCCGTGGAGTGGAACCCGAGCGCGATCGGCGGATGCGCGGCACGGCGGCGCTCGAGCCCGGCCCAGAACATGGGCAGCGCGCTGTCGTAGAGGTGGATCACGTCCACGCGCTCGGCCGCCATCACCTCGCGCAGGCGTGCACCGATGCGCAGGTCGAGCTTCGAGGTGGCGAGCCGGCTGATCACGCGGTGCCCCGCAGCCGACAGCTCCTCGCCGATCGGGCCGGGTTCGTACAGGTTCACGAGCACCGGGTCGACGCGCGCCGGGTCCATGCGCGTGACGAGGCTCTGCACGAGCCGCTCCACGCCGCCGAACACGAGCGACGCCTGCAGGAACGCCAGCCGCACGGGGCGCCCCTCGGGCGGCATGGGCCGCGCCGCGCTCATCGCGCTCCCCCGCGCGGGCGCACGCGCAGCGAATCCACGGCGATGCCCGAGTAGTAGTCGCGGTCCACGAAGTAGTCCTCGAACCGGTAGTTCGGATAGTGCGGTTCGCGGCGCAGGCTCACCTGCACGACGTACTCTCCCGCCGCCACGTCGCCCGGCACGACCACGTCGGCCGTGTCGCGCACGACGGTGCCCGGGCGCCACAGGTCCACGCCGTACGCGCCGTCCACGGGGATGTGGTCCATGCGGAACCGGTAGCGCTCGCGGTTCACGCGCTCCAGCAGCTTCCGCCACGGCTTCGCGAGCACGGGCGGCGGCGTCCATCCCCCGGGTATCGCTCGGTCGAACCGGAGCGACACCAGGTACGCGCCGGCTGGTGCGCGCCCGACGGCCCGCCAGTCGATGACCGCGTGCACCGTGTCGCCCGGCGACGCCTCGCGAGCGCGCAGCCGGAACGACGCCAGGCGCGGCAGCCCGGCGCCCACGCTGCGGCCTTCGGGCTCGCCCGGGAGCGCGGCGCGCACGAACGGACGCGGCGCCGGGGGCATCGAGAGCGTGTCGAGCGCGTGCGGGCGGATCGCGTACACGACGAAGTCGCCGCGATCGAGCACGGACGGAAACGCCTCCGGCGCCGCGTCGAGGCGCCCGCGTGCGGCGCGGAACCACGCCGGGTCGGGCGCCCAGTAGTCGAGCCGCGGGATCTCGGCGAAGCGCCCGTTCAGCACCACGTGCGTGACACCCCAGCGGCGCACCACCTCGCGCGTGCGCTCCCAGCTCGCGTACGGGTCCAGCGCGTCGCGCGCGTCGAGGATGCGGTCCAGCGCCAGCGAGTCGTTCGGCGAACTGTGCTGGTCCACCAGCGTCTGCACCCAGTGCCGCGTCATCATGGGCACCGAGTACGACGTCGCCGGGTCGGACAGGACCACGCTGCCCGCGGGCAGGTGCGCGTCCATCCACTTCAGTTCGCCCCCCCAGCGCAGCACCGAGGTGGCCTGCTCCTGCTCCGCGATCCAGCCGGGATGGCCGAGCACGTACGCCGCGTCGAGCACCGCGTGGCGCAGCAGCAGCGCGACGCCGGCGAGGCCGAGCAACGACGCGAACCGGGCGCGCCATGCGCCGCGCGCCGCTCCGGCGGCCAGCCGCGTCGCCGCGAACGCCACCGCACCCGACACCGGCAGGATCCACACGAACCGCATGAGCAGGTAGCCGAGTTTCGGCTGCAGCGCGCCGGCCACCGGCGGAACGAACAGCAGCGCGAACACCGCGACGGTGGTGGTGAGCAGGTAGAGCACGGCCGGGTTCTTCGCTGACCGCGCCCACGCCCACCACGACAGCGGGATCAGCAGCCACGCCTGCCCCATCCAGTCCCACAGCACGCCGGGCGAGATCACGAACCCCGAACCCGGCAGCAGCATGAGTCCCTGCGGCTCCAGGTGGATGATGTTGCTGGGCGCGTACGACGACCGTGCGCGCCAGAGCAGGTACGGCAGGCAGGCCACGCCGAGCGCGAGCGCCGTGACGGCGAGCCGTCGCGCGCGCGGGCCGAACCCGCGGTCCACCACGAGCAGGCCCGCCCCGAGTGCGCCGAACACGAGGCCGAACTGGATCGCGCCGAACACGTGCGCACAGACGGTGCCCAGCGCGAGCCCCACCGCGCCCAGCCGCGAGCGCCGCGCCCCGTCGCCGCCCCGTCCGGCCCACGCGAGGTCGGACAGCACCGCGGCGGCGGTGGCGAGCGCGAGCTGGTCGGCGAGCTTGGTGGCGAACACCGCCTCGCGAAACGCCGGCGCGCCCATCGAGCTGCCGTACGTCACGAGCAGCGCCCACGCGCCGACGGCCGCGGCCGCCGAGCCGCCGAGCAGGAACGCGAACGCGGCCGCGTTCAGCACGAACAGCGGCGCGAGCAGCGCCGACAGCAACCGCCAGGCGTCGTACGGATCGGCGCCCGCGAGCTTCGCGATCAGCGCCACGCACGGGTGCCACAGGCCCTTGCGCGGATCGGCGCCGTGCGCACCCGCGTCGCGGAAGAACGCGTCCACGGGGAACGCGTCGCCGCTCGCGAGCATGCGCCGGATCGTGCCGATGTGATCGGGCGAGTCGGTGTAGTACGACACCGGCGTGCCGAGCCGGCCCACGTGCACGGCCGCGGCCAGCGCCGCGGCGGCGATCACGAGCACGGCGAACCCGTGCAGCGACGGCGCATCGTCGCGCGACGGTTCGCGTCCGAATCGCCACGCGGCCACCCACGCGAGGGCCGCCGGCAGCGCGCTCCACGTGGCGAGCACGGTGAACGGCACGTGCAGCAGTCGCGTCGCGAGCACCTGCACCGACAGCGCGAGCACGCCGAAGCCGAGCGCCCAGCCGGACGACAGCGCGGCGCCGCCCGGCGGCAGCGCGCCCGTGGCCGCGAGCCAGCCGTGGCCCGGCAGCAGCACCAGCACGAGGAACGCGAGCGCCAGCCGCACGCCCGGCGGCGAGCCCGCGAGGCCGCCCGACAGCAGCAACGCGTGCAGCGCCAGCCCGAGTGCCGCGAAACCGAACGCGCGCAGGCCGTTCATCGCGCTCCCTCCCAGCGATAGAGCGCCACCGACGCCGTGCGGTGCAGCGCGCGGAAGCCGGGCGCGTGCGGCAGCACGTTCCACCCCGAGCGCGGCTCGCCCGCGTCCGCCGCGCGCGCCACCACGATCACCTCGCGCCCGAGCGCCGCGATGCGCGCCGCCTGGTCGGCGCGCGGCTCGGCGCCGTGCGCGAGCGCGGTCGCGGCCAGCCGCCGCCACTGCAGCTCGTTCCGGTCGCCGCCCCAGTCGCGTTCGCCGCGCGGGCCGCCCCACAGCACACTGCGCCCGCCGAGCGCGATGATGTCGGCCGCGCCGGCCAGGTCCACCAGCATCGCGTCGGCCGGCGTGTGCGCCCGCATCCACGCCATGGCCTCGAGGCCGGCGGCGTCGGGTTGCTTCCACGAACCGCGGCTCTGGCCGCGCTCCATCGCGAAGCCCGCGAGCGCGAGCGCCACGGTGGGCAGCGCGAGCACCGCGCCCGCCGCGGCCAGCGCCACGCGCACCGGTGCGCGCGCGCGCCCCCACACGAACTGCCAGCCGAGCGCCGCCGGCGCCGCCAGCACGAGCGCGAGCAGGTTCACGAACTTGCTCTGGTTGTTCTCGGGCAGCCGCACGAGCACGGCGAGCAGCACGAGCGGCGTCGCCGCGGCGAGCACGGCGAGCGCGCCTCGCCGCGGCGCGCCGCGTGGGCGGCGAGCCACGCCCCGCCCGCCGGCAGCACGAGCGCGGTGCACCAGAGCAGGCTCTGCAGCGACGCGCGGCCCGGCTGCACCACGAGCTGCCCGTGCTTGCCGGCCGTGATCGACTGCAGGTACGGCGCGAGCAGCAGCACCGCCGCGAGCATCGCGAGCCCCGCCGACACGAGCGCCGCGCGCGCGTCGCGCGAGCGGAACGCGCGGACGGCGAGCACCGCGGTCACCGCGGCGGCCATGAGCAGCGCCGCGTCCCCCACCACCGCGTGCAGGAACAACGCCGAGGCGAGCACGGCGAACAGCCGCACGGGGGCCGCCGCTCGGCGCTCCGCGCACTCGCCGAGCAGCGCCACCGTGTACGCGAACAACGCGAGCCCCATCGAGAACGGCGTGGGCACGAGGTACTTGTCGCCGAAGAACGCGAGCGAGCCGTGCAGCAGACCCTGCGCGAGCGTGGACAGCACGGGATCGATGCCGTAGCCGAGCGTGGTCACGATCTCGCCGAACCCCTGCTCGGTGCCGATCACCGCACGCCCCACGATCCACACCCACGCGCCCGGCGCGTACCCCGCCACGGTGAGCAGGGAGGCCAGCACCACCGCGCGCCCGCCGCCACCGAGCACGCGCACGAGCGTGGCCACGCCCAGCAGCACCGCCGCCGCGGCGGCCACGTTGAACGCCACGAGCGGCGCCCACACGGGCACCGCCGGCTGCACCGCGAGCCACAGTGCGGCCCACGCGTGCTCGCCCCAGAAGTAGAGCAGCGGAACGCCCGCGAAGTACGGATCCTCGGGCGGCAGCCCGCGCTGCGCCACCTGCAGCGTGACGCCGGCGTGGAACCAGCCGTCGGAGCGCGGCGCGAGCCACGGGTTGCCCGCGAGCAGCGCCGCCACGATCGCGGCCCACGCGGCGGCACACACGAACGCGGCGGTCGACGACGCCGGCGCCGGCGCGCCGGCGTGGCGGCACGCGATCCGCGCGGCCGGAGCGGCGAGGCCTTCCGCCAGCGCGAGCGCCGCGACGAGCGCGAGCGCGAGCCGGGCCGCCGCCGCGAACGGCACGCCGAGCACCGCGGCGAGCGCCGCGGGCGCCGCGACCAGCGCGGGCGACACGGCGAGCGCGAGCCCGAGCCGTTCGGCGGCGCTCCAGCCGGGCGTCCACGCGCGCGCGAACCACGCGCCGGGCGCCACCAGCGTCACGAGCACGGCCGCGGCCACCGCGACCGGCACGGGTAGCGGCACGCACGCGAGCAGCACGGCGGCCGCGGCGAGCCCGATCCACGCGCCGCGCTCGGCGCCGCCGGAAGCGAGCGGCGCGCTCATGCCGCCGGGGTGGGCGGGCGCAGCCGCCGCAGCAGCGGCCCCAGCACCGGGAGGTTGAACTCGGAGGCGAGCTGCGCGATGCCGAGCCCGCGCACGAGCGGCACGGCGAACGCCGCGTAGGCGCCCAGGAACAGCACACACTCGAGGCCGGAGCGCAGTGCGCGCGCGGCCAGCGCGCGGGCATCGCCCCACGGCAGCACGCGGTCGAGCGCCCACGCCACGCCCATCGCGAACGCGAACGGCGCCACCAGCCGCGCGACGGCGGTGAGCGTCTCGCGGGTGCGCATGGCGAGACCCGAGCACGCCAGCAGCAGCAGCAGCACGCCGTCGAGCGTGTACGTGACCAGCGTCGCCCACGCGACACCGGTGATGCCGTACCCCGCCTTGACCGCCGCCACGTCGAGCGCCGCGCCGAGTGCGGTGACGAACAGCGCCACCGGCACGAGCACCGCCTGGCGGCCGAGCGTCATGAGCGTGATCGAGCCGAGGTTCGCGAGCGCCAGGCCCACCGCGCCGAACGACAGCACGCGCAGCGCCGGCACGCCGGGCAGGAAGCGCGGCAGCAGCGCGACCGCCACCTCGTTCGACAGCAGGTACGCCAGCCCGCACAGCAGCGGCACCAGCAGCGAGCTGGCGCGGAAGACGCGCGCCACCATCGGCCGGATCGCCGCCGGATCGCGGCCCGACGCGCTGAAGTCGTGCAGCAGCCGCGGGTAGACGACGTACGCGATGGAATCCGGCAGGTACAGCAGGAACGTCAGCGCCATCACCGAGAGGCTGTAGTAGCCCAGTTCCTCGGTGCCGAGGTAGCGGAGCACGATCAGGCGGTCGAGCGTGCGCATGACCAGCGCGGAGCCCGTGAACACGAACATCGGGAAGCCCACGCGCAGCAGCTTCAACGAGTCCTCGGACGGCCGCGCCCCGAGCGGCGCGATCGCCCGGCCCTGCCAGCGCGTGTAGCCGGCGGCCACCGCGGTGCCGAGCAGCCAGCCCCAGAGCAGGCTCCACATGCCGAGCCACGGGATCAGCGCCAACCCCACGCCCGCGCCGACGAGCCCCTGCCAGAAGAACCAGCCCGAGACGGCCTGGATGTTGCCGTGCGAGCGCAGCACGGTCAGATGGTAGTAGGCGATGTTCGTGAGCAGGATCGTGGCGAGCGCACCGGCGATGCCGGCGAATCCCCAGGCGTCGAGCACGCGGCTGCTCGAGCCGTACTTCACCCACGCGAGGCAGCCGGCCGAGAACACGAGCGTGAACGCGAGGATGTTGAACAGGCCCGCGCGCTTCAGCCGGTCGAGCTCGGCGGCGTCGTTCGCCACGATGCGCGCGGGCACGCTCTGGTCGAGGCCCTGCTGCGTGCCGAGCGGCGCGAACAGCCCGTAGTCCATGATCAGCTGCAGCGCGTTCCACGCCCCGTACTGCTGCGGGCCGAGCAGCTTCGCCGCCACGATGCCGCGCAGCATGAGCCCCGCGCGCACGATGTACTGCGTGATCGCGTAGCCGACCGAGTCGCGGATGAACTTTCGAGGGTGCATCGGGGGACGGACGCTCCTCGCGGATCAGCGGGCGACGGCCCGAATGGGATTCTGTGGCGCGTGGACGAGCCGTCGGGCTAGACTCGCCGCGTGAACGATCCGCGTGTGACACCCGACTCCGACGTTTCGCCCCTCGCTTCGGCCGGGGGCGTTCCCGTTCGCGACACGTTCCTGCCCATCGCCGTGCCGTGGATCGGCGAACGCGAGAAGGCGCTCGTGCTGGACGCGCTCGAATCGGGCTGGATCACCACCGGCCCGAAGACCCAGGAACTGGCGCGCCGCATCGCGGACCTCGCCGGCGCGAAGTACGGCGTGTGCGTGAACTCCGCCACCGGCGCGCTGCACCTGGCACTCGAGGCGCTCGGCGTGGGCCCCGGCGACGAGGTGATCACCTCCACGTACACGTTCGCCGCCACGGTCAACGTGATCGAGCACGTGCACGCGAAGCCGGTGCTCGTGGACGTGGAGCCCGACACGCTGTGCCTGGATCCGCGCGCCGTGGAACGGGCGATCACGCCGCGCACGAAGGTGCTGCTGACCGTGGACTACGGCGGCCAGCCGTGCGACTACGACGCGCTGGGCGCGCTCACGCGGCCGCGCGGCATCTCGATCGTCGACGACGCCGCGCACGCGCTGGGCGCGGCCTGGCGAGGCGTGCCCGTGGGCTCGGCGTCGCTGGCGCGCATCACGGCGTTCTCGTTCTACGCCACGAAGAACCTGAGCACGGGCGAGGGCGGCGCCGCCGTGACCGACGAGCCCGAGCTGGCCGAGCGCATCCAGCTGCTGAGCCTGCACGGCATGAGTCGCGACGCGTGGCGGCGCTACAGCGACACCGGCTCCTGGTACTACGAGGTCACCGCGCCGGGCTGGAAGTACAACCTGAGCGACGTGCTCGCGGCGATCGGGCTGGGACAGCTCGAGCGATTCGAGGAGTTCCAGGCGCGGCGCCTGGCGCTGGTCGAGCGCTACCGCCTCGGGCTCGAGGGCTGCGATGCCGTCCGGCTGCCGTTCGCGCGACCCGGCGTGACGCACGCGTGGCACCTGTTCCCGATCGGGCTCGAACTGGAGCGGCTGAAGATCGACCGCGGCGGGTTCATCCGCGAACTGCGCGCCGAGAACATCGGTACGTCGGTGCACTTCATCCCGATCCACCGGCACCCGCACTTCGCGCGCAGCCTGGGCGTCGGCCCCGCCGACTTCCCCGTGGCGGAGGACGCGTACCAGCGCGCCATCACGCTGCCGCTGTTCCCGCGCATGACCGACCACGACGTCGACGACGTCTGCGCGGCCGTGCGCAAGATCGCCACGCACTTCCGCCGCTGACGCGGCGAGCGGCTCGGCGGAACGCAGGGACGGGACGACCTCCGGGGTCACTCGCCCCCCTTCTGCGCCTCGCCGAGCGACTGCAGCGACAGCCCTTCGCGTCCCAGGTACAGGAACCCGACGAGCGTGATGGGGATCCACTGGCTGAGGAAATAGAACCAGCCGTAGGCCGCCGCGGGCGCGCCGTACACGCCGAACAGCTTGAGCCCCACGGTGCACGCGTAGTTCAGCGTGCCGATGTAGCCCGGCGCGGCCGGCACCATGATGCCGATCGCGGTGATCACCAGCATCACGAGCCCGGAATACCACGGCGCCTGGATGCCGAGCGACCACGCCGTGATGCCGAGCGCGAAGGCGAAGCACAGGAACATCGCGAACGACAGCGCGAACACGATCGTGAGCCGGCCGAGATCGCGGAACAGGCCGAGGCCCTCGAGGAAGTGGTCCAGCGCCCGCGCGGCGCGCCCCTTCATGGTCGCCGGCAGCGGCCGCGTGACGAGGTCGGTGAACAGGTGCGCGAGCCGCGCGTTGCGCTCCACGAGCACGACGAACGCCGTGAGCAGCAGGCACAGGCCCACGAGCACCTTGCCGCCCCACTGCACGAGCCGACCCGCGTCGGTCGTGCCGGCGATCGGGTGGATCAGCAGCGCGATGCCGAAGATCAGCAACAGTGTGATCATGTCGATCGCACGTTCGACCACGATGGTGGCCAGCAGCGTCGTCTTGGACAGCCGCTCCCGGCGCGCCAGCACCCACGGACGCACGAACTCGCCCAGGCGGAACGGCAGCACGTTGTTCGCCATGAAGCCGATCATCGTGGCGCTGAACAGGCTGTCGGTGGACAGGCGCCGGTCGGACTGGATGAACAGCCGCCAGCGGATCGAGCGCAGCCAGAACCCCAGGATCGTGACGGCCATCACGAGCGCGAAACCCGCGTAGTTCGCGCCCCGCAGCGCGCGCCAGACTTCCGCCACGGGGACGTCGCGCATGGACAGCCAGACGAAGAATCCCGAGATGCCCAGGATCAGCACCAGGCGAACGATCGACTTCATCGGCCCTCCCCCGCGGACGCGCCGCCCCGAAGCTCCTCGATCTCGCGGCGCAGGAGCGCCAGTTCGCGCGTGAGCGCGTGATTCTCGTAGCCCAACCGGGACAGCTTCACCGACACGTACAGCAGCGTGGCCACGAGGAACGCGAGGCCGAACGCGAACACGGTGGACGACTCGCCGAGGAAGCCGAGCTGGCGCGTGATCCACACGAGCAGCGGCGTCGTGAAGCCGAGCACCGCGATGACCGTGGACGCCACGACCCAGAGGAACGAGTACTCCTCGGACAGCCGCCGGCGCCGGACGAGGTCGAGCACGTACAGCGCGAGTCCCACGGCGCCGAGCGCCACGATGATCTGGGTCTTCGAGAGGAAGAACACGATCGCCTCCGTCAGAGGGGTCGCCGCACCAGCGCCATGAGCGACGCGAGCAGGTTCTTGTAGGGGTAGTAGAGCTGCTTGCCCAGCGTGTAGAAGGACTGCCCCGCCTGGCGCTCGCGCATCTCCACGGGCACTTCCGTCAACCGGAAGCCACGGCGGGCGAGCGCGATCAGCAGCGGGGCGTCCGGGAAGTCCTTGGGGAAGTCGTGCTGGCACACCTGCATCACCGGACGCGAATAGGCGCGGAAGCCGGACGTCGTATCGGTGATGCGGCGCCCCAGCGCCAGGTGCACCACCCACGAGAAGACGAGCATGCCGAGGCGGCGGTGGACCGGCGCACGGTAACCCGTGCGCTCCACGTAGCGCGAGCCGATCGACACGTCACAGGCGCCCCGCCGCACCGGCTCGAGCAGCGCCGGCAGGTACGACGGGTCGTGCTGGCCGTCGGCGTCCAGCTGCACCCCGACGTCGTAGCCCCGCTCGACGGCGTAGCGGAACCCCGTCTGCAACGCCCCGCCCACGCCGAGGTTGACCGTGTGGCGGAGCACCGGCGCGCCCGCCTCGCGCGCGACGCGCGCCGTGGCGTCGCGCGAGCCGTCGTCCACCACGAGCACGTCCACGCCCGGGGCCCGGACCGCGACCTCGGCCAGCGTCCCCGGGAGGCTCTCTTCCTCGTTGTGCGCGGGAATGATCACGAGCACGCGCAGCTCGGACATCACGCCCTCCGGGGTTCCACGGCGCGGGCCAGCCGGTCCGCACCGTGCACGAACTGATCGCGCAGGCGGCGGAGCCAGGCCGCCCGCAGGGGAAGCGAAGACAGTTTCTCGAGATCGTAGCGGGTCACCAGACCGAGCGCGAACGCACCGACCACGCCCGGAAGCGCCAGCGCCACGCGCACGGCGAGCGAAGGGGTCCAGGCGAGCGTGCGATCCACCCACCAGGCGATCGCCATGGCCGGCACCACGAGCGCCGCGCCGCGCAGGAACGCGTGCGCGCGTTCCCGGGCGCCTTCCGGCAACAGGCGCGAGGCGAACATCGTGGCTCCCGCGTACGCCACCGTGGCACCGATCAGGTTGGCCCATCCGGCGCCGATCGTGCCCAGCCGCGGCACGATCAGGAAGTAGCACGACAGCTCCGCGCCGAACTTCGCGAACGCGAGCCACATGACCACGTCCGGGCGCTTGAGCGCCTGGAACAGCATCGTGAGCGGCTGCTGCGCCGTGCGCACGATGGGCACCAGGGCCAGGATCTGCAGCACCGGGATCGCCGGCGCGAACAACGGACTGCCCACCCACAGGGTGAGCTCGCGCGAGTACACGAAGAGCACGAACGCGAGCAGGTACGCGAACCCCTGGATGAGTCGGAACGCCTGGTTGAAGACGTTGCCGAGCCGCTCCCGCTCCGCGCGCGCCACCAGGTGCGTGAGCGACGGCAGCAGCGCGGTGGGCAGCGTCTGCGACAGCTCCACGAAGCGCTCGAGCGTCTGGAACGCGAACGAGTAGTAGCCGAGCTGCGTGGCGTCGAGCACCTTGCCGAGCACGACCTTGCCCAGGTTCTGACCGGACAGGAACGCCGTGCGCGCTCCGAGCAGCGGCAGGCTGTACGCGAGCATGTGGCGCACGAGTTCGCGGCGGCCGATCGCCGGGGCCTCGGACGCGGCCAGTTCCGCAGCCTTCAGGCGCTCGTCCGCGCGCGCGTACCGGAGCGCGAGGAACGCCGCGACGGACATCACCACGGCCTGCAGCGCGGTGAGCAGCGACAGGCCCACGGCCATCGCGACGAGGCCCTTCAGCATCCACCACAGCACGCCCACGAGCACGGTCTTCGCGATGTGGAACGCCAGCGACAGGAAGCTGACCCATTCGAAGCGCTGCAAGCCGAACAGCATGGATCGCCCGGTCGTGGCGAGGCCGTCGGTGGCCACGATCAGCGTGAGCAGCGGCAACAGCAGCGCGAGCTCCGGCGTCTCGAAGTGATGCGCCAGCAGCGGCGCGATGCCCACCACGACGAGGCTGGCCGTCACGCCCAGCGCGAGCTTGATGCCGAGCGCCAGCCGGTGTGCGCGCGCGAGGTCGCGCAGGCGGCCGCGCGCCTGGTACTCGGCGGCGAAACGCTCGAGGAACACTTCGAAGTTGCCGGTGGCGAGCGACGCGAGCCCGACGATCGCGAGCGCGAGCGTGAGGATGCCGTACTTCGTGGGGCCCAGCCACCGCAGCATGAGCGCGAAGTAGGCGATGCCCGACAACAGTGCCGCCGTCTTCTCGAGCGCGAGGAAGAACGCGCCGCGCGAGACGCTGCTCGCGATCTCGCCGCGCTTCATGCCGCCCCCAGCATCGCGTCGACCTCGGCCTCGAGGAATCCGCGCAGGTCGGTGAGCGACCGCACCGCCTCCGGCACCGGCCGGTTCGAGGCGAGCATGGCCGCCATGTCGGGATGCGAGGCGTCGTAGCCGTGCATCGCCGCGAGCGGCCGGGAACCCATGAAGCTGGGCACCATCAGCGCGCCCGGCTCGAGCAGCCAGACATCCTCGCCGTAGCGACGGTCGTCGAACCACGCGCCCGCGGCGCGCAACTCGTCGTCGGTGAGCCAGCGGCCGCGGGGCTCGCCGGCGAGCGCGGCGCGCACGGGTTCGCGCGCGGACCGGTCGAGCCACCAGAAGCGCGCCATCGTGGAGTCGAGGAACGCGAGGTAGTCGCGCCCGCGCCGCTGCGGCAGCGCCGCGAGCCGGGGGCCCACGTCCACCGTGGCGGTGACGTCGACCATGCCGTGGTCCGAGCAGACGTACGCCCACAGCGGGCGCCCCGACCGCGAGGCGGCCGCGAACGCCCGCTGCAGGCGGTCGCCGTAGGTGCGCAGTCTCCCGGCCACGCCGGCGCCGCGCGAACCTTCGTGGTGCAGCAGGGCGTCGAGGTCGGCGGTGTACAGGAACAGCACGTCGTCGTCGCCGGAGCCGAGGCGGGCCTCGAGCTCGTCGAACGCCAGCGCCTCGGGCGTTCGCCAGTTCCAGCCGTGCCAGCGCACCCGGCGGCGGTCGAGCGCGTCCCACAACGTGTCCACCGGCAGCCCGCCGGGTGCGAAGATGTCGGCGCGCTCGGGCAGGTCGAAGTGCGCGAGTTCGTCGCGGGGCACTTCGTACAGGTTGAAGTAGCCGCGCACGCCGCGCCGGGCCACGAGCCGCGTCAGCAGCCCGGTCAGCCGCCAGCTCGCGCGCAGCCGCGGCGGCAGCGCACGCAGCCACTCGAAGCCGGCGAACACGCCCGCGCCCGCGGCGCGCCGGTACATGAGCCAGCGGCCGTGCTCGCTCGGGAGGCGGCCGCTGAACACGGTGGGCAGCGCGCCCGAGCTGAAGCCGAGGATCGTCTCGATGCGGCGGCGCTGCGAAAGCTCGGGCAGGAACGCGGGATCGCGGCCCGCGAGCTCCCAACCGAGTGCGTCGACCAGCCACACGAGCATGCGCGGCCTCATCGCGGCTCCGCCGTGCGGACGCCGTCGTGCAGCCAGCGGTCCCACGCGTGCACGACCGCGGCGCGCGCCCGGTTCCAGTCGCGCGCGTCGTTCGCGTCCACCACGCCGAGCCGCCCGAGCGCGCGCAGCGCGCCGAACGGCATCGCCGGAGGCAGGCCCGCGGCGGCGGCCAGCACGAGCACCGTCGCGCTCGCGTTCACGCGGTGCTGCGGCGTACCCGCCGAAGCGTCGCGCAGGCGGCGGCCGCGATCGGGCCCCTCGCCCGTGCGCGCACGGAACGTCCACGCCCGCCGTG
>JBGAOB010000071.1:0-17229 GCA_044222045.1 Candidatus Eiseniibacteriota bacterium
CGCGCTGGGTCTCGCGCGCGATGCCGCGACGCTCCAGGTACGCGCGCACCGCGGCGCCCGCGCTGGGATCGGCGAGCCACTGCTCGTACGCGGTGGCCGCGGCGTCGAGCGCTTCGAGCAGCGGAGCGCGCTTCGAGCGCTCGCCGACCCGGCGCTCGGGCACGGGAATGCCGGCCCGTCGACTGAGCATCTCGACCGCTTCGAGGAACCCGACCTTCTCGGTCTCCTGCACGTACTTGAAGACGTCGCCTCCCGCCTTGCAGCTGAAGCAGTGGTAGAACTGGCGCTCCGCGTTGACCGAGAACGAACCCGTCTTCTCCTGGTGGAACGGGCACAGCCCGACCCAGTTGCGCCCCACGCGGCGCAACGGCACGGCCTGCCCGATCACCTCGACGATGTCGCTGGCCGCACGCACGCGCTCGACCCAGTCGTCCGCGCCGCGCACGCCCCCCGTCCGTCCGTCCGCCATCACGCTCATCTCAAACGGGCCACGGTCACGCCGCGGCCGCCCTCGTGGCCTTCGCCCATGCGCTGGGACTCCACCTGCGCATGCGCACGCAGGTGCCGTTCCACCGCCGCCTTCAACACGCCCTTGCCGATGCCGTGGATGATGCGCAGTTCGTGGAAGCCCGACAGCACCGCGCGGTCGAGACCGTGATCCACCGCCTGCAGCGCTTCGTCCACGTCCATCCCCCGCAGGTCCACCTCGAGTTGCGGCGCGACGTCCGCCGGATCGTAGGTCGCCACCGGGCGCCGGTTCGGATCGGGCCGCGCGGCGCCGGCCGACACGGGCGCGAGCTGCGCCACGTGCGACTGGATCTTCCACGCCCCGCGCCGCAGCTGCACCCGGCCTTCCGGGTCCGGACCGCTCACCACCTCGGCTTCGATGCCGAGATCCTTCACATGGACGCGCAGGCCAGGCTCCACGGTGACCGGAGTTTGCACCTCGTTGGCAGCGGAAAGCCCGAGCGCGGCCGGCGTGGCCGCTTTCTGCAACGCCTCCGCGCCCGATTCGATCGACTCCATCTCGTGCTTGAGCCGGTCGGCATCGGCACGCGTCTTGTCCGCGCGCTTCGCGTCGCGCTGCACGAGCTGCCACAGCTCGCGCGCGCGGGCCAGCAGCACTTCGCTCTCGCGCGTGAGGCGGCGGCGCAGGTCCTCGACCGTGCGGCGCGCCTCCTCCGTGGCGTTCCGGTGTTCGGCGGCGCGGCGATCCGCCTCGTCGCGCGCGGCCGCGAGCGTGACGCGCTCCTCGTCGGCGGCGCGGCGCGAGGCGATCACCTCGGCGAGCAGCCGCTCGAGCGCGCGCGACTCCTCGGACGTCAGCGACTTCGCACGGTCGAGCACGCTCGAGGGGAAGCCGAGTCGCGTGGCGACCGACAGCGCATGGCTCGCGCCGGGCACGCCCGGGACGAACCGGTAGCGCGGCGCGAGTCGCTCGAGGTCGAACTCCAGCGAGCCGTTGACGATGCCGGCCACCTCGACCGACGCCCGCTTCAGGCTGCCGAGATGCGTGGTGACCACGCCCCACGTGCCGCGCGTGGCGAAGTGCTCGAGCAGTGCGCGGCCGAGCGCCGCGCCCTCCTCGGGATCCGTGCCGGCGCCGAGTTCGTCGCACAGCACCAGGCAGCGCGGCCCGGCCGCCTCGGCCATCGCGGCGAGTGCCTTGAGGTGCGCCGCGAACGTCGACAGGCCCTGGTCCACCGACTGCTCGTCGCCCACGTCCGCGCGCAACTCGTCGAGCTCGGGAACGGTGCTCCCCTCGTCGGCCAGCACCGGGATCGCCGAGTGCGCGAGCGCCACCGCGAGCCCGACGGTCTTCAGGAGCACGGTCTTGCCGCCCATGTTCGGGCCCGAAACGAGCAGCAGCCGGCCCGGTGACTCGAGCACGAGGTCCAGCGGTACGACCTGCTCGCGGCGTTCGCCCATCGCGAGCAGCGGATGTCGTGCGCGCTTCAGCCGCAGCGCGTCGCCCGCGGGCGTCAGCGCGATGCCGCCGAACTCGCCGGCCCACCGAGCGCGTGCGCGCAGCGTGTCGAGGTGCGCGAGCGCCTCCTCCAGCGCGAGCAGGGGCTCGGTCTGCGTGGCGACCGTCGAGGCGAGTTCGCGCAGGATGCGGCGCTCCTCGTCGGCCGCGCGGCCGCGCACCTCGAGCAGGTGGTTGTTCGCCTCGCACATCTCGAGCGGTTCCACGAACAGCGACTGCCCGCTGTTCGAGACGTCGTGCACGATGCCGCGTTTGCGCGCGAAGCCCGCCGCCGGCACGAGCGCCACGAAGCGGTCGCCGTGCCGGGTGACGTACGCGCCCTCGCCGAACGGGGCGGCCCAGCGTTCGAGCTGCTGATGCAGCCGCCGCTCACCCGCGCCGAGTTCGCGACGCGCGCGCGCCAGCTCCGGCGACGCGGAGTCCTTCACGCGCCCGTCGGGATCGAGCGATGCGGCGAGCCGCTCCTGCAGCGCGTGCAGATCGGGAAGCTGGTCGATCGCTTCGGCGAGCCGCGGATGCCGCGCCTTCGCGTCCTCGCTCGTCCACGCCTCGCGCGTCGCGCGCGCCGCCTCCAGCCAGCCGAGCACGTCCACGAGCGCCGGGCCGTCGAGCACACCCTCGGCTTCCGGGTCCGCCAGCCACGCGAGCGTGCCGCGGCCGACCGCACACCACGAACCCGGCTCGCGCGTGCGGCGCAGCGCTTCGGACAGCCGCTCGAGCTCGCCCGCACGGCGCGCGGCATCGGGCCACGGTCGCCACTCGCGAAGCCGCGCGCGGGCCGCATCACACTCCGCATGGCCGGCGATGGCCGCCGTCACGCGGTCGTATTCGAGGAGTTCGAGCGAATGCCAGTCCACGCGTGATCCGGGGGCAGGTGCCCAGAGGCGGCACCGCCGGCGGCCGGCCAGTGGCGAGGCGCCCATTCGGGTCGCCCGAGCCCCAGCGCGGTCTTCAGGAAGAACGACGGGTACGAATGCCCAGCTCGGCGGCTTCGAGCTGGTGATGGAGCCAGCGGTGCCCGGGGATCCACGGCTCCTCTGCCGAGACGATCCGGGACGCGACCCGGACCAGCGGCAGTGAACTGCGAGCGTGCGCGACCGAAGCCGCGACTTCACGCCCCGGATTCACGCGCAACGCCACGACGATGCAGGCCAACGAGAAAAGCAGTCCGAGGGTCGATCCCACGAGTGCGCCGCCGAGGCCGTCGAGCCAGCCCATCGGCCCCTCACGGATCGAACGGCCGAGGGACTCCCCCCACCACTGGAGCAGCGCCGCGGCCGCCCCGCCCGCGAGCAGCGCGATGAGCCAGCGCAGCCCCCAGAAGACGACAGCGGGCCGGGCGCCTTTCCAGTGCGCACCGACCCACTGTTCGACGTACAGGACGACGAAGAGCCCGACCAGCAGACCTGCGAGCGAAAACACCTGCGAGATCGTGCCGGATCGGAATCCGCGAATGGCCCATGCGAGTACGATCGCGAAGACCACCCCGTCGACCCAGGTGAGACTTTCGAACGCGATGCCGATCGATCAGTTCTCCTGGGAGCGCCGCGCCATGTTCTTGCGCTTGGCGGCGTTCATCTTGCGCTTGCGCCTCTCACTGGGCTTCTCGAAGTGCTGATGACGACGCAGGTCCGCCATGATGCCAGCCTTCTCACACTTCTTCTTGAAACGGCGCAGGGCACTCTCGAAGGACTCGCCTTCCTTCACCCTGATTCCGGGCAAAAAAATTCACCCCTCTCTGCCAACACCTCTGACTCACGGAGATATGGGCGGGACATTGCGGCACACGCGTGGGTGGAATCCCATCGCGTAAAAAGGCACGCGGCAGTCTATGGCCGGCCCCCGGGGCCGTCAAGACCAGCGCCCCCGAGGGTCCATGCGGCCCACCCGGCCGCGAGCGCCACCCCCGCGGTTTCGGCCCGGAGCCGCGCCGGGGCGAGCCCGATCGCCCGGAAGCCCTCCGTCCGGAGGCGGTCCCGTTCGGCGTCGTGGAGCCCCGCGGACGGTCCGACCACGCCCACGACGTCGCGGGAGCCCGCCAGGGCCGGCGCGAGGGCGCCTCCACCGGGCTGCGCGAGCAGCCGGCGGGTCTCCGGGCCCAGCGCCTCCAGCGCCGGCTCCAGGGCCAGCGGGCCCGCGATCTCGAGCCGCCATGCCTGCTGGGACTGCCGGAGCGCCGCCACGCTCAGCCGCTGCCAGCGGTCGATCCGGCCGGCCGCGCGCTGCCAGGCGGCACGACGCGTGTCGAGCAGCACGAGCCGGGCGACTCCCAGTTCGGCGAGCTTCTCGACCAGCCAGTCGGCGCGCTCCCCTTCCGGCGCTCCGCACCAGAGTTCGAGCGAGCCCGTGCGTGGCCGCTCCTCGACCTCGTCCACGCGCACGCGCACGCGCGGCCCGAGCTCGAGCACCACGCCGCGCGCCACGCGGCCGCGGCCGTCCGTCAGGTGGAGTGGATCGTCGGGCCGTGCACGGCAGACGCGCGAAACGTAGTGCGACTCGTCGGCCTCCAGGTCCAGCTCGCGGCCGGCGGCTCCCAGTGCGGGAACCCACACCCACGAGGGCGCGGCGTCAGCCCGAGAACGCGTCACGCACGCGCTCGAACACCGATCGGCCCGGGCCCGGAGGGTTCAGGCCGCCGTTCTTGCGCACCTCTTCGAGCAGCTTGCGGTCCGCCGCGCTGAGCTTGGTGGGCACCCACACGTGCAGCCGCACGAGCAGGTCGCCCTTGCCGCCGCGCAGCCCGGGCAGTCCCTTGCCGCGCACGCGCAGGCCGTGACCGCTCGGGGTGCCGGCGCTCACGTCCACGCCGTGCGTCCCGCCTGCGATCAACGGCACCTCGATGCGGCCACCCAGCGCGAGCGTCGCGAAGCTCACCGGCAGCTCCACGTGCAGGTCGTCGCCGTGGCGCGTGAAGACGTCGTGCTCCTTCTCCTCGATCAGCACGACCAGGTCGCCCGCGCCGCCGCCGCGCCGGCCGGCGTCGCCGAGTCCGCGCAGGGGGATGTAGTTCCCGGCCGCGACACCGGCGGGCACCTTCACCGCCACGGTCTCGGTCTGGCTCTGCCGGCCGTCGCCGCTGCACGCGCGACAGGGGTCGCTCACCACGCGCCCGTCGCCGTTGCAGCGCGGACACACGGTCACGTTCACGAACTGGCCGAACATGGTCTGCTGCACGCGCCGCACCTGCCCGCGGCCGCGGCACTGCGAGCACTCCGCGTCGCCCTTGCCGCCCTTGCCGCCGCACGTCTCGCACGGACGCAGGTGCTTCACGCGGATCTTCTTCTCGACGCCGGACGCGATCTCCTCGAGCGTGAGCGGCAGGCGCACCTGCAGGTCGTCGCCGCGATCGTCGCGCCGCCCGCCGCCGCCCGCGCGGCCGCCGAACAGGTCCTCGAAGCCCGCGCCCTCGCCGCCGAAGTCGCGCATGAACGCGCGCAGCGCGTCGGCGAGGTCGAAGCCCGAAAAGTCGTAGCCGCCCGCGGGTCCGCCCGAGGCGCCCCCGACGCCCGCGTGCCCGAACTGGTCGTAGCGCGCGCGCTGGTCGGCGTCGCGCAGCACCTCGTAGGCCTCGGTGGCCTCCTTGAACTTCGCCTCGGCTTCCGGGTTGCCCGGGTTGCGGTCGGGATGCCACTGCATGGCCACCTTGCGGTAGGCCTTCTTGATCTCGTCCTCGCTCGCCCCGCGGGCGACGCCGAGCACCTCGTAGTAGTCGCGCTTCGCCATCAGCCGTCCGCCTTCGCGCGCGCCACCACGACGCGGGCCGCGCGCAACGCGCGATCGCCGCTGCGCCAGCCCTTCTGCGCCTCCTGAACGACGTGCCCGGGCGCCACGCCCTCCGGCGCGTCCACCTCGAGCAGCGCCTCGTGGACGTTCGGGTCGAACGGCTGGCCGACGGAGGCGATCGGCTGCACGCCGTGGCTCGCGAGCACGTCGCGCATGCGCTGAGCCACGAGCGCCACGCCCTGCGCGAGCGGGTCGTCGGCGGCGCGATCCCCGAGCGCGGCGAGCGCGCGCTCGAGGTCGTCGAGTACGCCGATCACGTCGAGCAGCACGCGCTCCTCGGCGGCACGACGCACCTCGTCGCGTTCGCGCGCGGCGCGGCGGCGGAAGTTCTGCAGGTCCGCCTCGGCGCGCAGCCAGCGGTCCTTGTAGTCGGGGGCCGCGTCGGCGGAGGGAGCCTCGGTCGGAGCCTCGTCGGCGGCAGGCGTGGGCTCGTCACCGGCCGGCGACGGCTCGCCGGCCGCGAGGGGTTCGCGGTCCTGATCGGTGGTCATGTCGAAGGGAATCTCCAGGGGCGGCTCAGGCGGACAGCAGGTCGGTCACGCGCGTGCCGACGGCGTCCACCACCGCCAGGGTGAGTGCGTAGTCCATGCGCAGCGGGCCCAGCACGGCGACCGCACCCGGAAGGGAACCGGGCAGCGGATAGCTCACGAGGCTCATCGAGGCGAGCACGTGCGAGCCCGCGAGCCCCACGCGCACGCCGACCTGACCTTCGATGCCGGACACCATCAGTCGATCCAGCGGCGAGCCGGCCTCGACCGCGCGCAGCACGTCGCCGAGCTGGCGCGCGTCGCTGAACTCCGGCTGCTGCGCGATGTGGCCCGCGCCCGCGGCCAGCAGCGGAGTACTGAGCGGCCGCGTCCACGTGGCCGCGGCGATGCGGGCCACGATGCGCGCGGCGGTGTGACGTGCGAGTTCCGGGTCGGCCTCGAGCCGGCGGCGCACCTCGACGAGCGAGTGCCCCAGCAGCCGTTCCCGCAGCACGCCCTCGACCTCGGCCAGGTCCCGTCGCGAGAGCGGCGTGTCCATCTCGAGCACGAGCGTGCGCACCGCCCGCCCCGACAGCCCGAGCACGAGCAGGGCGCGGCGCTCGCTCAACGACTGCAGGTCGAGACCGCTCAGCCGCTCGTGCTCGAGCGTGGCGGCCACGGCGAGGCCGAGCTGCTGCGTGAGCGAGGCCAGGAGTCGCGAGGCCTCGTGCAACAGCTGCTCGACGTCGCGCTGCGAATCGTCCAGGTAGCGGTCCACCTCCGCGCGAAGTTCGGGCGGCAACACGGCGGGCTCCATCAGCGCCCTCACGTACAGTTCCCAGCCCCGCGGGCTCGGCACGCGCCCCGACGAACTGTGACCGCGTTCCAGCAGGCCCAGCTCCTCGAGCTCGGTCAGCACCGATCGCACGCTCCCGCTGGAGAGCCGGACGCCGTCGGCGCGGGCCAGCCGCTCGGAGCCGACCGGGGACGCGCTGCGACCGTGCAGGGCGACGAGCGCGCGGAACACCGCGCGCTGCCGCTCGTTGAGCGCGGGGTCGCTGGCGTTCACGTGACCGGGGACGGTGGGATCAAGCATGGCGGGAGTCTAGGAATCGCCCCGGAAGGGCGTCAAACGTCAGGGAATCCGCACGCGCCGCCAGCCAGGCCACCACGTCGTCGGCCACGAAGCGGTGCTCCGGCGCCACTCGGAAGCCGGCGTCGGTGCGCTGCAGCCGCCCCTGCCCCGCGGCGGCCTCGAATGCCCGGCCGTAGCGCCGTGTCACCAGCGCCCAGGTCGCGGCGTCGTGGTCCTCGGCACGCAGCCCGGTGCCCAGCCGCAGCGCCAGCATCACGACCTCGTCCGCGATCGCGTTCGCGTCCGGCCGCTCGTGGTCGGCTTCCGGCGACTCTCCGCGCTCGAGGGCGGCGGCCCAGTCCGCCGCCTCGTGCCGGTTGCCCCAGCGCTCCCCCGCCCACAGCCCGTGCGCCGACGGGCCGAGCCCCAGGTAGTCGCGGCGAAGCCAGTACGTGAGGTTGTGCCGGGCCTCCGCGCCCGGCCGTGCCCAGTTGCTCGTTTCGTACGGCGCGAGCCCGGCCGCCCGCGCGGCGGTGTCGACCTGCGCGTGCAGCGCCGCCTGCGCCTCGGGGCTCGGAAGCGGCGCGCGGCCCGTCAGCGCCTCGTCGCCGAGCGAAGTGCCCGGCTCGGGAATGAAGCAGTACGCCGACAGGTGCTCGGGCTGCAGCGCGAAGGCCGTGTCGAGCGTGCGCGCGAAGCGTTCCGCGTCGTGACCCGGGTAGCCGAACATCAGGTCCAGCGACAGGCGACGGAAGCCCGCCGCCCGCGCGAGCCGGAAGGCCTCGGCGGCGCGCGCGACGCCGTGGACGCGGCCGAGCCGCCGCAGCTCGTCGGCCTCGAAGGTCTGTGCGCCGAACGACAGGCGGTTCACGCCGCAGCCGGCCCACGTCTCGAGCAGCGTCGGCTTCGTGGTCTCGGGATTCGCTTCCAACGTGATCTCGGCGCCCGGCGCGATCGTGAACGCGTCCGTGAGCATCGCCCACAGACGGCGGAAGTGGCGCGACGACATCGCCGACGGTGTGCCGCCCCCGAAGAACACCGACGCGAACGCCACGCCCGCCGCCGACGGAGCGCGCCGCTCGATCTCGAGCTGCAGGGCACGGAACCAGCGCTCGAGCTTCGCCGCCGACAGCGTGCCCTTGGAGAAGTCGCAGTACGTGCACGGCACGGCGCAGAACGGCACGTGCACGTAGAGGCCGCGGCCCGCCTCGCGGCGGGCGGTCGCCGACGGGCCGTCGGGCGGCGGCGTCAGTGGATCGGGCGGAACAGGCGTTCGAAGCGGATGTGGAGGAACGCGTTCCACCAGCGGTCCCCGCTCGTCGAGAAGTACGTGAACATCGCCGGCCCCTTCACCAGGTCCATGTCGACGTGGCCCCAGAAGCGGCTGTCCAGCGAGTTGTCCCGGTTGTCGCCCATCATGAACAGCGCGTTCCGCGGCACGACGCGCGGGGGCATGCTGTCGCGCGGCGCGACCTCGAACGGGATCTCGCGCGGGTCGTCGTGGTGCGCGTACGGCTCGGTCAGCGGCTGGCCGTTGACGTACACCTGCTTGTGACGCACTTCCACCGTCTGACCCGCGGTGCCGATGCAGCGCTTGATGAAGTCCATGTTCGGCTGTGGCGGGTACTGGAACACGATGATGTCCCCGCGCTTCGGCGCGCGCAGGCCCGGCAGGCGCACGTGCGTGAACGGGATCTTCGGCCCGTAGACGAACTTGTTCACGAACAGGAAGTCGCCCACCAGCAGCGTGGGCACCATGGACTCCGACGGGATCTTGAACGCCTGGATCACGAACGCGCGCAGCAGGAACACCATCACGACCGACCACAGCAGGGTCTCGACGTTGTCGCGCAGCGCGGATTTCGCGGGTCGGGGCTTCCGTTGGCTCATGGGATCCTCGGGTCAGCGGATCGGACGGAACAGCCGGTCGAAGCGCACGTTGAACAGGGCGTTCCACCAGCGGTCGCCGCCGGTGGAGAAGTAGATGAACATGGCGCGCCCCTTCACGAGGTCCATGTCCACCGTGCCCCAGAAGCGGCTGTCGTTCGAGTTGTCGCGGTTGTCGCCCATCATGAACAGGTGCCCGGGCTCCACGGTGCGAGGGCCGAAGTTGTCGCGATCCGACAGCCCGGCCGGCTGGTCGTCGGACATGATGTGCTGCACGTAGGGCTCCTGCAGCGCCCGGCCGTCCACCCAGACGTTCTTGTGCTTCACCTCGAGCGACTGCCCGCCCGTGGCGATGCAGCGCTTGATGAAGTCCATGCTCGGGTTCTGCGGGTACTGGAACACGATCACGTCGCCGCGGCGCGGCGAGCGCAGGCCCGGCAGGCGGACGTGCGTGAACGGGAGCTTCGGCCCGTACTCGAACTTGTTCACGAACAGGAAGTCGCCCACGAGCAGCGTCGGCACCATGGACTCCGACGGGATGCGGAACGCCTGGATCACGAAGCCGCGCAGCAGCACGGTCAGGACCACGGCCCAGACGATGGCCTCGACGTACTCCTGGAACTGGGACTTCTGCGCCCTCGGTCTCGCCATGATCCCCTTTCGGGTCGACGGACGGACGGCCCCCGACGGAACGTCGGCGGCGCCGGTGATCGACTCGGTCAGCTGCGATCCACCTTCAGCACGGCGAGGAACGCCTCCTGCGGCACCTCGACCGTTCCGATCTGCTTCATCCGACGCTTGCCTTCCTTCTGCTTCTCGAGCAGTTTGCGCTTGCGCGAGATGTCGCCGCCGTAGCACTTGGCGATCACGTTCTTGCGCATGGCGCCGAGCGTCTCGCGCGCGATCACCTTGCCGCCGATCGCGGCCTGGATCGCGACCTGGAACATCTGCCGCGGGATCAGCTCCTTGAGCTTCTCGCACAGCGACGCGCCGTACGTGTAGGCCTTGTCGCGATGCACGATCGCCGACAACGCGTCCACGATCTCGCCGTTCAGCAGCACGTCCAGCTTGACCACGTCGGCTTCCTGGAAGCCGTCGAACTCGTAGTCGAGCGACGCGTAGCCGCGGGAGATGGACTTCAGGCGGTCGTAGAAGTCGAGCACGATCTCGCCGAGCGGAAGCCGGTAGGCCACGCGCACGCGCTTCTCCTCCAGGTGCACCATGTCCACGAACACGCCGCGACGCTCCTGGCACAGCTTCATCACGTTGCCGAGGTAGTCCGTCGGCGTCACCACGTGGGCGAGCACGACCGGCTCCTCGATCGACTCGATGTTCTGCACCGCCGGCATCTCGCTGGGGTTGTCGATCTCGATCAGCTCGCCGTCCGTCTTGAGCACGTGGTACTCCACGCTCGGCGTGGTCGCGATCAGGTCGATCTGGAATTCGCGGCGCAGGCGCTCCTGGATGATCTCCAGGTGCAGCAGCCCCAGGAACCCGACGCGGAACCCGAACCCGAGGGCGACCGACGTCTCGGGCACGTAGTCGAGCGAGGCGTCGTTCAGCTTGAGCTTGGCGAGCGCTTCCTTCAGCGACTCGTACTGCTCGGCGTCGATCGGGTAGAGCCCCGAGAACACCATCGACTTCGTCTCGCGGAAGCCCGGCAGCGGCTCGGCCGCCTCCGGCCCGGCGGCGGTCACCGTGTCGCCCACCCGCGCGTCGGCCACGGTCTTGATCCCCGCCACGATGTAGCCCACCTGCCCCGCGTGGATCTCGTCGGCGGGTTCGAGCTTCAGCCGCAGGTGCCCGACCTCCGTGACCTCGTGCTCCTTGCCCGTGTACAGGAAACGGATGCGGTCGCCGGCCTTCACGGCGCCGTCGACCACGCGCACGAGGCAGACCACGCCGCGATACTGGTCGAACTTGGAGTCGAAGATCAGCGCCCGCATGGGCGCGTCCGGATCACCCTTCGGCGGCGGCACGTCGGCGATGACGCGCTCCAGCAGTTCGGGCACGCCGAGGCCGGTCTTCGCGCTGATCCGGCAGACGTGCTCCGCGGCGACGCCCGCCACGTGCTCGATCTCGAGCGCGATGTCGTCCGGGCGGGCGGCGGGCAGGTCCACCTTGTTGATCGCGCCCACGATCGTCAGGTGCTGGTCGCGGGCGAGGAAGTAGTTCGACAGCGTCTGCGCCTCGATGCCCTGCGACGCGTCCACCACCAGGATCGCGCCCTCGCAGGCGGCGAGGCTCCGCGACACCTCGTACGTGAAGTCGACGTGCCCGGGCGTGTCGATCAGGTTCAGCTCGTACGTCCGTCCGTCCTTCGAGGTGTACTCCATCGCGATCGCGTGCGACTTGATCGTGATGCCCTTCTCGCGCTCGAGGTCCATGTCGTCCAGGACCTGCGCCTTCATCTGCTGCGGCGTCAGCGTATGGGTGATCTCGAGCAGCCGATCGGCGAGCGTGCTCTTGCCGTGATCGATGTGCGCGACGATGCAGAAGTTGCGGATACGGTCCAGCCTGGGATCGCTCAAAACGCCCACCGGTACGAGATGCGCGCCGTCGTGCTTCGCGGGAAGCCCTCCGGCAGCGCGGGGTCCTGTTTGAATTCGATGTCGAATCCGCGGAAGTTCGCGTCCACGTACGCGTCCACCATGGCGTACACCACCATCACGCCGAGCAGCCACTCGCGCTGGGTCAGACGGTCGATCCGGGCATTGTACTCGGCACGGGCCGCCGCGGTAGCCGCACTGCTCTCACCCGTCGTCGCGAGCACCTCTTCGTAGCGGTCGAACAGCCGGTTGCTCTCCTTCCAGTCCGAGAGCGTCGCCAGCCCCAGCGCCGTCTCCCCGCCCGCCACCAGTACGGCTTTCACCCACGCGCGGTTGTGGAGCTGCCCCCAACCCGGCACGACCAGGCTCCGCAGCATGACGAGCCGCGGCTGATCCGACCAGTGCTTCACGCGCAGCCGGCGCAGCGCCGTCGTGTCCACCGGCGCGAGCGCGATCGACTCCGGCGCCGCCTCGACCGGCGCCGGCGCCACCGTGTCCGGCGTCGCCGGCACGTCGCGGTAGCTGCCGGGCTTCTGCGCCAGCGCCGGCGAAGCGCCGACCAGCGCCGACACGGCCGCCGCCAGCGCCAGCGCGAAGAGTGGCGGGAACGCGTAGGAATCGAACCTACCTCGGACGCTCGACGCGCCCGACCGCGGGATTTGAAGTCCCCGGGGTCCACCAGAACCCATTCGTTCCCGCATCGTCCGCATCACGCGGCAAGCACCACGGCGTGTGCCGTCCGCGCGACGACTTCCCCGATCTCCTGGCACCACGCGCGCCGCCGCCGCAACGCGGTCGCGAAGCCCGCCGCCCGGCGCGCGGGCAGTGCCACGAGCAGGCCGCCCGAGGTCTGCGGATCGAACAGCGCCTCCAGCAGCGGCCCGGCCACGGGGCCCGCATCCACGCGCGCGCCGTAGAACGACCGGTTGCTGCGCAGCCCGCCGGGCGCGACACCCTCGGCCACGAACTCGAGCACGCGCGGCAACAGCCAGTCCGTCGAGGGCGCCAGCCGCAGCGAGACGCCGCTCGCGTCCGCGAGTTGCGATGCGTGGCCGAGCAGGCCGAAGCCCGTCACGTCCGTCGCGGCACGCGCCCCGAACTCCACCGCCGCTTCGGCGGCCCCTCGGTTCAGCGTGGCCATCTGGCGCGTCACGCGGCGCAGCGCGGGCTCGTCCAGCCGCTCGCGCTTGAGCGCGGTCGCGAGCACGCCGGTGCCGAGCGGCTTCGTGAGGAACAGGCGGTCGCCGGGCCGCGCGCCGCTGTTGCGCAGCAGCTGCCGGCGCTTGACCACACCCGTGACGGCGTAGCCGAACTTGAGCTCCGGATCGCGCACCGAGTGACCACCCACCACGCTCGCCCCCGCCTCCTTCATCTTGTCGAGCCCGCCCTGCAGCACCGCGCGCACCACCTCGTGCGGCAGGCCGGTCTCGGGTGCGCACAGCAGCGCGAGCGCCGTGAGCGGACGGCCGCCCATGGCGTACACGTCCGACAGCGCGTTCGCCGCGGCGATCTGGCCGAAGTCGTACGGGTCGTCCACGATCGGCGTGAAGAAGTCGATCGTCTGCACCAGTGCTTCGCCGCGCCCGTGCGCGAACACGCCGGCGTCGTCGAGCGTGGACGCGTCCACGAGCACGCGGCGATCGCGCCGCGGCAACTGGAGCCCCTCGAGCATGTCACGCAGGTCCGCCGGACCCAGCTTGGCCGCTCAACCGGCGCAGGCGACCTGCGCGGTCAGCCGGATCTCGATGCGACGCTTCTCGCTCACGCGGGGACCTTTCGAATCGGGGCGGGTGCGCGCCGGATCCTCAGAGGTCCCGGCCCACGGCCACCGCGTCGATCTCGACACGGGCCCCGCGCGGCAGTCCCGCGGCGGCGATCGTGGTGCGTGCCGGCAGCGAGTCGCCGAAGTGCCGCGCGTAGACCTCGTTCATGGCCTGGAAATCGGCCATGTCGGCGAGGTACACCGTGGTCTTCACGACGTCGGCGAACGTCAGTCCCGCGCCCTCGAGCACCGCGGCCAGGTTCAGCAGCACGCGCTCGGCCTGCTCCGGGACACCACCCTTGACCAGGTCGCCCGACGACGGGTCGAGCGCGATCTGGCCCGACGTGAACACCATCTTCTGCCCGCCGTGCAGCCGCACGACCTGGGCCTGCGCGTAGGGGCCGATGGCCCGCGGCGCGCCGGGAACCGACAGCGGCGTCTTCAAGCGATCTCCTTCCGCGCGGCGGCGCTCATTCCACCGTCACGCTCTTGGCGAGGTTGCGCGGCTGATCCACGTCGCAGCCGCGCGACACCGCCACGTGGTACGCCAGCAGCTGCAGCGGCACCACCGACAGGATCGGCGTCAGCATGGGAATCGTGGGCGGCACGTGGATCACGTGATCGGCGTGCTGCTGCACCTCGGTGTCGCCCTCGGTGGCGATCGCGATGATGCGGCCCTTGCGCGCGCGCACCTCGGACATGTTGCTCATGATCTTGTCGTACGCCGAGTCGCGCGTGCAGATGAACACCACCGGCATGTTCTCGTCGATCAGCGCGATCGGACCGTGCTTCATCTCGGCCGCCGGATAGCCCTCGGCGTGGATGTACGAGATCTCCTTCAGCTTCAGCGCGCCCTCGAGCGCGACCGGGAAGTTGAACCCGCGCCCCAGGTAGATGAAGTTGTTGTGTCGCTGGTACAGCTCGGCGATGCGCTCGATCGGCCCCGCGTTCTGCAGGATGCGCTCGATCTTCGCGGGCAACTGCGCCATCTCGCGCGCGATCTCGATGCCGTACTCACGCGACAGTCCGCGCGAACGGCCGAGCGCCAGCGTGAGCAGCGCGAGCACCGTGACCTGGCTCGTGAACGCCTTCGTGGACGCCACGCCGATCTCGGGGCCGGCGTGGATGTACACGCCGCCGTCGGACTCGCGCGCGATCGTCGAGCCGACCACGTTCACCACGCCCAGCGACTTCGCGCCCTTGCGGCGCGCCTCACGCATGGCCGCGAGCGTGTCGGCCGTCTCGCCCGACTGCGAGATCACCAGCACCACGGTGCCTTCGTCCACGATCGGGTTGCGGTAGCGGAACTCGGAGGCGTACTCCACCTCCACCGGGATGCGCGCGAACTCCTCGAGCATGTACTCGCCGATCAGGCCGGCGTGCCACGACGTGCCGCAACCCAGGATGATGACGCGGCGGATCTCGCGGAGCTGGTCGGGCGTCAGGTTGAGGCCGCCCAGGCGCGCGAGACCCTCCTCCACGTTGAGGCGGCCGCGCATGGCGTTGCGGACGGAGTCCGGCTGCTCGTGGATCTCCTTCAGCATGTAGTGCCCGAAGCCGCCCTTCTCGATCTGCGAGAGATCCCAGTCGACGTCGTGGATCTCCTTTTCGACCCGCTCGTGCGAGATCGTGGCGGTATGGAATCCGTCGGGCGTCAGCACGGCCATTTCGCCGTCGTCCAGGTAGATCACCTGCCGCGTGTGCTCGACGATCGCGGCCACGTCGGACGCCAGGTAGAACTCGCCGTCGGCGATGCCCACCACGAGCGGGCTGCCGTGACGCGCGCCCACGATCACGCCGGGCTCGCGGCTGGTCATGCACGCGATGCCGTACGTGCCCTCGACGCTGCGCAGCGCCGCGCCCACCGCCTGCTCCAGCTTGAGGCCGCGCTTGAGGTGCTTCTCGATCAGGTGCGCGAGGATCTCGGTGTCGGTCTGCGTCTTGAAGACGTGACCTTCGGCCTGCAGCGCCGCCTTCAGCGTGACGTAGTTCTCGATGATGCCGTTGTGCACCACCGCGACGGCGCCGTCCTCGTCCACGTGCGGGTGCGCGTTGACGTCGTTCGGTTCACCGTGCGTGGCCCAGCGCGTGTGCGCGATGCCGAACAGCCCCTTCACGGGCGTCGTGGCGAGGCGCTCCTCGAGCTTGCGGATCTTGCCCGTGGCCTTCACGACGCCGAGCTTCGCCCCGTCCTGGACGGCGACGCCGGCCGTAGCCGCGATACTCGAGGCGCTTCAGGCCCTCGATGAGGACGGGCAGGCAGTCCCGGTTGCCGACGTATCCGACGATTCCGCACATGGCGCGTTCTTCGTTGCCAGCGCCTTCGCCACGCCTGGTCCACCAGCGCGCGCGTGCGCCCGGCTTCGGGCGCTCCGTGATGACGCGCACGACCGGCTCGGTTCCCGATGGCCGGACGTGCACCCAGTCCTCGCCGCGCCCGAAACGCAGGCCGTCGGCGGTGTCCACCTGCCAGCCTTCGAACGCCTGGCGCAGCCGCGCGTCCGCCTGCTCCCACGGCTCCTCGGGCCGCGCGAGCTTGTCCTTGATCATCACGTGCTCGGGGAGCGTCCGCGCCAGGTCCCGCAACGTGCCACCGGCGGCGAGCGCCTGGCTCACGAGGGCCACCGCCACGAGCCCGTCGCGGCCCAGGTGCGCCGCGGGCAGAATCATGCCGCCGTTGCCCTCACCACCTGCGACCGCGCCGTGAGCGCGCATGCCGGCCACCACGTGGGCCTCGCCCACCGGAGTGCGATGGAGGGAGACACCCGCGGCCGCGCAGACGGTGTCGAGCATACGAGACGTACTCAGGTTTGTCACCACCGGGCCCTTGCGGGACGCGAGCACCACGCGCGTGCCCAGCACCACCGTGTACTCCTCGCCGAGCGGGCGCCCGTCGGCGTCCACGAACGCCGCCCGGTCGGCGTCCGGATCGAGCGCCACGCCGTAGTCGGCGCCCACCTCGCGCACCTTCGCGCCGAGCGCTCCGAGGTGTTCCGGCAGCGGCTCCAACTCGCGCGTGAAGCGCCCGTTCGGCTCGCAGTCGAGCAGCGTCACGCGCGCGCCCAGCCGCTCGAGCAGCGCCGGAACGGCGAACCCGCCGACACTCGCGCAGCCGTCCACCACCACGTGCAGCCGGCGCGCCCGGATCGCCGGCACGTGCACGAACTCGAGGCCCAGCACGCGCTCCAGGTGCCACTCGAGCGCGTCGTCCTCGCGGCGTTCGACGCCGAGACGGTCGAACGTCGTCCACAGGTCGCGATCGGCCTCGAACCGGTCCCGCACCGCGCGCCCCTCGGCGGGCCCCAGGAACTCGCCGCGCGACGAGAGGAACTTCAGCGCGTTCCACGGCGCGGGATTGTGGCTCGCGGTCAGGATCACGCCGCCCGCGGCGCCCAGGTGCTCGACCGCCATCTGCGTGGTGGGCGTGGTGGCGAGGCCGATGTCCACCACGTCGCGCCCCGCGCCACGCAGGCCGGCGGCCACGGCGTGGTAGACGAGCGGGCCCGAGATGCGCGCATCGCGGCCGACCACCACCGGCCCGTCGTCCAGCGAACGGCGCGAACGCAGCGGCGAAGCGAAAGCTCACCCATGGCGGCGTCAGCGATTCGCCGACGATGTCGCGGATGCCGGCGACGCTGATCATCAGCGGTGCGGCCATGACGTTCCTTTCAGGCCGGGGTCCGGGCCGGAAACACCGAGGCCGGCGCCCGGTGCGTGTG
>JBGAOB010000072.1:0-16955 GCA_044222045.1 Candidatus Eiseniibacteriota bacterium
CGGGATTCTCGGACAGGTAATAGTCGAGCCAGAACAGCGTGTGGAAGGCGAGATACGAGAACCCGTGCCACGTCGGCACGTCGCCCCATAGTTCGTCCGGGCACGCGCGGATCGAGTTCTCGAGCGCCTGGATCGCGCCCCCGTACTGCGCCCACGTCGCCCGGCTCCAATCGCTCGTCATGTTCGCGCTCCTCGTCTCGATACGGTCACGCGGGGATCTGCCCGGCGAACATCGCCGATGCCGCGCACAGCGTCCACTCCTCGTTCCGGCGCGGGGCGTCCGGTGCACGCCCGCGTCAGGGCTGTCGATACACGTCGGTGTTCAGGTACTTGAGGCCCGAATCGCACAGCAGCGTGACCACCGTGGCGTCGGGGCCGAGCCGCTCCGCCATGCGGATCGCGGCGAGCACGTTGGCTCCCGAGGACGTCCCGGCGAACAGGCCCTCCTCGCGCGCCAGGCGGCGCGTCATCGCCTTGGCGTCGGCCGTGCCGACCGCGTGGATCTCGTCCACGAGCCTCGGCTCCCAGAGCGGCGGCACGTACCCGACGCCCACGCCCTCGATCTTGTGCGGACCGGGCGCGCCCCCGCCCAGCACCGCCGACTCGGCCGGCTCGACCACGCCGATACGGACGCCGGGCTTGCGCTGCTTGAGCACCGTGGCCACGCCGCGCGACGAGGCGCCGGTGCCCACGGCGTGCACGAACGCGTCCACCGCGCCGTTCGTCTGCTCCCAGATCTCCTCCCCGAGCGGGAAGTAACCGGCGATGCTGTCGGAGTTGTTCAACTGGTCGGTCCAGAACGTGCGCGGCTCGCGACTCAGGACCCGGGCGGCCTCGATCATGTCGAGGATCAGCTTCTTCGTGGTGAGCCCGCCCTCGCTGGGCACGAGCGTCAGCTCGGCGCCGTACGCGCGCATCTGGTCGAGCTTCTCGCGACTGAACGCGTCGGAGGTGACGATGCGGATGCGGTAGCCGCGCGCCGCACACACGAGCGCGAGCGACGCGCCCGTGCTGCCGCCCGTGTACTCGACCACCGTGCCGCCGGGCGGCAGCCGGCCGTCCTTCTCGGCGGCCGCGATCACCGCGAGCGCCATGCGGTCCTTCATGCTGCCGGTGGGGTTCTCCCACTCCAGCTTCACGAGCACGCGGGCGCACCCCGCAGGTACGACGCGGCGAAGCTGCACGAGGCTGGTGTGGCCGACGGATTCCAGGATGGTCATGGGTTCCTCACGCCCCCGCGCACTTGCGGATCGTGTCCCACGTGCGCGTGGTGACGTCCTTGCCGAAGGCCTGCTCGATCAACTTCATGAACACGGGCCCCTTCGGGCTCGCGACGTACGCCGTGAACACCTCGCGGCCGTGCAGCGCCAGCACCTGCGCGCCGTCCGCGGCGTGGGGCAGGCGGACGGCCGGCTTGCGCGCGGCCCGCAGGAAGCTGACCACGCGCTTGGCCCCGACCGGCACGCGGTGCGTGGCGTAGGGATCGCTCGCGAGCAGTTCGGCCAGCGCGCTCGTCGAGCGGACGATCGTGTAGAAGCTCCGGCCGAGCGACTCCCGCATGGCTGCCTCGGCGCGCTTCTCGAGCGCGGAATCCGTCGCGGCGCGTGCGTCGAAGACGACGTTGCCGCTCGACAGCAGCGTGCGCACGTTCGTGAAGCCGGCGACCTCGAACGCGCGCTTCAGTTCGGGCATCTTCGCGTTCATGGGGCTCACGCCCCGCAGGAAGGCGACGTAGCGAGGCAAAGGGAGTCCTCCGGTGTTCCTGATGTGGAGCAGCCCCTTCGAGCCGCAGACGGGTGACTAGTCGAGCCGCAGGATCTGCCGAAGGACGGCGGACGACGCCTTCGCGCCGGCTCCTCGCAGAGCCCCGAGTTCCCGGACGATGCGACGAGCGTCCCGATCGCCGAGGTCCGCTGCCCTCCCGAACCAGCGCCGGGCAATCATGAGGTTCCTCGGCACGCCGCGACCCAGGGCATGGTAGAGGCCCAGGTTGTACATGGCATTTCGTCGCCCCTGGCGCGCGGCGAGACGATAGAGTTGCATCGCTCGCGGCAGATCGCGTGCGCTTCCACGCCGGTTCGCGACGAGTATGCCGAGATTGAGCCGGGCACTCGGATCCCCCTGGGCCGATGCGCGCTCGTACCAGAGCGCCGCCTGTCGCAGATCTCGGCGCCCCGCGGCGCCTCGGTGGTAGACCCACCCGAGGATGTACTGCGCCCATGAGTCGTTCACACTCGCAGCGCGGCGCAACCAGGGGAGCGCATCGCGATACCCGGCGGTCGTGCCGACGGCCATCCAGTGTTCGGCCAGCCGGCACTGCGACGGCACGTCACCCGCCGACGCGCGGGCCTTCAGACGATCGAGACGCTGTTGCTTCGCTGACATGATCCTCGGCACCTCGGCCCCCCGCGGCAGGGGCCCGTGCGTCCGTGCGTTCGTGCGGACTTCGGCTCGAAGCTGCGCGGTCTCAGAGGCGGGGCCGGTGAAGCGGTCGTGACCACTCGGGACATGTACCACAGAGGACACTCGCCCCCCACCTCGCCGCTTCTCCCACTCCCCCATCCCCGCTATTCTCCCGCGCCATGCTCAACTGGATCTGGGCCGCGTTCTTCTTCGTGGCATTCGTCGCCGCGCTCGTGCAGGCGGTGTTCTTCGGCAAGCCCGACGTCTTCAAGGACGTCGTCGCCGCGCTGTTCGACTCGTCCAAGACCGGGTTCGAGATCGCGCTCGGGCTCACCGGCGTGATGAGCTTGTGGCTGGGGCTCATGCGCATCGGCGAGAAGGCGGGCGCCATCGAGGGCATCGCGCGCGCGTTCCGGCCGCTGTTCCGCCGGTTGTTCGCGGGCATCCCCGACGGCCACCCGGCCGCGGGCGCCATCGTGATGAACCTGTCGGCGAACGTGCTGGGGCTGGACAACGCCGCCACGCCGCTCGGGCTCAAGGCGATGAAGGAGCTGCAGACGCTCAATCCGCAGCCCGAGCGCGCGACCGACGAGATGATCCTGTTCATGGTCATCAACGCGTCGAGCATCACCGTGCTGCCCATGACCATCTTCACGTTCCGCGCCCAACTCGGGGCCGTGGACCCGACCGACGTGTTCGTGCCGATCCTGATCGCCACCTACTGCAGCACGATGGTGGGCCTGCTCGTCACGGCGGCGGTGCAGAAGATCAACCTGTGGAGCGGCGTCGTGATCGGCTGGCTCGCGCTGATCACGGCGGCGGTCGGCGGACTCGTCGCGTACTTCTCGCAACTGCCCGCGGAACAGGTGGGGCCGCAGTCCGGCCTGCTCGCGAACGCGCTGCTGCTGCTGGTGATCCTGGCGTTCCTCGTGGCCGGCGCACGCAAGAAGCTGCCGCTCTACGAGACGTTCATCGACGGCGCGAAGGAGGGCTTCACCACCGCGATCGGCATCGTCCCCTACCTGGTGGCGATCCTCGTGGGCGTGGGCGCACTGCGCGCGAGCGGCGCGCTCGACGCGCTGCTCGGCGCGATCCGGCACGGCGTCACGGCGCTCGGCGTGGATGCGCGCTGGGTGGACGCGATGCCCGTAGCGCTGATCAAGCCGTTCTCGGGCGGCGGCGCGCGCGGACTGATGGTGGAGACCATGAAGTCGATGGGCGCCGATTCGTTCGCGGGCCGGCTCGCGTGCACGATCCAGGGCAGCACGGAGACCACGTTCTACGTGCTCGCGGTGTACTTCGGATCGATCGGCGTCAAGAACACTCGGCACGCGCTCGCGTGCGGGCTCGCCGCCGACGCCGCGGGCGTGATCGGCGCGATCCTGGTCTGTTACCTGTTCTTCGGCTGAGCCGCCGGCCGGCGCCGCGCGCTCATTTCGCGATCGGGCGGAAGTTCGGCACGAGTCGCGCGCCGATCCAGCACGCCCGGTCGCACTCGGGGCCGTCTCCCGCGTCGTCGACCTCGAGCCGCAACCTGTCCGCGCCCGACAACGACACGAACACCTCCTGGTGCTGGCCGTGGACCAGCGTTCGGCTCCGGAAGCGCTCCTGGCCGTCCACGAGCACGCGCAACCGGGCCGAGCCCTTTCGATAGCACGCGGGATCGATCAGCGCCGCATCGGCCATCAGGTAGCGGAACCGCCGGTCGAGGCCGTACTCCACGATCGCGCCGCGCGGTCCGGGCGCCATCACCAGCCCCTTCGGTTCGACGACACCGTCCCGCGCGATCTCCCCTCCCCACGGGGCACGATCGCGGCCGAGTCCCCCCGCGGGTTCGGCGATCACTCGGGAAGGCTCGAGGTCGGACAGGAACACGGGGCCGTCGGTCTCGCCCTCGGGCGAAGGCGCCGGCGGCGCGGGCTGTGTCGACGCCGGGGCGACCGCGGTCGCGGGCCGTGGCGTGGCGGCGAACCGGCGACGGTCGAGATGGATCGCGGCCGCGCTCGCGATCACCGTCACCGCGAGGAGCACGACGAGCGTCGCCGGCGAGTCCCACCCGGCCTTCTTCGGCGGCGCGGGAATCATCGCAGGACCATGCTCCACGCTCGGACGGCTTCCTTCACGATGTCCCACGCCATCAGCCCGCAGAAGCCCAAGACGAGCGCCACGACCGTCCCGGCGCCGAGGTACGCGAGCGCGATCACGCGCTCGCGCCGTTGCACGGCCATGCTCGCCGCCGCGAGACTCGCGGCGAACGATGCCCCGACGATGCCCAGCAGGATCACGCCCGTGACGAGCCCCTCCCCGGGGTCGATCGGCCACGTCACCGCGACCTCGCAGGCCAGCGCGCCGACGGCGAGCACCGCCACCGAGGCGGCGCCCAGCACGGGCAGCGGACGCGGGCCCTCGGGCGCCGACACCGGCGCGAAGGGCGCGGAGCCGAGTGCGAGCGTGCGCAGCTTGCCGGCCATGTCCTGGAGCAGTGCCCGACGCGACGCGGACGCGCTCGCACTCCGACGCGCGGCGTTCACGTCGCCCTCCGCGGGAGCGCCCCGCCCCGGGACCACCACCGTCGCGTGCGTGCACACGCCGTCGGCGAGTGCGGAGCGATCGCGTGTGTTCGACGAGCTTCGTTCATCGTGCGGCGGCCTCCGGCGCGATGCTCGCACCGATCGGCTCTTCGGGAGTGGTGTCCCGGGGCCGCCCCGTCGGCGCATGCGGTGCGGCGCAGGGGTTTTCGGCGGCCGCCGGGGGGCGACTGAACGGCGGATCTCGCGATGCGCGCAAGTCGAGCCCGCGCAGCGCCTCAGCTCCGCCGCGGCCGCGCCTGCAGCCACCGCCAGAGCGCGTCGGGCAGGGCGCGCAGCACCCATGCGACCAGGCGCCAGCGCTTCGTGACGTACGCGCGCCGTTCGCGCCTCGTGATCGCGTCGGCGATCTGGCGCGCCGCCTTGTCCACCGGCGCCACCCAGAAGCGCTGCGGGGACTTCGCCATCGCGGTGTCCACCCAACCGGGCAGCACGTCGGTCACCACCACCCGCGGCAGCCGGCGCGCGAACGAGGAGCGCAGCGCGTCGAAGTACGTGGACTCGAAGGCCTTCGACGCGCCGTACGCGGGCGCGACACCGGCGCCGCGGATGCCCGCGATCGACGAGATGCCCACCAGGTGCCCCGAGCCCTGTCGCTCGAACGCGCGCACGGCCACGTTCACCGCGTTCACCCAGCCGCGCACGTTCACGTCCACGGTCTGCACCTCGGTCGCGAGCGTGAGGTCGGGATTCGGTTCGCCCCAGCCCGAGCTCTGCACCCACAGGTCCACGCGGCCGAGCCGCGCGATCAGCGCCTCGAGACCGGCGCGCGCCTCGTCGAGCGCGGTCACGTCCACGCGCTGCACCTCGGCCCCGCCGGGCAGTTGCGCCGCCAGCTCCCGCAGCAGCTCCTCGCGACGCGCGGCGATCCCCAGCCGCCAGCCGCGCTCGGCGAGCTCCTTCGCGAGCGCCCGGCCGATGCCGGACGACGCACCGACCACGACCGCGACGGGTCGCGGATCGCGCGCATCGGGGGCGTTCGGCATCGCGTGCGGGGCGGCGGCCACTACGGGCCGATGAGCCCCATCGTCGTGCCCGACGGATCGGTGAAGTAGCCGAACGTGCCCATGCCCGGCATGGCCATGGGGTCCCCGATCGGCTTGCCGCCGGCGGCGGCGATCAGCGTGAGGCTCGCCTTCACGTCCGACGACCACACGTACGCAAGGCCCCTCAGCGCCGGCGTGTGGGACTGGAACACGCCGCCCACGCCCGCGCCCGGGTCGAAGCCGAGATAGCCCGGCATGGTCTCGATCGTGCCCCAGCCGAACACGTCGCCGAAGAACCTGGCCGCCGCATCGCCGCCCGAAGTGTGCAACTCGAGACTGCAGATCGCGCCCGGCGGCGGCTTGGGGTTGTCGCCGAACGGCATCGGGATCTTCGGCTGCGGCGGCACGCCCCGGGACTCGAAGATCCCGTACACCGTGCCCGACGGGTCCTCGATGCGCGCGAGCCTGCCGAGCACGGGGATCGTCCACGGCGCGCGCTCCGTCCGCCCACCGGCTGCCGATACGCGCTCCAGCATCGCGTCCACGCTGGCCACGCCGATGAACGGGACGCACGTCTGCGCACCTTCGGGCTGGTTCGCGCGCAGGGCCATGCCCGGCCCCGCCGGCCCGGTGCCCGCGGCCAGTTCGGCCGAGAGCGGCATCATCGACCAGCCGAAGAGCTTCGCGTAGAACGCGCGCGAACCGTCGAGGTCACGGCTCGCGAGCACCACGAACGAGACGGGATGCTCGCCGGTTCCGGGCGGGATGCTGGGCAACGGACTCATGGAAGGCCTCCGGGGTGGACGCTGCAGCCGTGAACGGTGCGCAGCGCGACTCCGGGCGCGGCGACCGGTGCGAGGCCGCGCATTGTGCCGATCGCGGGCGTCGGGTGGAAGGGCTTCGTGGGCGGCGGCCGTCAGCGCCGGAGACCCAGCAGCAGGAACGCCGGCAGGATCCCGGTCATCGCCAGGTCCAGCACGAAGCCCGTCACGAGGCTTCCCGCGAAGAGCAGCACCGCGCCCATGCCGACCCACGCGAAGCCGATCGCGCGCTCGTGCCGGCGGATGCCGGCCCTCGCGGCCAGGTAGACGAGCGGCAGCAGGGCGAGGAACACACCGCCGGCCACGAGCCCACCGACGAGCGACTGCATGGACTGCGGCGCGGCGCGCTGGATCTCACGCAGGATCACGAAACCCAAAGCGAGCAGGACCACCGAGGTGATGCCGAAGAGCGGCACCGGGCGCTCGGCACCGGGCGGCCGTGGTGCCTGCAGGCCGACGAAGGTGCGTAGTCGCGGGGCGACTCCCGCGAGCACGCGGCGCAGCCACTCCGAACGGGGCATCGAGGTGAGAGACGTGGGCATGGGGCCTCCGCGCGCGCGCACCGTGCGAGCGCGATGGCGGAGTTGTCGGCACGTTCCGCCCCCGCCCTCTAGTCCTCTTCGCGGCTCGCCCGCGTGCGCGGACCGGGCGCCGACCAGCGTTGCGCCGTCACACGCCCGGCGCCGTTCAGCGTGGCGCCGTTCAGCGCGGCCCCGCGGCCCAGTCCAGCACGCGGCGCGCGCGCAGCGTGATCCACCGGTTCGGCCGGCCCTCGCCCTCGTCGAGCTCGATCGGCAGCGGGCCCGGGTAGCGGGCCTCCAGCGACCAGCGGCCGTCGCCGTCACGCTTCGATTCGACGAGCGCGACCGCCTCGGCCGTGCGCTCGTCGGGGGCGAGCCCGGCGGCGCGCAGGTGGTCGAGCGCGCGCAGCGCGTCGTAGTGCCACCACGTCGGGAACGCGAAACGCGTCCACACGGCGCCCCCCTTGCGATCGCGCTCGATCGGCTCGCCGGTGGAGCGCCGACGCAGCAGATGGCGCTCGAGCAGATAGTCCTCGCCGCGCCGACGCGCCGCCTCCACGTCGAGAGGATCCGCGGCGGATCGCTGGTACTCGAGCAGCGCCTCGAGCACGCAGATCGTGGTGTTGAACGACGACCGCTTGGAGCCCCGCTCGGTGTCGCAGTTCCAGCCGCCGTCCGTCAGCTGCTCGCCGAGCAGCCGCTGCACGAGCCCGCGCACGTCCTGGCCGAAGTACGCGCCGACCATCGCGACCTGCGCGTTGATGCAGGGCTCGACCTCGCCCTCGAAGAACCGGTGGTGGTCGCACTCGGGCGGCGCGCAGCCCTGCCACGTGACCTGCTCGCGTACGCGTTCCACGGCGCGCCGTGCGGGCGCGGCGGCGGGATCGACACCCAGCTCGCGCAGCACCATCAGCGCGTGCATCGTGGAGTCCCATCCGCGGTTCCACGCGGCCCCGCCCCAGCGGCCGTCGGGAGCCTGCGCCGCGAGCAGCCGGGCGCCCAGGCCCTCGGTGGCGACTCGCGCACGCTCGGCGGCGACCCGATCCGCGGGCGCGTCGGTGAGATCGCGCAGCACCTGCCAGCGCAGCGCGGGATCGCCTTCGAGCAGCCACGACACGACGGGGCCGTCGGGCGTCGACGGCGGGTGCATTCCTTCGGGCATCGTCATCGAGCGGGTTCCTCCCGTGAGGGGCGATGCCGACCGCGCGCGGAACTCCCCGGCGCCGTCGGCGGTCCCGGCGTCAGGCCTGCGGCTCGCCGCGCCCGAACCGCCGCGCACTGCGCTCGCGCGCCTTCGCCGCTTCCACTTCGCGGTTCCTGGGCGGCCCCGTGGCCACGAGCGCCGCGAGCAGCTCGCGCGACACGCGCGCGACCTCGTCCACCGCGTGCGTGAACGCCGCCTCGTTCGCACGCGAGGGCTTCGTGGCGCCGCTCAACTTGCGTACGTACTGGAGCGCGGCCGCGCGCACCTCGTCGTCGGTCGCGGGCGGATCGAAGTGGTGCAGCGTGCGGATGTTGCGACACATGGCGCGCTCCTCAGGGTCGCGGCGTCGCGCCGCGGAAGACGAACCACACGGCGCCCATCATGCACAGGGCGGCCCACAGGAAGTCCAGCCGCGGGCGCTCCTTCAGGAACAGCACGGCGAACGGCACGAACACCGACAGCGTGATCGCCTCCTGCAGGATCTTCAGCTGCGACACGCTCATGACCCGGTGACCGATGCGGTTGGCGGGCACCTGCAGCAGGTACTCGAACAGCGCGATCCCCCACGACACGAGCGCCGCCACGACCCACGGCTTGTCGCGCATGTTGCGAAGGTGGCCGTACCACGCCACGGTCATGAACACGTTGCTCATCGCCAGCAGCAGCACGGTGGTGACTTCGGCGCGCATCCGTGGCTCCCCGGGTCCGGTGAACGAAACGCGCCGCGTCCGTGGTTCCCGAACGCGGCGCGCATGGGATGCCGGCGGCACGCGGCCGCCGGGCGCTTCAGCCCTTCAGCTCCTTGATCATGTCCGCGACGTCGTTCGCCGACTTGTGCAGCGCGGCGCGGTCGGCGTCCTCGAGCTTCAGCTCCACGATCTTCTCGACGCCCTTGCCGCCCAGCATCACGGGCACGCCGCAGAACATGCCGTGGAGGCCGTACTCGCCCTCCAGCATCACGCTGCACGGCACCAGGCGCTTCTGGTCGGTGAGGATCGCCTCCACCATTTCGACCGCGCTCATCGCCGGGGCGTAGTAGGCCGAGCCGGTCTTGAGCAGCTTCACGATCTCGGCGCCGCCGTCGCGCGTGCGCTGGATGATCTGCGCCAGGCGGTCGGCCGGGATCAGCTCGGTGATCGCGATGCCCGACACGGTCGTGTAACGCGGCAGCGGCACCATGGAATCGCCGTGGCCACCGAGCACCATCGCCTGCACGTCGGCGGCGCTCACGTTGAGCTCCATGCCGAGGAACGCGCGGAAGCGCGCGGAGTCGAGGATGCCCGCCATGCCCAGCACGCGGTGCTTCGGGAAGCCCGTGGTGTGCCAGAACAGCCACGCCATCACGTCGAGCGGGTTCGTGACCACGACCACGTAGGCATTCGGCGCGTGCTGCTTCACGGCCTCGGCGGCGGGCTTGATGATGTCGGCGTTCGCCTTGAGCAGGTCGCTGCGCGACATGCCCGGCTTGCGCGGGAAGCCGGCGGTCATCACCACCACGTCGCAGCCCTTCACGGCGGCGAGATCGGTGGCGCCTTCGATGCGGCCGCCCTTGTGCCACACGGGCGCCGCCTGCTGCATGTCGAGCGCCTTGCCCTGCGGCATGCCGTCCATCTCGGGACGGTCGATCAGCACCACATCGGCCAGCCCGCGCTCGGCGATGTACAGCGCGGCGCTCGCACCCACGTTACCGGCGCCGATCACGGCCACTTTGTTCTTCACGGCTCCCTCCTGGAAGTGAAAGACGAAGCCGCCACAGGCCGAGGGGCCGGTGGCGGCGTCTGGAAAGACTGGGTGCTGCGCCCGTCAGTTGGCGGACGGCGCCGTCTCCGGCTTCACATGGACCTTCTTGCGGCTGCGGCCGTAGCGCGTGAACTCCACGTGCCCGTCCACGAGCGCGAACAGCGTGTCGTCGCCGCCGCGTCCCACGTTGAGGCCCGGGTGGATCACGGTGCCGCGCTGGCGGACCAGGATCATGCCGGCCGTGACGCGCTCACCACCGAAACGCTTGACGCCGAGCCGCTGCGCATTGGAGTCGCGGCCGTTCTTGGTGCTGGACTGACCTTTTTTGTGAGCCATGACTCGCTCCTTACGCCGTGATCGCGGTCACGCGCAGGCGCGTGAGCTCGTCGCGATAACCCTTGCGACGGCGATAGTCGTGCCGACGCTTGTACTTGAAGATGCGGACTTTCGGGCCGCGCAGGTGCTCGACGATCTCGACCGCGACCGAAGCGCCCTTCACGGTGGGCTGCCCCACCGAGATCTTGTCGCCGTTGCCCACCAGAAGCACCTGGTCGAACGTGACCTTGGCGCCGGGCTCGCCGGACATGAGAGGCACTTCGAGCACCAGGTCCGGCGACACCTTCTGCTGGACACCGTTGATGTTGACGATGGCGTACATGACGGATGGACTCCCTGGAGACCGTGGACTCGCCGCCCCGGCGCTGCCCCGGACAAGTCGTTGCCCCGATGGGCGCGCGGACGGCCCAGCGGTCTCGACAGACCTCTGGGATGGTCACGAAGGCCGGAGTTTGTAACACGCTCTCCGAAAAGGTGTCAATCGTCGGGCCGGGCCGCCCTCACGGCGTAGCCCGGTGGCGCCCGCTGCCCCGGGGGGGCCGGGAGCCCGACGGGGTCCCGCCGGGGCGGTCGGCCTCAGCGCGGGGAGAGCCGGCGCAGGCTGGTCAGCACGACCCGGCTGCCCTGCCGCTCGCCCGTTGCGATCACCCGGTCGCCCACCACGAGCGTGCTGACCAGAGCGTGCAACTGGAGGTCGGGCTGATCGTTGGCCCCGATCATCCGGAGGCTTCCGAGGGAGAAGACCTGGTCGGCCCCGCGGGTCGCGGTCACCGTCAGGTCGACCCCGCCGTCGGCCGGTCGCATGTCCACGATCGACGTCACCACACCCGTGACGCGCTCGAGCGTGATCGTGGGCGCCGTGGCCGGGGCCTTCGAGCAGCCGGCCGACAGGCCGACCAGGGCGGTGCATCCGAGAGCGAGGACGAGGCCGCGAAGCGATCGCATGGGGTAATCCTCCGAAAACGTCCACCCGGTCGAGGTCGGTGACGCCCGTGGGGCGAGCCTAGCATTCGCGCCCGGCGGCAGGCCCGCGAAAAGTGCCACCCACCGCCCTTCCGCCCCCCGGCCCCGCGCGGTAGCGTGCGCCCCGATCGCACGCTTCCCGACCTTCCTCCCATTGCAGGGACCCATCATGCGTCCGTTTCCCGTCCTGCCGTTGCGGCCGCCCATCCTGCTGGCCGCGCTGGGCCTGACGCTCACCTGCTGCGCGTCCACCGGGCCGGGCCCCGGCGCCGCGGCGCCTGCTTCGTCCGCGCCGGCGGTGTCGCGCGCGGCGGAGTCGCCGGCGTACATCGGCGTGCCGCTGATCCTGGACCGCTCCGACCTGGCGCTCGGCACCACGGTGCAGTTCACGCGGCTGCCGAACGCGGCGGACTTCAACGACCTCCAGTACACGTACGGCCTGTCCAAGGTCGTGATCTCGCTGCCCGAGTGGCCCGAGGGATTCGAAGCGGTCGAGTCGTTGAACCATCGCCCGGTGGACCTGGACCTGATCGTGATCCTGCCCGGCTGGCCTCCCACGCGCAGCGCGGCCGAGGCGTGGAACATGGTGAACGGGCCGCTGCGGCTGGTCGTGCTCGCCGGCGGCGCGCCGCCCACGCGCGGCATGGTCGACGACCTCAACGCGATGCGTTCGCTCGAGCGCGTGATCGTGCAGACGGACCGGCCGTCGCGAAGCGGGCTCGAGCGGCTGCAGCGCCCGTTGTCGTTCCGGCGCATCGTCCCGTGAGCGCCGACGACACCGCACGCCCCGATGCCGCCGATCCCGTGGCCCGGCTCGCCCCGTGGTGGGACCGGCTGGAGGCGCGCCATCTCTCCGCGCTCACGTTCACCGAGGTGCGGCGTGCGCTCGAGGCGCTGTCGGGCGTGTACGTGGAACGGCGCGACCGCCTGGCGCGCGGCGCCGACCTCGACACCGCCGGCAAGCGCGCGGCGTTCGCGCTCTTCTACGGGGCGCTCCACTTCGCCACTGCGGCACACGTGGCGCGCGAACTCCTGCGCGAAGCGAGGGCGCCCGAGCGCGTGGTCGACCTCGGTTGCGGCACGGGCGTGGTCGGCGCGGCCGTCGCGCTGGCGTTCGAACCGCCCGCGGCGGTCGAAGGCGTGGACCGCAGCCGCTGGGCGCTGGAGGAGGCGCGCTGGAACTGGGAGGCGCTCGGCCTGACCGGCCGCGCGCGCGCCGGCGACTTCGCGCGGCAGCGCTTCGCGGCCGCCGGCGCGCTGGTGACGCTGGGCTGGGCGGTGAACGAACTGGACGATCGCGCGCGCGCCGGGCTGCTCGACTCGATCGCGCGCTGGCGGCGCGAAGGCGCGGGCGTGCTCGTGGTGGAGCCCATCGCGCGGCGGCTGTCGCCGTGGTGGGACGAGTGGGCGGACGTGTTCGCGGGCTGGGGCGGCCGCGCCGACGAGTGGCGCTTCGCCGCCGAATTGCCGGAACGGTGGCGCCTGATGGACCGCGCCGCCGGCATGGACCATCGCGAACTCACCGCGCGCACGCTCTGGGCGGGCTGAGGCCTCGAGCCCGCGACGAGGCGGGCGTGCGGTCGATGCGCATCGCGGCGGTTCCGGGATCCCGGTCCCGCCGCCCTGCTCCGTCTCAGCGCACGAGGACGATCGAACGCGACCGACGGGAAGCCACACCGGAACCGCGGGGTTGCGCGAAGTAGACGCCTGCCGGGCATCGTTCCCCGCGATCGTCCCTCGTGTCCCACGACAGCCGGTGCAGGGCCCCCGGGCGAGCGTCGAACTCGAGCGCCCGGACTCGCCGCCCGGCGAGGTCGGTGACGAGCACGGTCGTCGGACCACCCCGGCTCAACCGAAGTTCGAATCGCACCTCGCCCGCGCGTGACGGGTTCGACAGCACGCGAAAATCGTCCGAGGGCCGGGCCGTGAGCGGAACGTCCACCTGCCCCTCGCCCGCCGGCGCGACCGCGCACACATCGGCGAAGACGCCGCCGAGCACCTGGGACATGTAGTGGCGACGATCGGAGACGCCGCCGCACTCCGCGTTCACGACGGATCGCAGGCGGAACGCGTCGAACCAGCTGATCCAGTTCCGAGCGGGAAGTGACGCGAGACCGTGAATCGAGGCCGCGTAGGGAGCGTTCGGTCCGTAGGGCGGGTAGGTCGCCGCGACGAGCGGAGCCGCGCCCGGGGATACCGGGGACGATTGCACGACGTCGTGCGCCGGGCGCAGCACGGCCTCGAGCGCGTACGAACCGCCGGCTCCCGACGGAAACGAGACGGACAGCGCCGGGCAGGCCGTGGTGTTCGAACTGATCTCGCGGTAGTCGATCGAGCGAAGGTCGGTGCCGAAGTACCGGGTGAGGAGCTGGTTGTGGGTGGGCCAGTCGAACGACTCCCGGAAGAGCGCCGTCGCCACGGCATCTCCCTGCACCAGGATGCCTCGCGGCTGTGCGGTTCCGCCGGGCGCCGCGAGGAAGTCCACGAGGATGCCCGCGTCGTCCTGGCTCCGGAAGTCGTGGGGGCCGAGAAGGTCGAACTCCGCGTCGCCTCCCGTCGCGTAGAGCATGCGGTAGTACGCGCGGAGCATCTCCTTCGTGGGGCCGACTCGAGCCGTCCGGCCCGCGAGGGACGGCCATGGGATGGCTTGCGAATAGCGACTGCCGATGGAGCCGGCGAATCCCCGGGTGCTCTCGTTCCACCACATGGCGATCGTCCCCGGAACGGTGTCCGCCACCGAACCGAAGTGAGCCTTCTGGACGGAGTAGAGGTCCCACGTGCTGCCCGCCTGGCCCGCGTGGTGCCGCACGAAATGCTGCGGTTCGTTGGGATCCGCGGTCAGCGCCGGGATGTGCCACCCATTGTGGGCACCCCACTTCGCGGCGGACGTCGCCCCCAGCAGGTCGGCGCACGCGACCCAGTCGGATTCGTCTCCGCTGCCGTTGGCGATGTCCACGTGCAGCATGCAGGCGGCGCCCTCTCCACCGTACTCCGTCGCCTTCCACCGGTCGGGCAGGACGCTGAACTCCTGCCAGCGATGTCCATCGAGATCCACGAACGGGACCCGCCCCGAACAGAACCCGGTGCTCGCGGCGAAGGTGCTGTTCTGCGGGACCACCCGGTTCGTATCGGGGAGTGCCGTGAACACACCCGGATTCGAGACGTGCGATCGGCGGATGAAGTACTCGACGTGGGAGCCCGGCGTCAGGAGACCGTCGGGGATGATCTTCGTGAGCTCACGCGTCAGCGGAGACGAGTCGTAGCCGACACCGGGCCCAAAGAGCCAGGACGGTTCGCTCGTGCAGGTCAGGTTCGCGGCCGCGGGTCTTTGCGCGGGGTCGACCAGGAAGCACCGGTGCTTCACCACCCCCAGGACGGAGAACTTGGGGTCCGACTCGTGGAGGGTCGCCGACCAGACGCAGGGATTCGCGCGCGTGAGATTCCCTCGGCCCTCGACGGGGAACAGGTTGATCTCGGCCGTGTCCATTCTCGCGCTGTTCCAGGTGTCCGGGTCCCACCTCGTGCCCGCGTGGTGCCCGCCCGGCGAGCCGAACTCGCCGGGATTCGAGAGGTACTGGCCCCAGAACGAGGCGTCTCCGGGTACCACGACCTGCACCGTGTCGGTGGGAAGTCGGAGAAGCTCTCCGACCGGCTCGCCCCCCGGCGCCATGTGGGGTCGTGGGGTGGGCTTGTAGTTGCCGGGCCCCGGGAGGATTCGAAAGACGAGGTCCAGCCGAAGGTCGTCGTCACACGTGCAGACGACCAGTGAATCTCCCGGGATGTCGTGGCGGTAGTCACCCCAGTAACCGTGGAGCGCATCGTCCGACATCAGCATCGTATTGCGGCCCGACTTCACGAGTGCCGACGTCGAGTCGAACGCGGTCGTGCCCGGGAGTGCGGGATCCTCGTTGAATGGAAACGCGTCCTGCCACCAGTCCGCCTCGGCGAACTCCAGCGCCGGCACCGGGGTCAGGCCGGCGCCCCGGGCCAGGATGAACGGCCAGCCCGAGACGCCGTCCGCTCCCGTGTAATTGAACCCGTACAGGTCGCCGATGAGCGCGACGACCTGGAAGTCCGGGGGCCAGGATTCGAACGCGGTCCATGCACCGGCGGTTTGGCCGACGGCCGACAACGCGAAGGACAGGTAGAAGTCGGACAGCCGGGTGAGCGCCGGATGATCCAGGCTCTTGTGGAGTTCGAACGCTCGGCAGCTGAAGCCGCGGAAGCCGCCGGCCCCGAGACCCGCAAGTACCGGAAGAGGAGTGCCGGAAGGCATGCTCGCGGGGTTCGAGTTGGTCGAGATGCAGCAGAACCCCCGCCTGCCCGGCTGCGCTGCCGCGAAATCGATGGCGGCCCTCATCAGGTTCGGCTGGACCGGACCGACCGCATAGTTCGCACGTCCTCCCACCACGATCGCGTTGCCGTCGATCATCGGCCCCCAGACGAGCGCGGTCGCGATGGCGGGCGTGAGGTCGACCGGATTCGTCCACCCCTCGTTGTCACCGATGAAGATGAGGTCGTAGACCGAGAACTCGGCCGGTGTCGTGGGCCACGGTGTCGACGCCGTGGGCAGCAGGTCGACCTGGTAGCCGAGGGCCGTGAGATAGCCGACCTCCGCGCTCGCGTCGCCGAGGAGGACGCTCCCGTTCAGGACGAGGGCGCGGGCGGCCCACACCGGCGCGACCCCCGCGAGGACGGCTCCCACGAGGCAGGCGAACAGCAGGAGACCCCTCCGTGTGCTTCCGAACCGGGACTGCACGGTGGGCATGTGCGGCCTCCATGTCGGTGGTCGAGCGCGTTCGAGATGTCCACCGACCCGGAGGCCGGTCGCGGGGGCGGGTTCACGACTCTCACCCGTGCACCGGCAGGCCCGGAGCCGCGATCGCACGGCTTCAGCCCCCCTGCTGCTGCTCCGAGCAGGCTCGCGAACGACGCGGGTCGAACGCCATCCTCCCGCGCGCGACTAATCGCGGATGAACAGCCAGAGCCCGCGGAAGAAGGCGAGACCGCCGAGCGTGATCGCGAGCCAGCCGACCACGAACAACGGCGCGGCCGCCGGGTGCTTGATGACCCAGAAGGTCGCCACCGATCCCAGCATGCACACGACACCGCCGATGGACATCGTGCGCAGCGCGTCGTGGCGGCGCCCCTCGAGCGTGGGCGAGACGGTACGCGCCCCCCGCGAATGCGTGGGCGAGTACCTCGGGATACTGGGCACCATCGGTCGCTCCTCCTCCGTGGGGACAGGACCGTTGGGCGTGGGGGTTGCGCCGGACCAACTCCGTGAACGAGGGACGTGCACAAGCTTGCGGGAGCCGGCGGCGGCAATTCAATGGGGAACTTGTCTCGGAATGCCGGCGCGGGCTCCGCGAAACGCCGCGCCCCCGGACCGT
>JBGAOB010000073.1:0-17146 GCA_044222045.1 Candidatus Eiseniibacteriota bacterium
CGTGTTCATCCGCCGCGACCCCACGTTCCGCGAGCAGGCGTTCGTCACGGTCGAGGGCGAGGTGCGCTTCCCCGGCACGTACGCGCTGATGCGCGAGGACGAGCGCGTGGCCGACGTGGTGCGCCGCGCGGGCTCACCGACTACGCGTACGCAAGGGCGCGCGCTTCGTGCGCGGCGCGCGCGCGCAGCTCGCTTCGACCTGCCGCGCGCCCTGCAGAGCGCGCGCGCAGCTCGGCGAACCTCGTGCTCGTGCGCGGCGACACGCTGCGCGTGCCGCGCTTCACGCCCACGGTGAGCATCGAGGGCGCGGTGCTGAACCCGGTGGTGGCGCTGTACCAGCCCGGCTCCGGCGTGGGCTACTACGTGACGCAGGCCAGCGGCTACCGGCAGGACGCCGACAAGCGCGGCGTGGTGGTGATGTCGCCGAGCGGCCGCGTGCGCAAGGGCGGCCAGCCCGAGCCCGGCAGCCGCGTGATCGTGCCCGCGCCTCGAGCAGGAGCGCGGCGACCACCTGAAGGACTTCGCCACGCTCATGAGCATCCTCGCGAGCGCCGCGACGACCGTGTACCTCGTGGGCCAGAGCTCGAAATGAACCGCTCCCACGCACGCGGCCCGCTCGCCGCCGGACTCGACGCCGCGCTCGTCGACGGCCTCCGTCCGCCGGCCTTCTGCTGCTCGCCGTGCTGCGCGCGCGCCGCTGCCATCGCCGTCGGCGCGGTGATCACGGCGCTCGCCGCCGTGGCGCTGTCGTTCGTGCTGCCGCCCACCTACGTCGCTCGCGTCACCGTGCACCGGCGGCGCCGCGCGCGAACGGGCTGTCGGCGCTCGATCAGCTGGGGCTCGGCGCCGAGGCGCTCGGGCTCGGCTTGGCGGCGCGTCGTCGAACGCGCTCACGACCCCGACACCGCGCAGCCGCCGGCTCCTGTCGCGCCTGCTCGCCGAGCGCGTGCCCGCCGGGCGTGGGCGGACCGCCACGTATCTCGACCTCGTGCAGCCGGGCGCCGACGGGCTGAGCGCCGCGAGCGCGCGATGCGGAGCATGCGCAAGCGCATCGACGCCGCCCTCGACCGGCGCACGAACCTGCTGACCGTGCAGGTGAGCGACCGCGATCCCGCGGTGGCCGCCGCCGCCGCGAACGCGGCCGTGGCGATCCTGCAGGACATCGTGCTGAACGGCATGACCACGCAGTCGGGCGCCACGCGCCGGTTCGTGGAGCGCCAGCTCGACCGCGCGCGCGACGACCTCGCGCGCGCCGAGGCGCGCTGCGGGCGTTCCGCGAGCAGAACCTGCGCTTCGGCAACTCGCCGCGCCTGCTCGTGGAGCAGAGCCGGCTCATGCTCGCCGAGCGCGAGGCCGTGGTCGGCGCGCTCGCGCGCCAGTACGAGATGGCGAAGGTCGAGGAGGGCCGCGACGTCCCGGTGCTGAACGTGCTCGACGCCGCGGAGCCGCCGCCGTTTCGGCGCCGCGCCGCGCGCCCATGGCCGCCGGCGGGCTGCTGCTCGGCGCGGCGCTCGGCGCTCGCCGCGTGGCGGGCGGAAGCCGCGCGCCGAAGGGGCCGCCGAACGCGAAGAGCTCGCCGCCGCGTGAGCGCCTCCCCGCGACCGCGGTCGATCCTCCGGCACTCGCCGCACCTGGGCCGCGGCGGCTCCGCGCCCGTGCGCGCGCTCGGTCAACCTCGGCTGGAACGCCGCCAATGGCCGCGCGTGGCGCATCGCTGTGGGTGTCGTTCTTCGGCGCGCGGCAGCTCACGGTGGAGGACTTCGGGCGCTTCACGTTCGCGCTCGCCATCGTGCAGTACGTGTGGCTGGCCGGCGACGCGGCGGCGAACAGCGGCTACGCCACGCGCGAACTGGCGCGCCGGCGCGCGGCGAAAGTCGTGCCGCTCCACGGCGTGGCGCAGCCGTTCTGGCTCGCGCGCCTGGGCGCGGCGGCCATGCTCACGGCCGCGGTGCTCGCGGCGTCGGCGTGGCTGCCGATCGCGCGGAACGCGCTCGCGCCGGTGCTCGCGGCGAGCAGCGCGTACCTGCTCGCGTACGCCGCGTTCCCGGACTGGGCGCTGCGCGGGCTCGAGGACTTCCGCGGGCTGTGCGGCGCGAACGTCGCGTACGCCATCGCGCTCGTGGCACGGCGGTGATCCTGCCGCGCACGCACTCGCTGCGCCGCGCTGGCGTGGGGCGCGAGCTTCGCGGTGAAGGCGGCCGTGGCGGTGCCGCGGCTGATGGCACGCGGCGCGCTCGACGGCGGCCAGCGCGCCCGAAGCCGGCTGGCGCGCGCATGCCCGCCGCTCGCTCTCTTCTCGTTCGGCGCGATCGCGGGCATCGGCAGCGTGCGGTGCGCTGCTCTCGCCGGCATGCTGGCCGCGCCTGCTGGGGTGTTCGCCGCGGCGTTCCGGCTGCTGCTCGCGGCGCTCGAGGTGTGCACTCGGTGTGGTGGCCACATGTTCCCGCTGCTCGCGGCGCGCCGGGTTCGCACGAACACCGCGAGACCGTGGCCGACGCGGCCGCGCTCATGGCCGCCACCGCGCTGCCGGCCGCGCTCGCGTGCGTCGTGCTGCCCGCGCCGCTGCTGACCGCGCTGTTCGGCGCCGCCTACGCGCACGCCGCGCCCTCGCTGGTGCTGTGCGCGCTGGCGCTGCCGCTGTATGCCGTGAGCGGACTGCTCGAACAGGTGGCGCTCGCCGCGCGCGGCGAGGTGCTGCGCCTGCGCGTGTACTCCGCCGCCTCCGCGGTGATCGTGGTGGTGGGCCTCGTCGCCGTGCCGCGCCTGGGCGCGTTCGGCGGCGCGCTGGCGCTGTTCGCGGGCTTCGCCACCGCCGCGATCGCGTGGAGCGTGGCGCTGCGCGAGTGGCTGCCGGTGCGCGAGTCCGCGCGCCGCGTGGCGCCGCTGCTGCCGCTCGTGGCCGCGCTCGGCGCGTTGTGGGCCGCGGGCGCGCGCTGGGCCCCGCTGCCGGCGCTCGCGGTGCTCGCGATCGGCGCGGCGCTGTACGCCGCCGCGGCGTTCGGGCTGCGGCTCGTGCCGCTGCTCGGCGACGCACGGAGGCGGTCGTGAAGCCGCTACTGCGCGAGTGGCTCTCGGAGTGCCCGCTGCCGGCGTGGCCGCGCGTCACGGCGATCCTCGCCGTGCGCAACGAGGAGGCGCACATCGGCGCCGCGCTCGAGTCCGTGTGCGCTCAGGACTGGCCTCACGACCGCCTCGAGATCCTGGTCGCGGACGGTCGTTCCAGCGACGCCACGCGCGCGATCGTGGCCGCGGTCTCGGCGCACGACCCGCGCGTGCGGCTGATCGACAACCCCGAGCGCTACGTGGCGCACGGGCTGAACCGTGCGCTCGCCCAGGCCGGCGGACGCGTGATCGTGCGGGTGGACGGCCACTGCCGCGTGCCCCCGGCGTACGTGCGCGACAGCGTCGCGCTGCTGCGCCGCGGCGAGGCCGAGTGCGCCGGCGGTCCCGTGCGTGCACGCGGGGAAACGCGCATGGCGCGCGCGATCGCGCTGGCCATGAGCACGCCGTGGGGCGTGGGCGGCGCCACGTTCCGCACGGCCGTGCGCCGCGCCGAGGTGGATCACCTGCCGTTCGGCGTGTGGCGGCGCGAGGTGTTCGAGCTGCTCGGCGGCTTCGACGAGACGCTGGTGCGCAACCAGGACGACGAACTCTCCGACCGCCTGCGCCGCGCGGGTGGCCGCATCGTGATGCTGCCGGAGCTGGCGGCCGAGTACTGGAGTCGCGCGACGCCGGCCGGGCTGTGGCGCCAGTACCGCGGCTACGGCTTCTGGAAGGTGCGCGTGATCCGCAAGCGCGGCGGCTGGCCGTCGTCGCCACGCCACCTGGTGCCGGCGGCGTTCGTGACGGGCATGGCGGCGAGCGCGGCGCTGGCCGTCACGCCACTCGCGCCGCTCGCGCTGGTACTGCCCGGCGCCTACGCCGCGTTCCTCGCGGTGGCCGCGCTGCACACGGGCCTGTCGCGGATCGCGCCGGAGGCGGCGCTGCTGCCGGTGGTGCTGCCGGTGATGCACGCGGCGTACGGCGTCGGGTTCCTGCACGCGCTGGCGCTGGCGCTGCTGGGGCGCGAACCGCGCGCGGCCGCCGCGCCCGCGCCGATTCGCCCCGTGGACGACGACGCGACCGTCCCGGCGCGCCCGCGCGACGACGCACCGCGCGCTCCCGAACGATCGAAGGCCGCATGACCCGCGCGATCGCGTTGCCCCGCGCCGCCGCGCCCGCCGTGCCGGTGGAACTGGTGGCCCTGTTCGCGTGGGCCGGCGCCGCGCTGCTCGCGCGCCCGCTGTCGGTGGACCTGTTCGTGTGGATCGCCGCGGCCGGGTTCGCCGGCGTCGCCGCGTGGCCGTTCGTGCGCCGTCCCGCCGGCGCGTTCGACACCGGTGACGTGCTGTACCTGTTCACGCTCTACTACGTGCTGTCGCTGCTCGCGCGCGGCGTGGGCCTGCTCACGTTCGTGGACAGCCCCTATCTGCGCGAGCTCGGCGGCCCCGCGAGCGCACGGTTCCGCGACCTCGTGGGCCAGGCGATGCTGCACGCAGGGCTCGGGCTCGCGGCCGTGGTCGCGGGCGCCCGCTCGGCGCTCGGCGAGCGCTGGGCGCGCGCGCTCGAACGCCGCTTCGGGCCGCTCGCCGCGCCGTGGCGGCCGTCGCGGCTGCCCGCGGTGACGCTGGCGCTCGGCGCCGTGGGGCTGGCCGCCGCGCTCGCACGCGTGCGCGGGCTCGGCGGGCTCGCGGCCGCGGCGACGAACCCGATGATGAACGGCACCGAGGGCGCGCTCGGCCAGTGGTGGCTGATCGCGCTCACCGAGTTCGCCGTGGTCGCCGTGCACGTGCACCTGCTGGGCCTGCTGCTGAAGGGCGACCGCCGGTTCCTGCTGCATTACTTCGTGCTCGGCATCGGGCTCGGCGCGCCGCTGTACCTGGTCAGCAGTTCCAAGTTCCTGCTGCTGCGGCTGCTGTTCCTGCCGTGGCTGTTCCGGCACTTCGCGGTGAAGCCCGTGCCGATGGCCGCGGTGGTCGGCGGCTTCGCCGGCTTCGGCGCGCTGTTCCCGTTCTTCTACGCCTACCGCGCGATCGGCCTGCTGGGACTGGACGCGTTCACCGTGGCGCGCTACCTGCAGACCACCGAAACGCCGTGGCTCAAGCTGTTCAACCGCTCGTACGGCGCCGACAGCTTCGTGCTCGTGCTGCTGCGCACGGGCGACACCGTGCCGTACCGCTGGGGCGGCAGCCTCGCGGACCTCGCCACGTTCTGGATCCCGCGCGCGTTGTGGGCCGCGAAGCCGCCGAGCTTCGGGCTGGAGTTCCCCGCCACGTACATGCCCGACATGCACTGGGGTGCGATGACCTACGCCACGTCGTCGTTGCCCGGCGAGCTGTGGCTGAACTTCGCGCTGCCCGGCGTGCTCGTGGGCGGCGTGCTGCTGGGTGCGGCGATGCGCGCGGGCCACGTGCTGGCGCGGCGCGGCCCGGGCGGACTGCTCGTGTACGGCTACGCCTTCCTCACCGCGATGCACCTGGTGGAAGGGTGCATCGCCTCGCAGCTCGAAACGTTCCTGACCCACCTCGTGCCGTCGCTGCTGGCGCTGTGGCTGCTCGCGCCGCGCGCGACGGAAACCCGGAGAGCCGCATGAACCCCGCCGTCCCGTCGCTGTCGATCCTCTACGTGGGCACGCTGAACCCCGGTGGCACGTGCCTGCACCGCATGCAGACGCTGCAGAAGCTCGGCCACCGCGTGACGCCGCTCGACACCGTGCCCGGCAGGATCGCGGAGCGTCGCAGCACGTTCGCGTGGCGCGTGCGCAACCGGCTGGTCGGAGCCATCGACGAGTCTCGTGCGAACGAGCGCCTGCTCGCGCTGCCCGCGTCGCTCGCGCCCGACCTGGTGTGGATGGACAAGCCGGTCACGATCGAACGCGACACCGTGCTCGCGCTGCGCGAGCGCTGGCCGCACGCGGTGTTCATGACCTACACCGGCGACGACATGATGAACCCGCGGAACCAGTCCCGGCAGTGGCGGGCATCGATCGGCGACTTCGACTTCCGCGTCACCACGAAGAGCTTCAACGTGCCCGAGCTGCTCGCCGCGGGCGCACGCGACGTGTTCTTCGTGGACAAGGCCTACTCGCCCGAGGTGCACCGCCCGATGCCGGTGACACCCGAGAACATCGCGCGCTTCGGCGGCGACGTGGGTTTCGTCGGCTGGCCCGAGGGCGCGCGCGAGGACTCGATGCGTCACCTCGCCCGGCACGGCGTACCCGTGCGCGTGTGGGGTCCGTGGCCGCGCTGGAAGGGCGCGCCGAACCTGCGCGTGGAAGGCCGCCCGCTGTGGAACGACGACTACGCCACGGCGCTGTCGAACTTCCGCATCAACCTGGGCTTCCTGCGCCGCGTGAACCGCGACCGGCACACGACGCGTTCGGTGGAGATCCCCGCGTGCGGCGGTTTCCTGCTGGCCGAGCGCACCGACGAGCACCGGGCCCTGTTCCGCGAGGGCATCGAGGCCGAGTTCTTCGACGGCGACGACGAGCTGCTCGACAAGGTGCGCTTCTACCTCGATCACGAGGAGGCGCGTGCGCGCATCGCCGCCGCCGGCCGGCGCCGCTGCGTGGAGAGTGGCTACTCGAACGACCACCGCCTCACGTCGATCCTCGCCTACGCCCTGACCAAGCGCACCGCGCTCGCCGCCTAGGAGACCGTTCGTGGCTCGCATCGCCTACTTCTATCGCGAGATGTCGGAGTACATCGAGATCGACCTGCGCGCGCTCGCACAGCGCCACGTGGTCAGCGTCACGGGGTGCCCGGGGCGCTGGCCTCGGCCGCTGCACGTGTGGCGCGAGGTGAGCCGCGCCGACGTGGTGATGAGCTGGTTCGCGAGCTGGCACGCGCTGCTGCCCGCGGCCTGTGCGCGCCTGCTCGGAAAGCCGTTCGTGATCGTGGTGGGCGGCTACGACACGGCGTGCCTGCCCGGTATCGACTACGGCCACCAGCGCGGCGGCTTCCGCAGCCGCGTGGCGCGCGCCGTGCTGGCGATGGCCACGCGCGTGGTGGCGATTTCGCCGTTCACGGTGCGGGAGGCCACCGCGCTCGGCGTGCCGGCCCACCGGCTGGTGATGCTGCCGCTGGGGCTCGACCCGACGCGTTACACATGCGACGCCGCTCGCGACCCGAACCTGGTGATCACCACCGGCGGCGTCAACCGCAGCAACCTCTGGCGCAAGGGGCTCGAGCCGTTCGTGCGCGCGGCGGCACTGCTGCCGCACCGACGCTTCGTGGTGATCGGCGGCGCCACCGACGACTCGATCGACCACCTGCGTTCCATCGCGACGCCGAACGTGACGTTCGCGGGCCGCGTGTCGCACGAGGACAAGGTCGGCTGGATGGCGCGCGCGAGCGTGGTGGTGCAGGCCTCGCAGCACGAGGCGTTCGGCCTGTCGCTGGCCGAGGCCATGCTGTGCGGCGCGGTGCCGGTGGTGACCGACGCGGGCGCGCTGCCGTGGGTGGCCGGCGAAACGGGCGTGGTGCTGAACTCGCAGGCGCCCGACGGACTCGCGCACGGCATCGAGGCGGCGTTCGGGCTGTGCCCGGAGGCCGGCCGGGCCGCGCGCGTGCGCGTGCAGCGCGAGTTCCTGATCGCCGCGCGGGCGGACGGGCTCGAGGCGCTGGTGTCGGGCGCCGGGCCACGGCACGGCGACGACGCGCACGCCCCGACCATGGCGAGAGCCGCGTAACGCCCGTTCGCGCGGCGCCGCCCGGCGCCCCGATTGGACTCGTGTGGCTCGCGCGAATGGCCCCGCCGACGGGCGCGCGCGTACGCATGCTGGACCGGCGCGCCGCCGGGTGCGGCGCGCGCACCGGGCCCACCGCCGCGCGGTCCCGCCGCGCGCCCTGCCGAGGAATGCCATGTCCGATCCCACGACGACTGCCTCCCGCCGCCGCTTTCTCCACACGCTGGGCGCCGCCGCGCTGCTCGCCGGCGCCTCGCCACTCGCGATGACGGCCGCGCACGCGAGCAAGCGTGTCGCCCGTGCGCCGCGCACGTTCCCTCCGGGCAAGCCCGGCGAGTTCGACTTCCTCGCCGGCCAGTGGACGATCCAGCATCGCCAGCTCCAGCCCGGCGGCAAGGACGCGTGGACGGAGTTCGCCGGCGAGGCCACGTGCTGGACGATCCTCGGCGGCGTGGGCAGCGTCGAGGAACTGCGCATCCCCGCGCGACAGTTCTCGGGGCTCGGCCTGCGGCTGCTCGACGTGGAGAAGCACCTCTGGTCGGACTTCTGGGTGAGTGGCCGCAGCGGCGTGCTCTCCACGCCCGGCATGCCCGGCGGTTTCGAGGACGGGGTCGGCACGTTCATCGCCGAGGACACCGAGAACGGTCGCCCGGTGCTCTACCGGGGCGTCTGGGACCGCATCACGCCGACGTCGTGCCGCTGGCACCAGGCCAGCTCCCGGGACGACGGGAAGACCTGGGACCCGAACTGGTTCATGGACTGGACGCGGGCCTGAGCGGACGCTCTCCGGCGAGGGTTGCACGAGGTTGGGATCGCCGGATCTGCCGGTCCGAAGGCCGCCTCCGCTGCTTTCCACTCAACCCCGCACCCGCGCGCGCCGACACCTCCCACGAAACGCGTCGCCCCCCGGCGACACGCGTCGCCCCCCTCGCGGCGCGAACACGAGCAGCACGTAAGACCGAAGCAGATCTCCGCGCGACGTCCGGAACGCCTTCCTCCCTCGGAACCGGCCGGCGACGACGCGAAGCGGTCCACGATCGCACGCATCCTCGCCTCCTGGTCAGGTCGGGCGGCCGGTTCACACCGGCCGGTGCCGCGCATGTCCTGGCGCTCTTTCGCGTACGGCACACCCGCCGTCGCGAACGATCCACGAGGGAGGAACGCGTCACATGCCGCAGCTGGCCATCGAGGGAGGCCGACCCGTCCGACCGGATTTCCTGGTCTTCGGACGCCCGCACATCGGCGAGGAAGAGATCGCCGAGGTCGTCGACACGCTGCGCTCGGGCTGGATCGGCTTCGGGCCCAAGTCCATTCGCTTCGAGGAGCAGTTCGCCGCGTACGCGCATTCGAAGCACGCGCTCTCGGTGAACAGCGCGACCGCGGCGCTGCACCTGGCGCTGCTGGGCGCGGGCATCGGCGAGGGCGACGAAGTGATCACCACGCCGCTCACGTTCTGCGCCACCGCGAACGTGATCACGCACGTGGGCGCGCGTCCCGTGTTCGTGGACGTGGAGGAAGAGACGCAGAACATCGATCCGCGCCGGATCGAGGCGGCGATCACGCGCCGCACGCGCGCGATCCTGCCCGTGCACATGACGGGGCAGCCGTGCGACATGGACGCGATCCTCGACATCGCCGAGAGCCACGGGCTCGACGTGATCGGCGACGCCGCGCACGCCACCGAGGCGTGGCACCGCGGTCGCAAGGTGGGCGCGATCAGCCGCTTCACGGCGTTCAGCTTCTACGCCACGAAGAACCTCACCACCGGTGAGGGCGGCATGCTGACGACGAACGACACCGCCGCCTGGGAACGGATGAAGGCGCTGCGGCTGCACGGCCTCGACAAGGACGCGTGGAAGCGTTACGCGCCGGGCGGCTTCATGCCGTACCAGACGCTCGAGCCGGGCTTCAAGTACAACATGACCGACCTGCAGGCCTCGATCGGCCTGCACCAGCTCGCGCGGCTCGAGGACTCGCTGCTCACGCGGCAGCGCATCTGGCGGCGGTACGACGAGGTGTTCGCGGAACACGACGCGCTGCGCGGACCGACGGTGCACGAGCAGGGCGGCACGCGACACGCACGGCACCTGTACACGGTGCGGCTCGACCTCGATGCGCTCTCGTGCGACCGCATGACGTTCATCCGCGCGCTCGCGGCCGAAAACATCGGCACGGGCATCCACTTCGTGCCGCTGCACCTGCACCAGTGGTACCGCGACGCGCTCGGCACCACCCGCGGCGACTTCCCCGTGGCCGAGGCGATCGGCGACACCACGCTGTCGCTGCCGCTGTCGCCGGCGATGACCGACCAGGACACCGAGGACGTGATCACCGCCGTGAACAAGGTGAGCGCGCGCTACCTGGGCGCGCGGGCGTGGACGCCGGGCTGGCGGACCGCCGACGTGCGCGCGGAGGCCGCATGAGCGCCGAGAGCGCGATCGAGCCCGTGGCGGAGGCGTCCCGCGACGCGACACGCTCGCTGTCGGAGCGCGTGCTGGCCGCGGCCGAAGCCGAAGTGCTGCGCGCCGGCGGCGAGCCGGCCGCGTGGACGCGCGTGGGCCGTTACGGACGGACCGGCGAGTGGGTGAAGGATGCGACCGACCGGCTGTTCGCCCTGTTCGGGCTGGCGCTGATCTCGCCCGTGCTGCTGGCGCTCGCGCTGGCGGTGCGGCTGGACTCGCCCGGCCCGGCGTTCTTCCGGCAGACGCGCATCGGCCGCAACGGCCGCCGATTCACGTTCTGGAAGTTCCGCGGCATGTTCGTGGACGCGAAGGAGCGCTTCCCGCAGCTGTACGACTACCGCTACTCGGCCGAGCAGCTGCAGACGCTGCGCTTCCATCCCGGCGAGGATCCGCGCGTGACGCGCGTGGGCCGCTTCATCCGCCGCACGAGCCTGGACGAGCTGCCGAACCTGGTGAACGTGGTGCTGGGCGACATGAGCCTGGTGGGCCCGCGCCCCGAGATCCCCGAGATGATTCCCTACTACGGCGACGCCGCGGAGGCCGTGCTCAGCGTGAAGCCGGGCATCACCTCGCTCGCGAAGCTGCTGGGCCGCGACCACCTGAACTTCGCCGAGACGCTCGATCTCGACGTGCAGTACGTGCGCGACCGCTCGCTGGCGCTGGACTTCCGCATCCTGTTCGGCACCGTCTGGATGGTGCTCACCGGTCGCAGCGTGGGGAACTGAAGTACGCATCCTCCCGGATGCGGCGGGCCGGCGCGGAAGGATCCGTGCCGGCCCGCACGTTTTCGGAGGTGCGCGAGGCGCGAAGGCGTGTCAGGCGCCGCGCGCGAACGCCACGTCGAGCCACGCGTGCCACCGCTCGACCGCCGCGAACGTGTCGCCTGCCGCGCGGACGGCCGCGTCGGCCTCCGCCTCGGACAGCGCGAGCCCGTCGAGCCACGCGCGCAACGCCACGAGCACGGAACGCGTCTCGCGACCGTACTGCGCCAGGAACGAAGCGCCACGCTCGCGCCCGAGGCCGAGGTTCTTCTCGACGACCGCCGCGATCACCGCGCCGCCGGCGCGCGAGCCGCGGCGCACGTACTCGACGCCCGCGAACTCGGCGAGCGTGCGCGCTTCGGGCAGGCCCTCCATGCGCGGCAGCGACTCCGCGGCGGCGACGCCGAACACGCAAGCCAGGTCGTCGCGCACGAGCGCCGCCGGGTCGCGCGCCTCGGGCGTCCAGCCCGACGCCACCGCGGCGTCGCGCGCGGCGGACGCGGCCAGGCGTTCGTTCACCGCGACCTCGAAGCCGTGCGAAGCGACGAGGAACCGCCGGTAGACCTCGCGGTACTCGCCGCGCGCGCGCGCGCGGCGATCGCGCTCGGCGGCGGTCGCGTCGGCGGCGGGCTCGGGCAGGCGCACCACGATCAGGCGATTGAACGACGCGGTGTGCTCCACGCGCTCGTGCACCTCGCGCGTGCCCTCGTGCAGCCGACGCGAGAGCGGTGCGGCGATCGGCGGCTCGGCGGTGCGCAGGTCGGCGCTCATCGCGCACCTCCCGCGAAACGCTCGGCGTCGGGCGCCCGGTCGGCGTCGAACGCCGCGCTCCGCGCCGCGCGCTCGCAGCCGAAGCCCAGAGGGCACGCGGCGGTCGCTCCCGCCGTGGTCGCGTACGACTCGAGCGCACCGAAGCGCGGCGCGCGCCGCAGCTGCACCACGCGCCAGGCCGCGAGCGCCACGATCGCGCCCAGCACGAGGCCGTGCTCCCACGCCGGCCAGTGCGCCATGTCGCGCCACTCGGCCACCAGCATCGACAGCCACCAGACCTTCGCGCCGAGCACCGGAGACCAGCCGAGCACCGGGCTCGCCGCTCGCATCGCGCGCGCGAGCCCGCCCCACATGGGAGGCGTCACCCCGTGGTCGCGCACCAGCCGTCGCACGCGCAGCACCGCGGCGACGAGCGCGGCCACCGACAGCACTTCGAGCGCGACCCGCACGGGCAGCGAACGGCCCGTGAGGTAGTAGGCGGTCCATCCGGCCAGCAGGCCGAGCAGCACGAGCCAGGACAGGACGCGGTAGCGACGATCGCGAGTCAGAAGCGAGTGCACACCACCCAGGGCGCCCACGGCGCCGACGGTCGAAGCGATGGGACAGGGCAACGGACGGTGCTCCTCGGCCTGCTGTTGATGATGGAAAACAGTGTGAAGGCACCTAAACATTCCGCCCCGGGGCGCGTCAAGCGGGGCTTCGGGATGCCTCAGACCGCCGGCTGCTGCTGGGTGAGGCAGTGGATCGCGCCGAGACCCCAGATGAGCTGGGAGCAGTCGAGCCCGATCACCTCGTGACGGGGCAGCGCCTTGCGCAGCGTGGCGAGGGCCACGCGTTCGGTGCGCGAATCCCGGAACGTGGGCACGAGCAGCGCGCCGTTCACGAACAGGAAGTTCAGGTAGGTGGCCGGCAGGCGCTGACCCTCGATCTCGATGCGCCTGGGGCTCGGGATCGTCACGATCTCGAACGGCCTGCCCGCCGGATCGCGCAGCAGCCGCAGGCGGCGGAGGTTCTCGCGCAGGATCGCGTAGTTCGCGTCGCGCGGATCCTCTTCCACGGCGGTGACGATGGTGCGGGCGTCCACGAAGCGCGCGAGGTCGTCCACGTGCCCGTCGGTGTCGTCGCCTTCGATGCCCTCGCCCAGCCACAGCACCTGCTGCTGGCCGTACCAGTCGCGCAGGATCTTCTCGACCTGGCGCTTCGACAGACCGGGATTGCGGTTCGGGTTCAGCAGCACGCTCTCGGTGGTGAGCACGCTGCCCGCGCCGTTGAAGTCGACCGCGCCGCCCTCCATCACCACGGGCGTTTCGAACAGCGGCAGGCCGAGCAGGCCCGCGAGTCGCGTGGGCACCGCGTCGTCGGCGTCGAACGGCGGGTACTTGCCGCCCCACGCGTTGTAGCCCCAGTCCACGATCGCGAGCTGCTTCGCGCCGCCGCGGCCGCGCTTCACGACGAACGCCGGGCCGTGGTCGCGGCACCAGCACTCGTTCGTGGGCACGTGGAAGAACTCCACGCGGCGCGTGGGCGCGTCGAACGCGCGCAGCGTGTCTCGCACGATGCGCTCCCAGTTCTCGTTCGGCACGTTGATGCGCACGCGCTCACGCGCCGCGATCGCCGCGACGAGCGCGCTGAGCGGCCCCGGCACCGTGTGCCAGCGGCCCGGGAACGAGATGCCTTCGGGCCGCGGCCACGAGAACCACACCGCGCTCTGGCGCTCCCACTCGGCCGGGAACGCGAAGCCGTGTTCGGCGGGCGTGCCCGACAGGCGCTTCGGCTCGCGCGGCCGGCGCGCCGCGGTCACTTGCCGTCCGTGAAGCGCCGCGTCAGGTCGCCGTACGCGTCGATGCGGCGGTCGCGCAGGAACGGCCAGTGCGTGCGGCTGAACTCCACGCGCGCGAGGTCGCAGTCCACCGCCAGGATCTGCTCGCGGTCCACCGACGCGCGCTCGATCACCTGGCCGTCGGGTCCCGCGACGAACGACTGGCCCCAGAACTCGATGCCCGCCGGATCCACCGGCTTGCCGTTCGCGCCGGCCACGTGCTCGTGCCCGATGCGGTTGGCCGCGCACACGAAGCAGCCGTTCGCCACGGCGTGCGAGCGCTGGATGAGTTCCCACGACTCGTGCTGCGCCTTGCCGTACGCCTTCTTCTCGGAAGGGTGCCAGCCGATCGCGGTGGGATAGAACAGGATCTCGGCGCCCTGCATGGCGGTGAGTCGCGCGCCCTCCGGGAACCACTGGTCCCAGCACACGAGCACGCCGAGCGTGCCGTGCCTGGTGCGCCAGGCACGGAACCCGGTGTCGCCGGGCGTGAAGTAGAACTTCTCGTAGTACAGCGGGTCGTCGGGAATGTGCATCTTGCGGTACACGCCCATCAGCGAGCCGTCCGCGTCGATGACCGCCGCGGTGTTGTGGTAGAGCCCCGCCGCGCGCCGCTCGAACAGGCTCGCGATCACCACGACGCGGTGCTTCTTCGCGAGCTTCGCGAGCGCGTCGGTGCTCGGACCCGGGATCGTTTCGGCCAGCGCGAAGAACCGGTGGTCCTCGGCCTGGCAGAAGTACTGGCTCGTGAACAGCTCCTGCGTGCACACGATCTGGGCGCCGGCGCGGGCGGCCTTCTCGACGAGCGCCACCTGGCGCGCGCGATTGGGGCGCGGATCGGCGGCGCACGCCATCTGCGTGAGCGCCACGCGCACGGTGCTGGAAGAGCGCTTCGCGCTCCGGCGGGTCGGCTTGCGGTCGGTCATGGCGGCGCAGAATAGGCACCGCGCCGCGGAGGGACAACCCGGAATCGCGCGCTCAGTACTTCACCTGCAGCTGCGCGATGAACGAGTCGGTCTTCGCCTGCTTCGCGCCGCTCGCTCGCCGCATGCCCTGCAGCAGCAGCTTCACGCGCGCGGGCACGATCTCCCAGTTCGCGCCCACCGCCGTGGAGCGCACGCGCCGCGCGATACTTCACCTGCAGCTGCGCGATGAACGAGTCGGTCTTCGTCTGCCGGGCGCCACTCGCGCGCCGGAAGCCCTGCAGCAGCAGCTTCACGCGCGTGGGCACGATCTCCCAGTTGACGCCCAGCGCCGTGGAGCGCACGCGCCGCGCGATGCCGACCGCGGGGCGCTGGAAGTCCTCCTGGCGCGCGAACGCCTGCACCTGCGGATGCACGCGGTAGGCGCCGAACACGCTCCAGCCGAAATCGTCCTTCTCGTGTGCGCGCGCGCGCCGGTGCTTCAGGATCCAGTCCGCGCGCAGCGTGGCCCCCCACTGCTCCACGAGCCCGTCCACGCCCCAGCGCAGGCTGTCGGCCGAGTCGCGCGCGAGGCTCGCGCCCAGCGACACGGGTGCGACGGGCCGCGCGGTGGCGCGGGCCACGAGCAGCGCGACCGAGTCGCGGTTCGCGATGGCGTTCGCGCCCTCGCCGTCGAACACGCCCAGCGCGAGCGAGCCCCATGGGCCCGGCGTCCACTCGCCCATTGCGCCGATCTCGTACCTGGGCGCCAGCGAGTCGATGACGGCCGACAGGTCGGCGGTCTCGAGCGGGGAGATCGGGACCAGGTACTCGCGGCTGAACGGCGCCTTCACCTGGCCCATCGTGAACACGAGCGGCGCCGGCGACCAGCGCACGTACGCCTCGCGCAGGCTCGGCGTGGCGGGGTTCTTCACGCCGGCCGACGCTTCGAACTCCACGAGCACGCGGTACGTGAACCGGCTCGGCAACGCCCCGTCGGCCGACAGGCGCGCGCGGTTCAGCAGCATGCTCACGCCGGCGCCGTGCGCGGCGACCTCGCGGAACTGCATGTACCCGCCGAGCTTCGGAGGCGCCACGGTGGGTGCGGCCGTGGTCGGCGCGGAAGCGTGGGACGTGTCGGCGGGCGAATCGGCTCTCGCGGCCGGGCCGAAGGACAGGCTCGCGGCGAGCGACAGCGTCACCGCGAGGGCGACGCGGGAAGCAGCGGGTGCGGCTGGGCGGTCCATCGGCTCTCCGTGGGCGCCCTCGGGGCGCCGGGTCTTGTCGGGCGATCCGTCAGTGGTGCAATATGACCTCGACACGGATCGCGGCGGCACATTAGCACCCATAAGAGCCGACTCAAATCGGAGCCCCTCATGGAAACGCTGAACGTCGAGCAGGCCGCCCAACTCCTGCACCTGAATCCCAAGCGCATCCAGAGCCTGGCCCGGTCGGGCCAGCTGCCGGCGGTGCGCGTGGGGCGCAAGTGGCTCTTCCATCGCGACGAGCTCGAACGCCTGCTCGGACGCAAAGCCCCTTCGGCGCGCCCCGCGCCCAGCCTGGCGATCAGCGCGCGCAACCGGCTGCGCGGCACGATCCACGAGATCCGCGTGGACGGCCTGATGGCCGAGGTGGTGCTGCGCATCGGCGAGCAGGACCTGGTGGCCGTGATCACGCGCTCGTCGGTGGAGCGCATGGGGCTGCGCACCGGCGACGAGGCGTTCGCGGTGATCAAGTCCACCGAAGTCATGGTCGGCAAGGAGGAGCACGAGTCGTGACGCACGCTCGCTCGTTCCCGTTCCGCGGCGCGCTCGCCGCCCTGCTGCTCGCGGTGTGCGTGGCCGCAACCTCGGCGCCCGCGCGCGCCGCCACGCCCGGCGCCACGCTGCGCGTGTTCGCCGCGGCTTCGCTGGCCGACGGCTTCGGCGAGATCGCGAAGCGCTTCGAGGCCGCGCACCCCGGCGTGCGCGTGCAGCTGAACCTGGCGGGCTCGCAGCAGCTGGCCTCGCAGCTCGCGATGGGCGCGCCCGCCGACGTGTTCGCCTCGGCCGACGAGCGCTGGATGGACGACGCGAAGCATCATCGCCTGCTCGCCGGCGAGCCGCGGCTGTTCGCGCGCAACCGCCTGGTCGCGATCGTGCCGCGCACGAACCCGGCACGCATCGCGAAGCTGCAGGACCTGTCCCGGCGCGGGCTCAAGCTGGTGATCGGCGCCGACGCCGTGCCGGTGGGGCACTACACGCGCGAGGTGCTGCGCAACCTGTCGCGCGAGTCGGGCTACCCGGCGGACTTCGCCACGCGCGCGCTGGCGAACGTGGTGTCGGAGGAGGAGAACGTGAAGTCCGTGCTCGGCAAGGTGCAGCTGGGCGAAGCCGACGCGGGCTTCGTCTACCGCTCCGACGTCACGCCCGCGCTCGCGCGCTACGTGCGCGTGTTCGAGCTGCCCGAGTCCGCGAACGTGCTGGCCTCCTACCCGATCGCCGCGCTCGCCGGCGCCCGCGACGCGGCGCTCGCGAACGCGTTCGTGGCGCTGGTGCTGTCGCCCGAAGGCCAGCAGGTGCTCGAGCGCCGCGGGCTGATCGCGGCCTCCGCCACGACGGTGCCTTGAGCACGACCTCCGCTCGCGGCACTTCCGGTGCCGGCCCCCTGCACGCACTGGCGCTGATCGCGGTGGCGCTGCTGGTGCTGCTGCTGGCGCTGCCATT
>JBGAOB010000439.1:0-2124 GCA_044222045.1 Candidatus Eiseniibacteriota bacterium
GCTCGCCGAATGGCTGTGGAACCGGCGGCGTGCCCGTCCGCCCGCGCCTGCGCCCTACTCGGACGCGCCCGCGCTGGGCTGGCGGCCCTGGGGTAGCCTCGCGGCGCTCCTCGCCATCGTGTTCACCGCCGTGCCGGTGCTGGGCACCGACGGCGCATTCGAACGCGCCGGGCTCGTGAACGCGAAGGGCGGCCCGATCGGCATGAGCGGGCTGTTCGTGTTCCTGCTCGTCCCCTTCGCGCTCAGCGGGGTGCTCGTGCTCGCATGGACGCGCTTCGTCGAGCGCCGATCGCTGGCGACGATCGGGTTGAAAGGCGCCGGCGCGGCCCCGGCCTACCTGCGCGGGCACGCGATCGGACTCGCGACCTCGGGCGCGCTCGTCGCGGCGATCGGGCTGGCGGGCGGCTACACGGCGGGCGCGTGGTGGCCGGCGTTCGGATCGCCGCGGGCGCTGGCCGACGCGGCCATCCTGCTCGCCTGCTTCGCGGTGCAGGCGGGCGTCGAGGAGATCCTGTTCCGCGGCTGGCTGCTGTCCGCGGTCGCCCGCCGGCTCGGCCGCGCGAGCGCCGTCGTGATCACCTCGGCGGTCTTCACGCTGCTGCACTACAGCCCGCACCAGCACGCGCTCGTCACGCTGGTGTCGGCGCTCTTCTCGGTGTTCACGTGCGCCTGGGCGCTCGACGCGGACGACCTGTGGGGCGTGATGGGCTGGCACGCGAGCTGGAACTGGCTCATCGGGACGGGCTTCGAGCTGCCGATCACGGGCTTCGACACGCACCTGCCCGCGCTGTTCGTCCGCCTTTCGCCCCGCGGGCCCGAAGTGCTGACCGGCGGCGCCGAGGGTCCCGAAGGCAGCGTCCTCTGCAGCCTGTTCTTCGCCGGAGCGAGCGCGCTGTTGCTGGTGCGCGCACGGCGGACTTCGCGGGTCCGCTAGCGCCCCGCGCCGTCCACGGGCGCGTTGGCCGCGCGCTTGGTCGAGTCGGCGGGCGCGCCGCCCAGCGGCACGCCGGCCTGCTTGAAGTAGGCGACCACGCCGGTCGCGAGCTGCCGGGCCATGTCGCGCTGGAACTCGGGGTCCTTGAGCAGCTTCACTTCGCGGAAGTTGTTGATGAACGCGGTCTCGACCAGCACGCTCGGGAACTCGACCGACTTGAGCACCACGAACCCGGCCTGCTTGATGCCGCGCGACTCCACGCGGCGGTCGGCCGCCACGTGGTCGAGCAGCGTCTCGGCCAGCAGCTGGCTGCGCTCGAGCGCCACGTTGCGCTTGACGTCGTAGAGCACGCTCACCACGTCGTCCTCGGCCTGCGACGGCACCATACCACCCACGAGGTCGGCGGCGTTCTCGAGGTCGGCCAGATCGGCGTCCGCCTGGTCCGAGGCGCCCTTCAGCGACAGGAAGTACACCTCGGTGCCGCTGCCGCTGCCCCGTCGCTTGCTCGAGTTGCAGTGGATGCTGATGAACAGGTCCGCTTTGGACTTCTCGGCGATGCGGTAGCGCTCGCGCAGCGGAATGAAGAAGTCCTCGTCGCGCGTGAGCACGGCGCGCACGCCCTTGACCTCGTTGAGCTGTTCGGCGAGCCGCTTGGCGATCGCCAGCGTGACGTTCTTCTCGAGCACGCCACCGGGACCGCGGGCGCCGGTGTCGTCGCCACCGTGACCGGCGTCGATCACCACCAGCCGGACGCGGTCGCGCTTCTTGGCGGCCGCGAGCGCGGCCAGGCGGCGGTTCTCCTCGGCCTGCGCACCCGCGCGCCACACGTCGACCACGACGCGGAACGGCTTGTCCTCGCTGGCCGGGAGCGTGAACGTGCGAAACGTCGAGCCGGGCGCGAGCATGACGATGAAGCGCACGCCGGCCGGGTCGAACACGGTCACGACCGAGTCGACGGCGGTGTCGCGCACCGCGAGCACCGTGGGCACGCCGGCCGCCGGCACGATGCCCGGCGAGGGCACGCTGACCACGAGCTGGGAGGCGGCGCCCGAATCGGGCATGACCGGCGCCACCGGCTGCGTGAAGTCGAACACCACGCGCGTATTGGCCGGCGCGGACCACGCGCGGACGGCGGTCACCGAGAGCGGCGCCGGGGCATCGGCGAGCGCAGCCCCCGCCGCGAGGGTCGC
>JBGAOB010000074.1:0-16825 GCA_044222045.1 Candidatus Eiseniibacteriota bacterium
GCACGACGCGGCGGCCGGGGCGCTTTCCGGCCGCCGCGTCGCGGCGCGGGCCTCCCGTCGGCGGGGCCGGCGCGGCCGCCGTGTGCACCCGCGCGCCCCGAAATCCCCGTCAACGCCGCGGGCGCCCCCGCCGATAACCCCCGCGTCGCGCGCCGTTTCGCGCGCCCTGGCACACCCCTCGGGCCAGGCACCCGGCCGTCATCCCGGAGGTGCCATGCGCCCTGTGCGCCGAGTTCTTTCGTGCTTCGCCCTGCTGCTCGCCGTGATCGCGACGAGCGCGCCGCGCGTGTTCGCGGCCGCGGCCGCGCCCGCTGCGCCGGCGGAGGGCGACGACCGTTTCCACGTGGACCTCGAGGCGTCGAAGCTGTTCGACCGCTTCCAGTCGCACGAGGCCGACAGCCTCGGGTTGAGCGTGTCGTCCACCACCGTGATGGGCGCGCGCTGGGCGTTCCGCGTGATCGACGTGCCCGCGGGCAAGCTCAGCCCGAAGCCCGCGCTCGTGCTGACCGGCCGCATCGCCACGAGCGAGCGCACGATCGGCGCGCAGTCGAACGGCGGCGGCATCGGCCGCTCGCCCGTGCTCGAGATCACGAACGGCGTGTGGCTGCGCATGCCGCTCGACGTGCTCCCCGGCAACGGCGGCGTCGCGTTCAAGATGGGCTTCGAGGGCGGCTACACGCTCGCACGTGAGGGCGGCGCGGACTTCCTGACCGCGTCGGCGATGGTGTTCGGCTTCGAGCGCACGGCCGGCACGTTCGAGGGCTCCGAGCTGCAGATCGCCACCGGCCGCAACGAAGCGTTCGGCAGCGAGTGGGCGTCGGGTCGCTGGCGTGGCCGCGTGTTCCTGCAGAGCCGCCTCGGCACGCCGCACGGCGCCGAAGCCGCAAAGCCCGCCGCCGGCGCCGCCGCGGCCGACGAGGACCATCGTCCGCGCGTGTTCCTGCAGCTCGACGTGGACACCGACGGCAAGGACGGCCCCGACGGCATTGGCTTCAACGTGGGCCTGGCGCTCGACGCCGGCACGACGTTCAAGCGCGCGCTGGGGGTGTTCGGGCTGTAGGGCACGCCCGGATCGTGAGGGGGGAGTCGTCCAGGGGCGGCTCCCCTCGCGCGTTTTAGAGCGCGGCGCCCCGCCCCGTGCGACGCGTTCCACGGCCAGCCCGCCGCGCCGGGCGCTACGGCGTCGACAAGCGCGCCCGCGCCCCGCTTGACCGCAGCCGCCGCGCGTAGTCTGCTGCGCCGTTCATGCGCGAACAGCCCTTCCTCCGCCTCGTGGACGACCTGTCCACCGTCTTCGACGAAACCTCCGCGCTGCGTGGCCGCCGCTACGCGGCCGAAGGTCGCGTGGGAAGCCTCGAATGGGACGGCGCCGAACTGCGCGCGGGCGTGCGCGGCTCGCGGCCGTACCGCGTGCAGTGGCTGTGGTCCGACGGGCGCTGGTCGCACCGCTGCACGTGCCCGCTCGGCGCGTACTGCAAGCACGCGTACGCCGCGGCGCTCATGCTGCTGCGCGACGCCACGCGCGACCAGGGCTTCCGCGACGTGCGGCTGGCGCGCCTCATGCCGCCCGAACTGCGCCCGCGCGAACCGGGCTCGGCGCCGCCGTCGCCGCGCCCGGCCGCATCGGCGCGCCCGGCGAGCCGCGCGCAGCGCGCGCTCGACGTGCTGCGCAACGCCACCGACACGTACTCGCGCTACCTGGCGGCGCGCGAGCTGGTGCGCGAGTCGCAGCTGTTCGAGTCGCCGTTCAGCGCGTCGGAGCTGAACGAGCTCGTCAGCGATGCGGACCCCGACCTGCGCGCGTTCCGCGTGGCGCGCGGGCTCGCCGAGGCCGAGGGCGCGGTGCTGCCGAAACCGCTGCGCGAGCTGCTCGAGCGCGAGGACCTGCGCGAGCGCGTGGCGGAGCTGTCGAAGGCGAAGCTCGCCGAGTCGCTTTCGCGCTGGGCGCGCCAGCACCAGGAACCCACCACGCGCCGCCTGCGCGCGGTGCTCGGCCTCACGCGCGACGCCGAACGCATCCGCGTCACGCTGCAGGCGCGGCTCAGCACGGCCCGGCTCGACGACGCGCCGCGATCGCTGCAGCAGCTCATGCAGCTGCGCGCCGAGGTGCGCAACCAGGGCGTGAAGCTGTCACCACCGCAGCTGCGCCTGCTCGACACGCTGCTCGACGGCGCGCTCGCCACCACGCTCAGCTGGAGCGGCGAGCCGGTGATCCTGTCCACGTCGGCGCTGAACCAGCTGCTCGACCGCTGCGCGAACTCGCCGTTCCTCACGTGGGCGGCGGACCTGCCGTCGGACCTCGCGGCGGCGACGGGCGTGCAGGAAGGCGCGCGCGTGCTGCTGCAGGACGACAGCGTGGCGCTCGTGCCGGCGTTGCGCGAGGACGAGTCCGGCACGCGCGTGGTGCTGGCGTTCCAGTGGCCCGACGGCCGCCAGGTCGACGCGCACGCGGCGCTGCTGTTGCCCGCCGACGAGCGCGAGGCGTCGTTCCATCCGAGCCTGCTGCTCGAGGCGGGCGAGTTCCACCGCCTGGCCGACGAGCCGCCGCGCGAGCTGCGCCGCATGTTCGAGGACGCGGGCGCGGTGCCGGTGACGCGCGAGGAGGGCGAGGACCTTCTGCTGGACCTGGCCGCGAGCTTCGAGAGCGTGCGGTCGGCGCTCGCGCTGCACGCGCGCACGCACGCCGTGACGCCGGTGGTGTCGCTCGCGGTGGACGACGACGACTGGCTGCAGCTGCGCGCGTTCGCCGCCACGCGCGGCGCGGCGTGGGAGCCGGGACAGGGGCCGCCCGACGGCGGCGTGCTGTTCGAGTTCGTGCCGCCCGAGCGCTGGCGGCGCCTGCGCGCGGGCGTGGCGGGCTCCGGCGAGGCCGCGCTCGAGCTGGACGTGGCGCTGCCCGAACTGCCGGCGGAGGAGCCGGCGACGCGCGGCAAGAAGCGCGCGGCCGAAGCGAAGCCGCCGGCCGACGAGGAAGGCGTGACGTGGCTCGAGATGCCCGAGGCCGGCACGCTCGCGCCGCTCGCGGACTGGCTGCGCACGCTGCCGCTGCGCCGCAGCTCGCCCACGGGCGCGCAGACGGTGGAGGCGGCGCGCGACGAGCGCGCTTCGGGCTGGTGGATGAAGCTGAACGCGCGGCACCTGCCGGCGCTGCTCACGGCGTGGGACGACCGGCCGGCGGGCGTGCGCTGGTTCGGCAACAAGGCGGCGCAGCGGCTGCTCGCGGGCTCGCGCGTGGTGCGGCCGAGCGTTCGCGTGGAGGCCAGCGGCACCGACTGGTTCGAGGTGTCGGTGGGCTGGGAGAGCGAAGGGCTCGCGCTGACGGCCGAGGACATCGCGAAGCTGCGCGCGAGCCGCGACTCGTTCGTGCGGCTGTCGTCGGGCTGGGTCAAGCGCGACGTGGCCGAGGCGCACGACGCGTGGGCGAGCGTGCTCGCCGACCTGGGGCTCGAGGCGGGCGAGTCGGGCCAGCGCGTGACGCTGTGGCAGCTCGCGCAGGCGAGTCCCGAGAGCCTCGCGCAGCTCGAACAGCTCGGCGCGTCGGGCGAGGGGCTCGAGGCCCTGCGCGAGTTGCGCCGGCGCGTGGCGGCGTTCCAGGGACTTCCGTCCGTGCCGACGCCGGAGGGCTTCATCGCGGAACTGCGGCCGTACCAGCGCACGGGGCTCGACTTCCTCGCGTGGACGGGGCAAGCGGGGCTCGGCGCGGTGCTCGCCGACGACATGGGCCTGGGCAAGACCGTGCAGGCGCTCGCGTGGCTGCTGCACATGAAGCACGCCGATCCCGAGGGCGGCCCGGCACTCGTGGTGTGCCCGGCATCGGTCATGCACAACTGGCGCGACGAGGCGGCGCGATTCGCGCCGAGCCTGCGCGTGCTCGTTCTGGCGAGCGGCGAGGAGCGCCACGTGCTGCGCCGCGAGGTGCCCGATTACGACCTGGTGATCACGAACTACGCGCTGCTGCGGCGCGACCGCGCGCACTGGCGCGAGATTCCGCTGCGCGCGGCGATCCTCGACGAGGCGCAGAACATCAAGAACCCCGACGCGGCCGTCACGCGTTCGGCACTCGAGCTGCAGGCGAAGCACCGCGTGGTGCTCACCGGCACGCCGCTCGAGAACCGCGCGCTCGACCTGTGGAGCCTCGTGCAGTTCGTGCAGCCGGGCTTCCTCGGGCCGCGTCGCCGGTTCGTGGAGCGCCACGACAAGCACGACGCGCCGCCGTGGACGCGCCGGCTGCTCGCCGCGCGCCTGCGCCCGCTGCTGCTGCGCCGGCTCAAGCAGCAGGTGGCCACCGACCTGCCGCCGCGCATCGAGGAGTCGCGCGAGTGCGAGCTCACGCCGGGGCAGCGCAAGCTGTACGTGAGCGAGCTGCTTCGCGGCCGCGCGCTGATGGCGTCGATCGCCGACGACGAGGGGCTGCGCCGCAACCGCTTCGAGGTGCTCGCGCTGCTCACGCGGCTGCGCCAGATCTGCTGCCACCCGGCGCTCGCCGGCGGCCGCGCGGAACTGGGCTCGGGCAAGTTCGACGAACTGTTCGCCGTGCTCGAGCCGCTGCTCGAGGAAGGCCACAAGGTGCTGGTCTTCTCGCAGTTCGTGCAGTGCCTCGAACTGATCGACGGCGCCATGGAGCAGCGCGGCATCAAGCGCCACATGCTGACGGGCGCCACCACGAAGCGTGACCGCGTGGTGGCCGGGTTCGAGAAGGATCCCGACCCGTGCGTGTTCCTGATCTCGCTGAAGGCCGGCGGCACGGGCCTGAACCTGGCCGCGGCCAGCTACGTGGTGCTGTTCGACCCGTGGTGGAACCCGGCGGTCGAGGCGCAGGCGATCGATCGCGCGCACCGGATCGGCCAGACGCGCACCGTGATCGCGTACCGGCTGATCGCGCAGGGAACGGTCGAGGAGAAGATCTGGGAGCTGCAGCAGAAGAAGGGCGCGCTCGCGAAGGGCATCCTCGAGGAAGAGGGCTTCGCGCGCACGCTCACGCGCGACGACCTGCGCTTCCTGCTCGCGGGAGACGCGCCCACGTCGTGACGGCGGCGCGCGGCGGTCGCATTCGGGCACCGCGCCATCCTTGTGCCCTCGATTCGGAGTTCATGCCGCGCATGGGTCCAGGGCGTGGTGCAACCAGAATCCCATCGCGTTTCCCGATGCCGCAGGAGTAGGCTGCCGCCGTTCCCCCCCGGGCGCGAACTTGCGTGGAGGGATTCGATGGCCGTCGTACGCCCGTGGGTCGGGGTCCTGGTCCTCCTGTCGTTCGCGTGCTGCTGCACGCCGCTGCATTCCCCGCCCGCCGACGTGTTCGATCCGTTCGGCCAGGCGGCGCTGTTCGAGGGCGACGAGACGTTCGAAGCGCGCTGGCGCCTGTCGCCGCCGCGGCCGCCCGCTCCGGACGCCGCCGAACAGGTGCTCGCCGACCGGGCCGTGGCCACCGGGCTGTGCACGCGCGCGGCGGCGTTGAACGCCTCGAGCCCGTCGCTACCCGAGTCGACGCGCGAGCGCAACCGCCGCGCCCTGCACCGGCTCGTGATGGAGCGGCCCGGGCTGATCGACTCCGCACGCACCCAGGCGCGCCTGCTGCTGGTGCCGCCGCTCGTGCGCGAGAGCCTGATCACCGAGCCCGAGGCGGAGGCCCTGCTGAGGCCGCTGAACCTGCTCGTGAGCCCGGTGCGGCTGGCCGCCACGGGCACGGCGAACCCGCCGCGGTTCCAGGCGCTGGCCGGGCAGCTGCTGCTGATGGCGGAGGCCGAGACGCTGCTCGTGCAGCGTCGCTGCGGCCCGTGCGACGCCGAGCTGGACACGTTGCTGGCCCAGTGGAAGGCGTTGCCCACGTTCGCGCAGCGCTTCCAGGTGTCGCTCGCGATGGAGGCCATGCCGGCGCCGCGGCCGGGTGATGCCGAACTGGCCCGCCGCGCCAAGCGGGCCGTGGCGCGCGCGCAGTTCCGCCGCGCGCTCGACGACGCGCGGCGCTCGTCTCCGGACTGACGGGCGCGGGCCGGCGCGCCCGTGGCCGCCGCGCGCAACCCGCCCCGTGAGCGGGCCGTACTGCCGGGACCCTTTCACCCGGAGGCTCCCCGTGCAGCTCGTACTCGACGGTGTCGGCAAGCGTTACCCCGGCCGCGGCTGGGCCCTTCAGGACGTGTCGCTCACGCTCGGGCCCGGCGTGCTCGGCCTGCTCGGCCCGAACGGCGCGGGCAAGTCCACGCTCATGCGCATCCTCGCGGCGCTCACGCCGGCGAGCGCCGGCCGCGTCACCTGGAACGGCGAGGACGTCGCGAAGCGGCCCGACGCGGTGCGCGAGGTGCTCGGCTACCTGCCGCAGGACTTCGGCGTGTACCCGAACCTCGACGCGGTGGAGTTCCTGGACTACGTGGCCGCCGCCAAGGGCCTGGAGCCGCGCGCGGCGCGACGTCGCATCCTCGAGCTGATCGAGCTCGTGAACCTGACCGAGGCCATGCACCGCCCGCTCGGTGGCTTCTCGGGCGGCATGCGCCAGCGCGTGGGCATCGCGCAGGCGCTGCTGAACGATCCCGAGTTGCTGATCGTGGACGAGCCCACGGCGGGCCTCGATCCCGAGGAGCGCGTGCGGTTCCGCAACCTGCTGTCCGAACTCGCGGGCGAGCGCATCGTGCTGTTGTCCACGCACATCGTGTCGGACGTCGAGGCCGTGGCGTCACGCATCGCGCTGCTCGCGCGCGGCGCGCTGGTGGCGGTGGACGAGCCCGAGGCGCTCGTGGCGGCGGCGAACGGCCGTGTGTGGGAATGGCCGGTGGCGGCGGCCGACCTGGCGCGCGCGCGCGAAGGCCGGCTCGTGAGCGGCACGGTGCGCCGCGGCGACGTGGTGATGATGCGCACGGTGTCGGAGGGCGCGCCGCGCGCCGACGCGCGCGCGGTGCCGCCGACCCTGGAGGACGCGTACCTGTGGCACCTCGCGCAGCCGCGCGCGGCGGAAGTGGCATGAGCACCGCCGCGCTGCCCGCCGTGGCCGCCGCGCCGGAGCGCGCGCGCCGCCCTCGCTCGGGCGCGTTGTCGGTGCTCGCGCGCGTGGCGTGGGCCGACGTGCTCGAGCGCACGCGGCGGCCGGGCTTCCTCGTGTCGCTGCTCGTGATGATGTGGCTCGCGCACGGCATGCTGCCGCCGCAGGGCGCCGGCTACCGCACGTTCGTGATCAACGAGGCGTTCCGCCCGGCGTACGGATCGGCGTGGGTCGGCACGCTCGTGGCGCTGCTGTCGAGCCTGTACTTCTGCATGGTGGGCTTCTACCTCGTGAAGGGCTCGGTCGAGCACGACCGGCGCACGGGCGTGGGCCAGATCCTCGCGGCGGCGCGCGTGGGCCGCGTGGAATACGTGGCGGCCAAGGCGCTGAGCCACCTGCTCGTGTTCGGCGCGATGATGCTGGTGGCGGCGGCGGTCGCGCTCGTGACGCAACTGCTGCTCGGCGAGGACGGCCGGGTCGACGTGCTCGCGCTGCTGTGGCCGTTCCTGTGGATCGCGCTTCCGGTCGCGGCGTTCGTGTCGGGGTGCGCGGTGCTGTGGGAATGCACGCCCGGCCTGCGCGGCGGCTTCGGCAACATCGTCTGGTTCTTCTTCTTCACGTTCCTGATGTCGTTCAGCGCGATCGACGACGGTTCGCGCACGCCGTTCGCCGACTTCTCGGGCGGGCGCGTGATCGCATCCAGCATCAAGCCCGACCTGTACGCGGCGTATCCCGTCGCGGCGCGCAGCGAACGCGGCCTCAGCATGGGCGTGAACGTGAACTCGAAGTGGCGTGGCCAGCACATGCGCACGTTCGCGTGGCACGGGCTGCACGGCACGGCGGAGCACCTGCTGTCGCGCCTGTTCTGGTTCGCGATCGGGCTCGGGATCACGCTGCTGGCCGCGGTGCCGTTCGACCGCTTCGAATCGGCGTCGCGGCCGGGCTGGTTGCCCCGCTGGCGGTTGCGCTGGCCCGCGCGCGCCGAGCGCGTGCACGCCGGCGCCGCGGCGACCGGCATCGCGCACGCCGGGCAGCTGTCGGCGGCGCGGCGCACGTTCCGCTTCGACGCGATGCTGCGCGCCGAGCTGGCGCTGCTGCTGCGCGGGCAGCCGGCATGGTGGTGGGCGGGCTTCGCGGGGCTGTGGATCGCGCAGCTGTTCTCGCCGCTCGCCGTGGTGCGCACCGCGCTGATGCCGATCGCGTCGATCTGGCCCGTGCTCATGTGGTCCGCGCTCGGTCACCGCGAACGGCGGCACGGCACCGCGGGCGTGCTGTTCTCGTCGGCGCGCCCGCGCGAACGGCTGCTCGGCGCGGCGTTCACGGCGGCGGCGCTGCTGTTCGTGGCGGCGGGCGCCACGGGCCTGGTGCGTCTCGCGGCGGCGGGCGACGTGGGTGCGGTGGCCGGCTGGTTCGCGGGCGCGCTGTGCACCGCGGGGCTCGCGCTGGCGCTCGGCGAGTGGACGAACCATGCACGCTTCTTCGAGGTGCTGTTCCTGTTCGCGTGGTACGCCGGCCCGATGCACCGCATCGGCGAGCTGGACTTCACGGGCGTCACCACGCCGCGCGCCCCGCTGATCACGCTCGTGTACGCGCTGATCGGCGTCGGCGGGCTCTTGGCGGCGTGGTTCGGGCGCGCGCGGCCGACCGAGCGCTGAGCGCCGCCCACGGGCGGCACGACGGATCGGGGGGAGCTCCTGCGAGGCGCCCCGCACCTGACGCGGCGCTTGCATGCGCGCTTCACGACGGAACGCGTCGCGGGCCACATCGTTGTACGTCGCACGATGACTGCCAGCGAAGCGTCAAGCTTCGCGCCCGGCGGAAATCCCAGCGCCTTTCGCGCATCGGATGGCGGCGTGTGCGGCGCCTCGTCTCGAGGCCCGCGCCTGAACTTCAGCCGACCATCACCGAAAGGAACTTCGCATGATCCGCAGGTCACTCCTCGTGGCGTTCGCGCTCGTCGCGCTCGCCGCCCCGTCGTTCGCGAAGGAAGTGAAGGGCCTCTACGGCCTGGGCTACGTGCGTCCGGAGGCGCCGGTGGGCGGCCGCCTGTGGGCCACCGACAAGGTGGGCTTCGACCTCGGCATCGGTTTCAGCAGCAGCGACGAGTCGGGCGACACGCGCAGCTCGTTCACGCTCGACGCCGGCGTGCCGCTGGTGGTGGCCAACGCGGGCGACGCGAACTTCTTCGTGCGCCCGGGCCTCACGTACGCGCAGTCGCCGCTGCCGGTGGGCGGCGTGAACCCCGATCCCGACAACAAGCTCACGCAGCTGTGGGTCTCGGGCACGCTCGGCGTGGAGTACTTCTTCACGGACAACTTCAGCATCCAGGCCGCGCACGGCGTGGTCTACAAGTCGATCGACCCCGACAAGGCCGGCGACTCGTACACCGAGCTGGCGTCCGAGGCGTTCGGCCTCAGCAGCATCGGCTTCCACTACTACTTCGGCAGGTAAGCGGCACACGGCTTCGGCGGACCGTGCGCGCGTCCGTGGGTGCGGCCCCCACGGCGCGCCACACCGCCGAGGGAACGCGGGGCGGGGGAGCGATCCCTCGCCCCGCACCGATTTCGGATCGCGCGGGCCGGCGCCTCAGAGCGCGAGGCGCATCACGATCTCGTCGCCGTCCATCGTGCCCGTGGGTGCGAAGCCGAGCTTGCGGTAGAACGGCTCGGGTTCGCCCTCGCCCGGCACGTAGGACAGGAAAAGCTCCTTCGCACCCCACGCGCGCACCTGTTCGATCACCAGCTTCATCGCGGCGGCGCCGTAGCCGCGGCGCTGGTGGCGTTCGTCGATCGACAGGCGCCACACCTCGTACTTCGGCTCCTCGGGCTTCACGCTCAGCATGACGAAGCCCACGGGTTCCTCGTCGGCCACGATGCCGCGGAACCAGGCCTCGGGGTGGAAGTAGGCCTGTGCGATCGACACCGCGATCGGCGCCACGAAGCGCGTCTGCGAGTCGGCGGTCTTCAGCGCACAGTACGTGCGGACGGTGTCGCGCGTGAGTTCGCGCAGCGACACGACGGGTGCGGTGGATTCGGTCATGCGCGGAACCTACCGGAGCGGCGGCCCCGCGCGCGACGGCGAATCGCCGCTCAGCGACCCGCGCCCGACGCCACGAAGCCCGCCCACCTCGCGGGATGCGTGCCCCGGCCGCGCGCGCGCAGCTCGGCGAGGCGCGCGCGATCGGCGGCGCGGACCGCGGCGGCGGGCTCGGCGCCCTCCGCGAGCCGCGCGCGCCAGTAGCGTTCCATCCACGCGGCGGTCGCCTCGTCGGCCACCGGCCACAGGCTGATCACCAGGTTGCCGGCGCCGGCGATGCGGAACGCGCGCTCCAGCCCGAGCACGCCCTCGCCGTCGGCGATCTGGCCGAGGCCGGTGTCGCACGCCGACAGCACCACGTCGCGCGCGGCCGACAGGTCGAGCGACGCGATCTCCTCGGCGGTGAGCACGCCGTCCTCGCCGCCGCGCTCGGCGGCATGGTCGCGTGCGTTCGCGCCGGCCAGCGCGAGGCCCGCCAGCCGCAGCGGATTCTCGGCGCTCGCGGGCGCCACGCGCGTGAACGTGGTGGTGGGGTGGCTCAGCAGATCGATGCCGGCGGCCCGCGGGGCGCCCGCCGAAGGTGCGAGTCCGCCGATGCCGCGCGTGCCGTCCGCCTCGCCCGCGCAGCCCGAGCCGAGCACGAAGCCGTGCGTGGCCAGGTGGATGCGCGTGGCCTGCGGCGCGAGCTGCTTGAACGCCGCCTCGGTGGCGTCGGCGCCGAGCAGTGCGTCTTCCGCCCCGGCGTTCGAGCGGGCCCACGCGCGCGAGACGCGCTCGGCTTCGTCGCGCGTGCCGGGCAACGGCGCGAAGCGCACGTCGCGGAACTTCGCGCACGCCGGCATCACGCCACGGAACCCGGCCGCGGCGAGCGCGGGCTCGGCGGCGTCGCGGTCGAAGTCCACGCCGCTCAGCGTGAGCAGCCGCTCGTCGCGCGGCGCGGGCGCGTCGCGCAGCAGGTCGCGCTCGCGACTCGCGCGCGCGAGCAGGGGGCCGCGCTCCACCAGCCAGCCGCCGCCCGGCGCGGGCAGCGCGGCGAAGTCCACGAGCGACAGCGAGCCCTCGGGAACCACGCGCACGCGCGTCGCGCCCGCGAGCGCGGCGGCGAGCGGATCCCACACGCGCGCGCGCAGCGCGGCGCCCGCGCGCACCGCTTCGCGCTCGGAGCCGCCCGCGGACGCGAGGCCGTCGCGCATCGCGGCCCGCCACGCCTCGACGTCGGCGTCCACGCGCGTGGCGTCGCCGAGGTCGAACGCGCGCGGTGCGGCGCCGCGGCGCAACACGAACGCCGCCAGGTGCACGCGCGGAGCACGGCCGATGCCGGCGTCCTCCCAGCGCGCGTACGACACCAGCGCTTCGTCGGCGCCGAGCGCCGCGGCGAGCGGCGCGGCCATGGTGGTGTCGCGCGCCGCCGCGAGCCCCGGCGCGGCCGCCGCGAGCGCGCGCTCCCAGCGCTCGGCCCGCTCACGCGCGGAGGTCTCACCCTCGAGACCGGCGCCCGCCTCGCGCACCATCTCGGCGGCGAGCCGCTGGCGCGCGCGCTGCAGCGAGTCGGCGATCGCCGCGAGCGCCGGTCCGGCGCCGCGCGCCGACAGCCGCACGCGCTCGGCCATCGCATCCAGCACCAGGCCGCGCACGCGCGCGAGCGCGTCGAGCGCCTGCGTGCGCAGCTCCGGCGGCGCGCCCGATCGCACGGCCAGTTCCAGCAGCGCGTCGGTGCCGAGTCCCAGCCGCGACGTCCACAGCAGCGCCTGCCGCTCGGCGAAACCGGTGCTGCTGGCGCGCAGGTGGTCGCGCCGTCCCGTGGCCAGCCGCACCGCCGTGCCGGCCGCGCTCGTGTCGCCCGTGGCGATCTGCGCGCGAACGAGTTCGGCGAGCACGCCCAGCGTCTGCGGGTGCGACGGGCCGTACAGCGAGTCGGCCCACGCGAGCGCATCGCGCAACAGCGGCCGCGCCTCGGCCGCGCGGCCGGCGTCGCACAGCGTGCCCGCGTAGTCGGCCTGCACGATCACGGCGTACGCGTCGTGCGGCCGCTGGCCGTCGCGCATCCACAGTCTCCACGCGCGCGCATCGCCGCCACGGCGGACGTGTCGCGCGTGGCGCACAGCACGCGCGCGCGGTTGTAAACGCCGGCCGCCAGGCCCGGTGGAATCGGGCTTGCGCGCCGCTTCCACGGCCATCGCGCTGTCGAGCAGCGCGAGCCCCGCGCGCGTCTCGCCGGCGAGGAAGTGCTGGCGCGCGGCGCTGTACTGCACGTTCGCGTACTGGTCGTCGCGCGGCGGGTAGTAGCGCAGCGCCATCGCGCGCGCGTGCGCCACGAGCGGCGCGGCGGCCGCGACGTCGCCCGCATCGTGGTGCATCTCGGCGTAGGAGTTCAGCGTCTGCGTCCAGATGACGGTGTCGGGGTGCGCCTGCTGGGCGAGCCCGGCGAGCGCGCGATCGAACGCGGCCGTCGCGCGCGGGAAGTCGCCCAGGTCCTTGGCGGCGAGCCCGACGTTGGTCCACGAGCGCACGGCGTCGTTGCTCGCCGGGCCGAACAGCGCATCGAACCCGCGCGCCGCGGTCTCGAACGCGTCGGCCACGCCGGCGAGGTCGCCGTCCTCGCGGCGCGCGATCGCGATGTTCTGCAGCAGCTGCAGCGTGCGGTAGTGCCCGGCGCCGAAACGTCGGCGGCGGATCGCGTACGCGCGCTCGAGCAGCGGCCGCGCGCCGGTGCGCCGCTCCATCAGCACGATCGTCGCGCGCATGGCGAGCGCGCCGGCCACGTCGACGTCGTCGGCCGGCAGGTGGCGTTCGCGGATCGCGCCGCCGCGCGCGAACAGCGCGCCCGCGGTGGCGGTGTCGCGCCGCCGGCGCTGCACCTCGCCCGTCACGAACAGCGCGCGCGCGAGCGCGAGTGAATCGCGGCCCGGCGTCCGCTCGAGGATCGCCAGCGCGCGCTCGGCGAGCGCCAGCGTGCGCGGCTCGCGCGCGAGGTTCACGTAGATCGCCGTCTCCGCCGCGTCGAGCAGGTGCGCCGCCAGGGTGAACGAGTCCACGCGGGCCGCGCCGCTCACGCGTGCGAGCGCCGCCCGCGCCGTGCTGTCGGCGAGCGCGAAGCGCTGCGCGTCGAGCCAGTCGCGGTAGGGCGGCCGCCAGGTGACGTGCCGCCACGCCGTCGTGTCGTCCGGCGCGAGCCGCGCCGGGGGCGCAGCGAACGCGGACGTCGAGCCGCCGAGCGACGCGGCCAGCACGAGTGCGATCAGGGGGCGGAGCATGCGGGTGAGTCTGGGGGATCGGCAGGCGCGGGGACAAGATCGAGTGTGGCCTGCGTCGAGGCTCCGGCCCCCGTGGGCCGCGGCGCCGAGCGCCCCATGCACGCCGAAGCGGCGGAGCCCTCTCGGGCCCCGCCGCTTCGCGCTTCGCCGCCGTGTCGCGCGGCGTCTACTTGCCCTGCACCTTGTACGGCGGGTGCTTGGGACGCACGACCGGGTTCGCCTGGAGCTGCTCCAGCGAGTACTGGATCGCGCGCTCCAGCTGCAGATCGTGGCCGTCGATCATCGACTCGGGCGTGTTCTCCACCTCGATGTCCGGGTCCACGCCGTGGTTCTCGATCATCCACTCGCCCTTCGGGCTGTAGATGCCGAAGTCGGGCATGGTCACCGAACCCCCGTCCATCAGCGGCAGGTCGCGGCTGATGCCCACGAGCCCGCCCCACGTGCGCTTGCCGATGATCGGGCCGAGCCCGCGCAGCTTGAAGTAGTACGGGAACGCGTCGCCGCCCGAGCCGGCGTATTCGTTCGCGAGGATGCACTTGGGCCCGTCGATGCTCTGACCCGGCGTGCGGAAGGCTTCGCCGTCGCGGCTCGACCAGTACGTCCACGTGGTGCGCTGCAGGCGCTCCACGAAGAAGTCGGGGATGAAGCCGCCGCCGTTGAAGCGCTCGTCCACGATGATGCCGTCCTTGTGCACCTGCGGGTAGTACCCCTTGCTGAACTCCTGGATGCCCTGGATCGCGGTGTTCGGCACGTGCACGTAGGCGATGCGGCCGTCGGTGGCCTTCTGCACCTTGTCGTAGTTCGCACGCACCCACGCCACGTAGCGCAGGCTCGCCTCGTTGCCGATGGGCTTCACGGTCACGGTGCGCGCCTTCGGGTCGTTCGCCGACGCACCCACCTTGAGCGTGGTCTGCTTGCCCACGGTGCCGACGTACGCGGCGTACACGTTCTGCGGCGCGCGCACGGGCCGGCCGTTCACCTCCAGCAGCAGGTCGCCCTCGCGCACGTCGATGCCGGGAATGCCGAGCGGCGCCTCGATGTCGGAGTTCCAGTCGCGGCCGCGGTAGATGCGCTGGAAGCGGTACAGCCCGCTCGCCGCGTCCAGCGACCAGTCCACGCCCAGCAGGCCGGTGCCCACGCGCGGCACGTCGGGCAGTTCGCCGCCGCTCACGTACGTGTGCGACGTGCCGAGTTCGCCGATCAGCTCCCCGAGGATGTAGTTGAGGTCGGCGCGGTGCGCCACGAACGGGACGAGCTGGCGGTAACGCTCGCCCACCGCCTTCCAGTCGAGCCCGCCCATCGCCGGGTCGTAGTAGAAGTCGCGCTCCAGGCGCCACGCTTCGTCGAACATCTGCCGCCACTCGAGCCGCGGATCCACCCACGCCATCAGCTGGCCGGTCGCGATCTTGCCGTCGCCGACCTTCTTGCCCTCGGCCAGGTCGGTGATGCCGTACACGTCGCCCTTCGTGTACAGCACCTTCGAGCCGTCCTTGCTGAGCGAGTAGCCGGGGTCCACGCCCTGCAGCGCGACCTTGTCTTCGCGCTTCTCGAAGTCGAAGAAGTGGATCGACGCGCTGGCGCCGCCGCCCTCGTCGTCCGCGGCGGGCTCGTCCATCGCCAGCCACACGAGCTTGCCCTTCACCGCCGTGAGCCCCCGGTAGCGACCGGTTTCCACGGGCAGCTCCACGGTGCGCGCGGCCATGTTCGCCAGGTCGATGCGCAGCGCGGGCGCGGCGGGCTTGGCGGCCTTGCTGTCCTTGCCGCCCTTGTCGGCCTTGTCCCCCTTGTCGCCGCCCTTGTCGTCGTCGCCGGCGCCGGTCTCCTCGTCGCTCTCGGGGCCCACGGGCGAGCCGATGCTGTCGCGCAGCGCCATGGCGTAGAGCTTGTCGGTGGCCGAAAAGTGGATGTTCAGCTCGAACGCCCCGAACTCGGGCTGGAACGTGCGGCGCGAGGCGAAGAACAGGTACTTGCCGTCGGGGTCGAACGTGGGCGAGTAGTCGTCCGTGAGGCCCTCGGTCACCGCCGTCGTCTTGCGCGTGTCGATCGAGTACAGGTGGATCTGGCCGAAGCCCGCGGCGGTGGGCTTGCTGTAGCACACCCAGCGCGAGTCGCCCGACCAGCCGTAGTCGCCGATGTCGCCGTAGTCGGACTTGTCGATCGTCTGGAACTTGCCGTCGGCCACGGCCACCCAGTGCACGCGGCCGGTCTTGTCGGAGAACAGCAGCTTCTTCGAGTCGGGCGACCACACGGGACGGAAACGGAACGTGCTGCCGTCGGTGGTGAGCTGCCGGTCGGGCGTCTTGCCGTCGGCGCCCATCAGGTGGATCTGCATCTCGCCGGACTTGTCGGACAGGTACGCGATCCACTTGCCGTCGGGCGACCACACGGCGTCGCGCTCGCGCACCCCGGGCGTGTTCGTGAGGTTGCGCACGTCGCCCTTCTCGGCGGGCACGGTGAACAGGTCGCCGCGCGCGGTGAACACGGCGCGCTTCGCCGACGGCGACAGGTCGAAGCCGGTGATCCACTCCGACACGCTGCGGTACTCGGGGCGCGTCGCGGGCTTGTCGTCGGGCACGAGCACCTGCAGCTTCGTGGCCTTCTCGCCGGGCAGATCCATCACGTACAGGTAGCCGCCGTTCTCGAACACGATCGCGTCGCTGCCCACGCTGGGCCACTTCACGTCGTACTCGGTGAACTGCGTGACCTGCCGGTGCGTCTTCTTGTCGAGGTCGTACGCCCACAGGTTCGCGGTGCGCCCGCCGCGGTCGCTGCAGTAGTAGATCGTGTTGCCGTGGAACATGGGCCACTCGTCGGGGCCTTCCCAGTCCTTCGTGATGCACTCCGACTTGTTCGCGCCGAAGTCGTACACCCAGATGTTCGGCGCGTTGCCGCCCTTGTAGTGCTTCCAGGTGCGGCGGTCGTAGCTCGGGCTCACGAACGCGATGCGTTTGCCGTCGGCCGACAGGCTCGCGTAGCCGGCGGTCGGCAGCGCGAGCATGTTCTCGAACCCGCCCTCGGCGCCGATCTCGAAGAAGCGGTCGAAGCGCGTGGGCGCCGAGGCGCGCGCGGAGCGCAGCAGGATGCGCTTGCCGTCGGGGTACCACTCCGCCACCTGGTCGCCGCCGGGGTGGAACGTGAGCCGCTTCGGTTCGCCGCCCACCGTGGGCACCGTGAACGCGTCCACGTTGCCGTCGTACTCGGCGGTGAAGGCGATCGTGCCGCCGTCGGGCGAGAACTTCGGAAACTGCTCCACGCCCTCGTGCGTGGTGAGCCGGGAGGCGACGCCGCCGGACCGGGCGACGGTCCACAGGTCGCCGGCGTACGCGAACACGATCTTGTCGCCCTGGATGTCGGGCTGGCGGAGCAGCCGGCACTCCTCGAGTGCGGCGGCCGGTCGCGCGAACGCGGCGAACGCCGCGGCCAGTGCGAGCGCGGGGATGAGGCGCTGGCGAAGCATGCGAAGCTCCTTGGATTGGGGTGGGTGCTGCGAGCGGGCGGACTCTCGGCGGGCGCGTTCGGTGGCGTCAAGCACCGCGACGCGAGTGCGGCGCGCGGTTCGCCGAGC
>JBGAOB010000075.1:0-16632 GCA_044222045.1 Candidatus Eiseniibacteriota bacterium
GATCTCGAGCGCCGCGCACGCCGCCGCCACGTCCGCGGGCCGCGGCACGCGGTCCGGCGCCACACGCACGTCGTGACCGCACGCCTTCGCCAGCTCCAGCAGGCCGCCCAGCACGCCGCCCTCGGTGGCGTCGTGCAGCGCGGTGGTGGCGCGCCGCGGCGGGCACGCCGCGAGCAACGCGCGCACGTCGCGCACGATGCTGGCGTCGTCGAGCGAGGCGCGCAGCCGGGCGACGCCGGTTTCGCCCGCGTGGGCACGCACGCGTTCGGGACAGAGCCATGCCGCCACCGCCGCGCTCTCCACCGCCCAGCCCTTGGTCACGATCACGCGATCGCCGGGCGTCGCCATCGACGGCGCGAGGTACGCGTCCTCGTCGCCCACGCCCATCATCGTGGCCGCGCCCACGATGGTCAGCGCGCAGCCCTCGTGGCGCCCGGTGTGGCCCGTGACGATCGCCACGCCGAGTTCCGCCCACGCTTCGCCGAGCGCGCGCGTGAACTCGGCGAGCGCCGCGTCGGAGAAGTCGGGCGGCAGGTTCAGCGTGACGCTCGCCCACGCGGGCGCCACCGCCGTCGTCCACAGGTCGCTCGCGATCAGGTGCGCCGCGAGCCGCGCCGACCGCGCGGGGCCGAGCGCCGGGATCACCGACAGGGGATCGGTCGTCACGGCCAGCACGCGCCCGCCGCCCAGCTTCACGATCGCGGCGTCGTGCCCCGCGCGCGGGCCCACGAGCACCTCGCGGCGCCCGGCGCCCAGGTGCGGCGCGACCAGGCGCTCGAACGCCTCGGGCGCGAGCTTGCCCAGCATGGGCGCGGAAGGATCGGATTCGGGAGCGGTCATGAGGCCGCGCAGCATAGCGGCGCGCGACGGGCCGCGCATCGCGGCGCGCCCCGAAGCACATCGGCCCCCGCGAGTCTCTTCGCGGGGGCCGACGACTTCACGCCGTGCGGGCGTCGATCACATGACCGGCTGGAACAACGCGAACACCGCGCCCTGCGGGTCGCCCATCACCGCGAAGCGTCCCATGCCCGGGATGTCCTCCGGGCCGTGGTAGGTCTTCGCGCCGAGCGACGTCGCCTTCGCGTGTGACGCGTCGCAGTCGGCCGTGCCCCAGTACGTCAGCCAGTGCGACGGCGCCGGCGTGTCGGGCGGCATCGGCATCATCCCGGCCGTGGCGTTCGTCTCGCCCGGGCGCATCCACATGGTGTACGCACCCCCGGTGGGATTGGGCATGTCCTGGTACGTCCAGCCCAGCAGCCCGGTGTAGAACGGCTTCGCCTTGTCGGGGTCCTTCGCGTTGAGCTGCGTCCAGATGAGCGAGCCCGGCTCGCCGGCCATGCCGATGCCGATGTGCTCGTAGGCCTGCCACACGCTGACGTGCGCGCCGATCGAATCGATCAGCATGGCCGTGCGGCCCTGCTTGTGGCCGCCGTGCTCCACGTCGAACGGGCCCATCACCACCTGGCCGCCGAGCGCCTTCGCCTTCTCCACGGCTTCGTCCGCGCTGGCCACCGAAGCGTATGCACCCCAGTGCGGCGGCACGCCGGCCATGTCGGGCGTCATCTGGAAGCCCGCGGCCACTTCGCAGCCGTCCTTCGTGAAGATGTAGTAGATGCCCATCGCGCCCATGTCGTTCTCCTTGGCGTCCCAGCCGAGCAACGGCTGGTAGAAGGCGCGGGCGCCGGCGATGTCGGTGGTCATGAGTTCCGGCCACACGAATCGGCCGGGCGGGTGCTCCGTGAAACGGGACATGCGGTCCTCCTCGGGATGCCGGCGGCGACGCCGGCGCGACTCGGGCGCGGGGAGCCCGCGGTGCCCGCGACGCACGGTCGCGGGCGGGAACGACAGGGCGGGCACAGTGCCCGGCGGCCGGGCGCGGAGCCACCGCCGGCGGGCGAGCGCGCGCAGAACGGCGACGAACGCGCGCGGCCGGCGGACGGGTTCGTCGGTTCGCGCCGGGCGGGCCCGGCCCGCGTTCCGGCTACTCGCTGCGGAAACCGCTCGTCGCGTGCGAGCCGTCGCAGAACGGCTTCGTCTTCGACTGCCCGCAGCGGCAGAGCCACGTGCTCGTGCCGGTGAGGATCGTGCGGCCGTCGGCGCTGCCGATGGCGAACGGGCCGTCGAGCTGCACCGGACCGTTCGGCTCGGGGATCACGCGCAGCGCGGGACCGGCCGCGCCCGTGTCCTGCACGGCGTCGTGGTCGTGGATGTCGCCGGCCTCGCGGAAACCCGCCGCGAGGTGCGCGTTGTCGCAGAACGGCTTGTTGCGCGACAGGCCGCAGCGGCAAAGCGCGATGCGGGTGTCGCGCAGCAGCAGCTCGCCGCCCGGGCCGCACAGTTCGATGTCCCCGCGCACCCACGTCGGGCCGTTCCGCGACACGATCACCGTGTTCGCGGGCGCCGGCGCCTCGGCCGCGCCGCCGTCCCCGCGCTCGAACTGCAGCGCGCCCGTGGGGCAGTGCTGCACCACCTCCGCAACCTCGTCGGCGCTCGCGTGCTCGAGCTGGATCCACGGTCGCTCGCCCGGGCGGAACACGGCGCCGAGCCGTCGCACGCACTCGGCGGCGTGGATGCAGCGGGCCTTGCTCCAGGTGACGCGGATCGCGTCGGTGCCGAACTCGTGGCGCTTGTCGTTCACGTGTCGTCTCCCGGGGTCGTGGGGCGTTGCGGCACGGCCGTGGGCAACGAAGTCGGTGTGGGTTCCACCTGGGTGGGCGTGGACGTCGCATCGACCGGGCGCGTGCGCAGCGGCGGCGCCTTGGCGTACAGCGACTCGTCGCCGAACGCGAGCACGACGCGCGGCCCACGCGCGAGCCAGAACGCACCGCCCGCGAGCAGCGCGATCGCGCCGAGACCGACCGCGGTGACCGGCCAGTACCACGAGCCGCCGGGCGTCACCATGGGGAACACCTGCAGCACGCGCCACACCGCGACCATCGCCACGCCGGTCACGAGCCCGGTGCGCATCACGGTGAGCGTCCAGACGACGGCCAGCAGCACGAGCATCGCGAAGTCGAACGGCGCGGGCGGGCCGCCGCTCTGCTGGAAGAGCCCCAGCAGCGTCGAGGCGAGCGCGATGCCCAGCCAGCGCTGCCGGGTGAGCGACGTGAACAGCGCGAGCACGCCCGCGAACACGAGCGCGCTGAACACGCCGTGCGTGAGCGACGACAGCAGCTGCGACCACGGCCACCCGCCGCCCATCAGCGTGTCGGTGGCGGCCGCCGGATCGTCGAGCGCTCCGGGCATCACCATGGCGTGCGTCGCCGCGCCCCACGCCCACTGCAGCCCGTAGCCGATCACGAACAGGGCGGCACCGATCGCGACGCCCACGAGCACGTCGGCACCGACGCGGCTGTCGCGCCAGCGACCATCGAGCAGCCGCATCCACGACACCATCAGGTGCGGCCACGTCTGGCGCAGCACGGGCTCGAACGCCAGGTACAGCGTGGCCGCGATGAGGAACGGGAATCCGAACGACGAGAGCGCGTGCAGGAACGCCGACGGGATCGTGGAGAGGCCGTCCTGCCGGTGCATCACGAGCACGTTCGACACCAGCTGCACGAGCGTGACGCCGAGCGCCAGCCGCAGCGCGCCCCGCAGATCGGCCCGGCCGCGACGCAGGTTCACGAACGCGGCGAATCCCGCCAGCAGCAGCAGCAGCACCGTGACCCAGCGCAGGCCCGCCTCGACCGGGCCGGACGGACGCGGAGCCGCATACGTGGCCAGCGTGGAGATCCCGAGGAACTTCACCGGGATGGGCGCCAGGTTCACGACCCGGCCGCGGAACGACGAGATCTCCAGGTGCACCGAGTCGACGGCGAGGCCCGGCGGCAGGAACCGCCAGGCGTCGCGGCGATCCGAGGAGTACGGCAGCGACAGCACGGGCTCGGCGCGCACGGCGGCCAGGGTGTCGGGCGCCCCGATGAGTCGCACCACCGAGCGCAGGTCGAGCGGCCGCGGGCCGGCGCGCGACGTGTCCACGGGCGGCGGCACGGCCTCGAAGCGCGTGAGATTGCCCGTGCCGTCCAGCGTGAGCTGCACCATGCCGGTGCGCAGCGCGGGGTCGCCGAAGATGGGCGTCCAGTTCGTGGGCGCGAGCGGACGCAGGATCGTGGGCGACGACCAGTAGCCGAGCCCGAACACGATCTGGAAGTCGCGCGGCGTCGCCTGCGTCACGTCGCGCAGGCGGCGGGCGCGGGCGATCTCGCCGGCGACCTGCGAGTTGTAGATGAGCCGCGAGTAGTCGTCGCGCCGCTCCGTCCAACCCAGCGTGTCGCAGATCGTGCGTGCGCGGTCGAGCAGCACCGCCGGCGGCTTCTGCAGCGGCGCGCGCGTCAGCAGCTGCCGCGTGGGCACCCACGTCACCAGCGCGACCAGCGCCACCGCGAGCAACCCGAGCCACGCCGCGGCCACGCGCGCCGGGATCACGTCGTCGCCGACGCCGGCGGCCACCAGTTCGGGGGACGGCGTCTCGCCCGCCGCGAGCGCCGCGGCCAGCGGATCGCCGCCGGGCAGCGACGCGGCGACGGCCGCCACGCTCTGCGGCCGCTGCGACGGCTCGGGCGACAGGCAGCGCTGGATCACGCGCTCGACGGCCGGGTCGATGCCCGGCGCGAGCTGCGACGGGTTGCTGGGCGTGGTCGTCTGCTTCTGTCGCTGCTGATCGGCCCACGTGCTGGCCGCGAACGCGCGGTGGCCGGTGAACATCTCGTACAGCACCAGCCCCAGCGCGTAGATGTCGCTCGCGCGACTCGGCGCCTGCCCCGCGAGCTGTTCGGGGGCCATGTAGGCGGGCGTGCCGGCGAGCGCGTCCTCGGTGCCCACGCCCTCGGCCCACGTGGCGAGCCCGAAGTCGGTGAGCCGCGCGTGGCCGCGGCCGTCGATCATCACGTTCGACGGCTTCAGGTCGCGGTGCAGGATGCCCGCCGCGTGCGCGGCCGCGAGCCCCGCGCACACCTCGCGCGCGATCTGCACCGCCTTGTCGGGCGGCAGCCGCCCGATGCGCGTGAGCAGCGTGCCCAGGTCCTCGCCGTCGACGTACTCCATGCTGAGGAACGGCCGTCCGCCGGCTTCGCCCAGGTCGAACACGCGGCAGACGTTCGGGTGCGCCACCTTGCGCGCGAGTTTCGCCTCGCCGAGGAAGCGCTCGCGCAGCCCCGCGTCGTGCTCCAGCCGTTCGGGCAGGAACTTGAGCGCCACCGGTTCGCCCAGCCGCAGGTCGTCGGCGCGGTAGACCTCGCCCATGCCGCCCTCGCCGAGTCGCGCGACCACGCGCCAGCGATCGGCCACGATGACGCCCGGCAGGAAGCGGGCGGGGGTCGGCGTGTCGCGGCCGCTCATGCGGACGGCGGCGTCATGCCGAGCAGACGCATCTCGTGGTGGAGGGTCTCGCGCAGGCCCGGCTCGAGCGCGCGCGGCGCCCAGCCCAGTTCGCGCGCGGCCTTCTCGTTCGTGCCGAGGTAGGTCGCACCCGCGAGCACGCGCAGCATCTCGGGCTGGTAGTCCGCCGGCAGCACGGCGGCCACGGGCGACACGGCGGACGCGAGCGCGCGCAGCATCCACGGCGACGCCTTGGTGCCCGGCGCCTTCACGCCGGTGAGGCGCTCCGCCAGCGCGAGGGCTTCCTCGAGCGACGCGGGCGGACCCGCCAGGTGGTAGCACTCGCCCGCGCGGCCCTTCTCCATGGCCAGCACGTGACCGTGCGCCACGTCCTCGACGTGCGCCCAGCAGTACGCCGCGCCCTTCGGCACCAGCGGCAGCTTGCCCTGCAGGAACTGCACGAGCGTGCGCCGCGTGGCGCTGGTGTCGCCGGGACCGTAGATCAGGCCAGGCTGCACGATCACCAGCGGCAGGCCCTGTCGCATCAGCGGCTCGGCCACCTCGTAGTGCGCGGCCCACTTCGTGCGGTCGTAGTGGCTCTCGAACGGGCCGTCGAAGCGAAACGCTTCGTCCACCAGCTGGCCGTGCGTGTCGCCGTGCACGGCGAGCGTGCTCGTGTAGACGCCCTTCGGGATGCGCAGGTCGCGCATCACCTCGAGCACGTTGCGCGTGCCGTCCACGTTGACGCGCTGGCCCTCGCGACCGTCGCGCACGCCGACCTTGTACCAGCCCGCCACGTGGAAGACGCCGTCCGCGGCGGCCATCGGCTTCAGGAGCGAGTCGCGATCGGTGATGTCGCCGCGATGGACCTGGCAGCCGAGGCGCGCCAGCGAACCGGCGCGGGCCGGGTCGCGCACGATCGTGGTGACCTCGTGGCCCGCGGCGCGCAGTTGCGAGGCGAGCACGCCGCCCACGAATCCGGTGGTACCGGTGACGAACCAACGAGCCAAGGGAGAGCCTCCAGAGAGGCGCGCAGCATAGCGCAGGGGCAGGGAGATTCGAGCGTGCGTCGTGGCCCGAGGGCCGGGCCGGCGCCGGCGAAGCGCAGACGAGGGCGGCCGACCCCCGCAGGAGCCGGCCGCCCTCGTTCCGGAACTCGCCCCTCAGCGCTTGCGCGCCTTCGGGCCCCTGGGGCGTTCGTCGTACTTGTGGAACAGCCGCGTCTGCCGCGACTCCATCGGCACCTCGCGACCGGCGATGAACACGCGCTCCACCTGCGTGGTGATCTCCAGCGGATCGCCGGTGGTCACCTGCACGTCGGCCGACTTGCCCACCTCGAGCGAACCGAGCCGGTCGCCCGCGCCCAGGATCTGCGCCGGCCACAGCGTGATCGCCTTGAGCGCGTCGTCGTGCGCGAGCCCGAACGCCGCCGCCATGCCGGCGTGATACGGCAGGTTGCGCGCGCTCGTGGCGCCGAACCCGCCGCCGTCGTCGGCGATGCAGAAGCGCACGCCCGCCGCCGCGAGCCGCGCGGGCACGGTGAACGCGGCGTCGTAGCTCTCGTACCGGCGGCTCGGCGTCGCCAGCAGGCCCGCCACGATCACCGGGATGTTCCGCGCCTTGAGCTCGTCGGCCGCCAGCGGCGCGTCGTAGCCGCCGAGCAGGATCACGTTCGTCAGCTTCTGCTCGTCGGCGAACGCGAGCACGGCGCGGATCTGGTTCAGCGCGTCGGCGCGGAAGATCACCGGGATCTCGCCGTGCAGCGCGCGCCGCATGGCGTCCCACTTCGCGTCGGCGTCGTGCTTCGGCACGCCGGCGCCACCCTCGGCCGCGCGGGCGCGGTCGTACGCGCGCGCGTCGTCGAACGCGCGGCGGATCGCGTCCACCGCGGTGTCACGCGCCTTGTTCTGCTCCTCGTCGGACTGCTGCATCCACCACGCGCGCACGGGCGTCATGTTGGGCCACGCCACGTGCAGGCCCACGGGCGCACGCACGACCATGTCCTCCTGCGTCCAGCCGTCCAGGTGGAACAGCGCCGACGTGCCCGACACCGCGCCGCCGCCCGGAATCGCGAGCGCGCTCGTGAGCCCGTTCAGGCGCGCCACCGCGATCAGGTCGCTCTCGGGATTCAGCATCACCTCCGCGCGCTGGTTCGGATTCAGGTTGCCGGTCTCCTGCGTGTCGTTGCTGCCCGTGACCGACGCCACCTCCACCAGCCCGAGCACCGTGTTCGCCGCGACGAGCCCCGGGTACACGTGCTTGCCGCGGCAGTCGATCACCGTGGCGCCCGCCGGCACGGCCACGTCGATGCCGACCGCGGCGATGCGGCCCTGCTGCATCACCACGGTGCCGCCCACGATGTCGGGCCCGCTCACCGGGTGCACGAGCCCGCCCACCAGCGCCCACGTGCCGGCCTTGCCCATGGGCGATTCGGCGCGAGCCGCCGGCGTCGCCAGCGACAGCAGCGCGATCCCGGCCGCAACCGCGGCCCACGCACGAACGTTCGCGCGGATCATCGCGACACCTCCCGCGCCTCGAGGCGCGCACGGCGATCGGCCTCGCCCACGAACTCGTGCTCGTGCCCGTGCCCTCCGCACGCGTTGCCGCTCTGGTCGGTCTCCTCCAGGTAGCGCGGCGTCCACGGCCCGCGGCGCCCGCCGGCCATCGGCGCGTCGCCGCCCTTGGACGCGCGCACGCGCGCGATCAGCGCGGCGCGTTCCTTCGCGAGCGCGTCGCGGCCCGCGAGGTCGGCGGCACGGTCGAAGTACTTTCGTCCCTCGATCCACGTCTGCTCGCACGCCGAGTACGGCGACAGCGGCGTGCCGTTCCAGATCGAGAAGTCCGCATCCTTGCCCGGCTCGAGCGAGCCCACGCGGCCGTCGATCTTCAGGCACTTCGCGGGGTTGATCGTGACCGTGCGGATGGCCTCCTCGGGCGGCATCCCGCCGTACTTGATGGCTTTCGCCGCCTCGGTGTTGAGCCGGCGCGCCAGCTCCTCGCTGTCGGAGTTGAAGCCCACGTTCACGCCGCGATCCCACATCAGGTACCCGTTCCAGGGAATCGCGTCGATCACTTCCTGCTTGTAGCCCCACCAGTCGGTGAAGCCCATCCCCGAGGCGCCGTGCGCGGCCATCTCGTCGGCCACCTTGTAGCCCTCCAGGATGTGCGTGAACGTGTTCACGGTGATGCCGAACGACTCGGCGAGCCGCATCAGCATGAGGATCTCGTCCTGCCGGTAGCTGTGGCAGTGGATGAAGCGCTTGCCGTTGACGATCTCGCTGAGCGCGTCCAGCTGCAGGTCGCGGCGCGGCGGCAGCGCGCGCTGCCCGGCGCGCCACTCGGCCCACGCACGGTCGTAGTCCTTCGCGCGCAGGAACGACTCGCGGATGCTCTGCTCCACGCCGGCACGCGTCTTGGGGTAGCGGTCGTTGCGATCGCCGGGCTCCCAGTTGGACTGCTTCGGGTTCTCGCCGAGCGCGAACTTCACCGTGGGCGGCGCGTCGGCCATGAACAGGCCGTCGGGCGCCTCGCCCCACTTGCTCTTGATCACCGCCGCCTGCCCGCCGATCGCGTTGCACGAGCCGTGCAGCAGGTGCATCAGCGTGGTGCCGCCGGCGAGCTGCCGGTAGAGGTTGACGCTCTCGGAGTTGATCACGTCCTGGATGCGCACCTCGCACGTGACGTTGTTCGTGCACTCGTTCACGTTGCCGAGGATCGCGGCGTGGCTGTGCTCGTCGAGGATGCCGGGCATCACGTGCTTGCCGGTGGCATCGATCACCGCGGTGCCCGCGGGCGGCTGCAGGTGCGCGCCCACGGCCACCACCTTGCCCGCGCGCACCAGCAGGTCGGCGTTCGCGAGCGTGCCCTGCGGCCCGGCGGTCCAGATCGTCGCGTTGCGCACGAGCAGCGATGCCGGCTGCTCGGGCCGCGCCATGCGCCACGGCTCGGTGTTGCCCATCACCGCCGGCGACGGCACGAGCGGTTCGTCCTTCTTCGGCGGCTTCGCGTCGCCGGGCTTCGGGTAGCCGCTCACCGCCTGGGCCGAATGCCCCGCGAGCGTGATCGTGCCCACGAGCGCGTCGTTGCGGGCGGTGAGATCCCACGCCTGCCGCTCGCCGGCCGACTCGAACGCGAAGCGCACGCGCTTGTCCTCCAGCCGCACGTCGCGGCCGCGCAGCGTGTCGGCGCCCATCACGAGCGTCACCGTGGTCTCGGCGTCGGCGGCGATCTTCAGCGTGCGCACCGACGCGCCGCCGGCGCCCATGAGCCACTCGCCCTTCGGCGTCGTCTCGTCCTTGCCGGTTTCGTAGCGATTGCCGTCCACCCACACCTCGCGCACCTTGCCGCGCTCGGAGAACAGCGCGCCGCGGGTCACCGTGAGGTTCGCGATCTTGCCGGGCTCGAGCGTGCCCAGGCGCGCGTCGAGGCCCAGCAGCTTCGCGGGCGTCGTGGTGACGGCGGCGAGCGCCTGCGCCTCGCCGAGGCCGCGCGCGATCGCACGGCCCACGCGCTCGCGGAAGTCCTTCGCATCGCGCAGCCCGTTCGACGTGAGCGCGAACGTCACGCCCGCGCGCGCGAGCGCCGCCGCGTTGCCCGGCGCGTCCTGCCACTGCCGCAACTCCTCGGTGGTCACCTCGAGCGCCGAAGCCTCGTCGTCCACCTTCGGCGCCTCGGGGAAGTTGACCGGCACCACGAGCGGCAGCCCGGCCGCCGCCACGGCAGACACGCGCTTGTACTCGTCGCCGGCCGTCACCACCTGCGCCGTCACGCCGGCTTCCCGGGCGATCGCCGCCGCACGCAGCACCTCGAGCATCTCGTCGGCCACGAACGTGACGCCCTGCCGGCCCGCGATCGCGTCCTGCAGCGCGGCCCACGACAGGTTCGTCTCGGGCCGCTCCGCCGAGGGCTTCTTCGCCCACGCCGCCATCGCGTCGCGGTACCACTTCGCGTCGAGGAACGCCTGGCGGATCACGGCGATCGCGCCCATCAGCGAGCCCGGGTAGCCGCCTCCCGGCGCCGGCTGGATCGCCACCACCTGCGACGCGTCCGCGCGCAGCGTGTTCGCGTTGAGCGGACCGTCGCCCAGCCCCAGCACCGCCGTCGCGCCGCGCACGATGCCCTGCCGCGGCGCCATCTGCACCGCGGTGAAGCCGGCGGCACGCAGCGACTCGAGCTGCGACTTGTCGAACGCGAACGTCTCGACCACGCGCGTCTCGGGGTGCACCGAAGAGAGGCTGTTCGCCGCGCCGCGCACCGGCTGCGCGGTGTCCATCTGGCCGGGACGCATCGGGCCGCCGCCCGCGCCGGGGCGCGTCATCGGCATGGCGCCACCGTCCGGCGTCTGCACGAACGCGTCGATCAGGCCCGGGTACACGGTGAGGCTGTCGCCCGGCCACACGCGCGCGTCGGCCGGCACGGGCACGTTCGCGCCCACGGCCACCACGATGCCGTCGCGCATCACGATCGTGCCGCGTTCGATCACCTGCCCGGGCGCGGTCACGATGCGCGCGCCCACGATGGCGTGCACACGCGGCGTGGCGGCGAACGCGGAGGACGAAGCGGCGAGCGCGGCGGCGAGCACGACGGCCGCGAGGAGACGACGAGGGGAGCGTGGACGGGGCATCAGGTCACTCCGGCGGAAGACGGGCCAGCCCCGGCGGAGGCGGTGGAGCCGGGGATCGAGCGCTGCAGCGAGCCGGGAAGGTAGGCGGCACGCGCGGCGCCCTCAAGACCTCGTGAAGCGACCGGGACGAGCGGGGCGATCGCGGGCCCGAGCGCGGGGGGGGCGAGCGGGGGGCGATCGGTCCCGCGGCGGGCGCGGTGCAGCCGGATTGCACCAACGGTTGCCGAATGCACACGTTCCGGGGCGAACGCGAAACCGCTCGCGCAGCCAAGTCGTTGAGTCGCAGCGCGGGCCGGGCGGGCCACCGTGGCACGCACGCTGCAGAAGCGTGTCGTCCCCACGCCACAGGAACACGCACCCGGAAGGAGCCAACTCCATGAGACATCCGATGACCGGCGCCGCACTCGCACTCTCGATGCTGCTGCCCGCCGCCGCGTTCGCGGGCGCATCCGTCGGCGTGAACGTGGGCGTGTCGAACGGGCCGGCCACGATCCAGTTCTCGCTGCGCAGCCAGCCCGACGTGGTCTACGTGCCCGAGCAGCGCGTGTACGTGGTGGACGACCGTCGCTGCGACGACGACATGTTCCGCTACGGCGACGCGTGGTGGGTCGTGCGCGAGGGCCGCTGGTACCGCGCGCGCACGTGGCGCGGGCCGTTCGTGTGGGTCGAGGAACGCCGCGTGCCGCGAGCGATCCTGCTGGTGCCCGCGCGCCGCTGGAAGCACCACCCGCACGGCATGCCACCGGGCCTGGCGAAGAAGGACGTGCGCGTGGTCTCGCGCGGCCCGGACGTGATCGTGGTCGAGAAGGAGCACGGCAAGCACGGGCACGGCCGCGACCGCTGAACCGTCGGGTCGCGCGGCGGGGCGGGCGCTCCACCATGGGTGGGGCGCCCGTTCGCGCGGGCGGGCGGAGCGGCCTGTGGCGGCCCGGCCACAACTGGGGCGAGCCGGCCCCGGCCCCGACGGCCCGGGTCGTCCCATTCGGACGGGATCGGCGCGACTTCACCGTGGCATGTTCGTTGATTGCTCCCTGACCCTTCCCTGCCACGGGGCCCACCATGAAACGCGCCGCCATGCTCTTGCTCCCGCTGGTCGTGCTCGCCGGCTGCACGTCCACGCCCATCTTCCGCCTCAGCCCCGTCGAACCCGACACGCGCTGGCTCGCCGGCCAACAGGTCGTGCAGCGCGATTCGGGCGGCGTGAAGACCGTGATCTCGTTCGAGCGAACGCTGGGTCGCTACCTCATCTTCGACGTGGTCGTGCGTAACCAGTCGGGGGCCACGATCCTCGTGGATCCGGAGGCCTTCCAGTACACGTTCGAGGGCACGGTCCGAGGCAAGCGGCACGTCGTCGACGTGCCGGTGTCCGCGGTCTCGCCGGAAGCCGCGATCGCCGACCTGGACCGCGCGTTCGGCGTGGTGGAGTCCGACTACCAGGCCTACTCCACCCTCGAGTCCGTCGGAAACGTGCTGTCGGCCGTCACGGAGCTGGGCACGACGGACTCGAAGGGGGACCACGAACGCCACGGCGAGAAGCACGACGAGGACGAAGCGGAGATCGCCTCGCTGCGGGCGGACGTCGCGCACGACCGGGCCCTGAGCAGCCTGTTCGACCTGCGGAACTACTGGGCCTCGCGCGCGCTGCGCATCACGCACCTGCGACCCGGTCAATCCGTGGGCGGCAAGCTCGCGCTGGAGACCGGGTCGCTCGCGCGGCTCACCGAGCCCGAGTACCCCGGAACCGCGGACATTCGCGCGGACCCGAAGCCCGACCCGGCGCGTGTGACCCTCACGCTGCTCTGCCCTGCAGCGACCGGCGCCGCCCCGATCGAGTTCCGGGTGACGCGGCTCTAGCCTGGTCTATTCATGAACCGGTAGCCGAGAGCGACGGAAACGTGTCGATCGCAAGGAGCTGGCGCCGGCCCCACCGCAGTCGTGTCGGTGACACGTCGAGGTGGGGCCGGCGTCCGCCACGCCGCGAGCGGCGCGGGGCCGGCGCTCGCAGGCCCCGGGCTCATGAATAGATCCGGCCAGCCCGACGGTCGAGGTCCGCGCAGGGAGCCCGGCGCGTCGGCAAGGACGTGCGACGGGACCCGCGCGCGCATGCGTCGAAGCCCGGGCGGGGGAGCTTCGCGCGTGGGCGAGAGCATGCGGCAGGGCCGCGGGGAGCTTCGCGCGTGGGCGAGAGCATGCGGCAGGGCCGCGGTGGTGGGCGGCGTGCGACGGGACCCGCGCGCAAAGCTCCCCCGCCCGGGCCCCGGCGCCCCCCGCCTCGAGCGGACGCCCCCCACGAAGCTCCCGCCGTCAGCCGTTCAGCGCTTCGGCGTACCGCGCCGACACCGCGTCCCAGTCCACGACCTTCGCGAACGCCGCCACGTACTCCGCGCGACGGTTCTGGAACTTGAGGTAGTACGCGTGCTCCCACACGTCGATCCCCAGCAGCGGGGACAACCCCTGCGTGAGCGGCGAGTCCTGGTTCGGCGTCGAGAGCAGGGACAGCGAACCCTTCGGCGACGCCACCAGCCACGCCCAGCCGCTGCCGAAGACGCCCATCGCCGCCGCGTTGAACTGGTCCTGGAACTGCGCGAACGAGCCGAAGGCCTTGTCCATCGCGCCCGCCAGCTCGCCCTTCGGCGCGCGCACGCCGTCGCGCGCCAGGCTCTTCCACAGCAGCGAGTGGTTCGCGTGGCCGCCGCCGTGGTTGCGCACCGCCGTGCGCACGTCGGCCGGCAGCGCGTCCAACCCGCGCACGAGCGATTCCACCGACTGCTTCGCCAGTTCCGGCTTGCCCGCCACCGCCTTGTTCAGGTTCGTCACGTACGCCGCGTGGTGCTTGTCGTGGTGAATCTGCATGGTCTGCGCGTCCAGGTGCGGCTCGAGCGCGTCGAACGCGTACGGCAGCGCCGGCAGCGTGAACGGACCGGTGGGCGCCGCGGCGGGCGCGGCGGCCGGCGGCGCGGCCTGCGCCAGCGCGTCGCCGGCACGGCCCACGATCAGCGCGCCCGCGCCGAGCGCGAGCGACTTGAGGGCGTCACGACGGTTGAGCATGGAGGTCTCCCGGAATGGTCGTCAGCGCGGCGCGTGCGGTGGGGCGGCGGACTCGGGCGCGGGCAACTCCAGCGTGTCGGCGAACGACGGCGCCGGAGCTTCGGGCGTGACCAGTCGGATGCGCGACCGGGCCACTTCGGTGCCCAGGCGGAAGCTCTCCCATCGCGCCGCGTCCGGTGTTCCGGCGGCGTAAGGATTGGCGCCCGTGGGCCGGAACAGCGCCACCCACTTCCATTCGCGGTGCAGCTCGTCGATCCCGTCGGCGCGCCCGCCGGCACGCAGGGAGTCCCAGTCCGCGGCGCGCATCAGGTAGGCCCAGAACAGGTCCTGCGACAACACGCCCGGGCGGCCGGTCGGGAACTGGAACCGCACGGCCAGCAGCGCGCCGGGCAGCCAGACCGAGGCGGAGTCGCCCGTGTACGAGCGGTAGCGGAGGTCCGTCCACGGCCGCTCGGCCATGACGCCGCACCCCACCGCCTCCATGCCCAGCGTGGTCGGCTGCGCGTTCAGCGTGATCTCCAGCTTCTGCGGATCGGCGGGCCCCTTCGGCACCGGCGGGGCACACGCACCGAGCAGGGCCGTGAGCACGAGCGGCGGGAGCAGGCGATGCCAGCGGAACATGCGTACGACCTCCGGGATCAGGGTTCGGCGGAGCGGGGCGCCGCGCCCCGCAGGCGCCACACCAGCAGCGGCGGCGTGAGCATGGTGGTGAGCACCACCATCACGACCACCGCCGAGAAGACCGCGTCGTCCACCACGCGCTCGCCGTGCAGGTGCAGCGTCTCGCCGATGCTGGCGAAGATCAGCCCCACCTCGCCGCGCGGGATCATGCCGAGCCCCACGGCCAGTCGGTCGGCGCCCTTCTCGAGCACCCCGAGTGAGCAGGCCTGCTTGCCGACGATGGCCGCCAGGGTGAGCACCGCGGCGAAGCCCAGCACGTCGAAGCGACCGAACACCGCGAGGTCCACGCGCAGCCCCATCAGCACGAAGAAGATCGGCACCAGGAAACCGGACAGCGGCTCGAGCAGGTGGTGCACGTCGCGCCGGTGCGGGTCGCGGTCGAGCAGGTCCACGTAGTGCAGCTCGTCCAGCACGAGGCCCGCGGCGAACGCGCCCACGATGGGAGCGAGCCCGGCCAGCCCCGCGAGCGCCGAAACGCCGAAACAGAACACCAGCGCGAACGACAGCAGCAGGCCCTGTCCACGCAGTCGCGACGCGAGCTTGAACGTGAACCGCGACACCCAGCGCCCCGCGATCACCGCCGCGAGCAGGAAGCCGATGGCCTTCGCCACGATCACCGCCACCTGCGCCGGCGCGAACGCGGTGCCGGTGTCGGCGGCCTGGATCACGCCCGTGACCACCGCGAGCACGATCAGTCCGAGCACGTCGTCGATCACCGCGGCCCCGAGGATGATGCGGCCCGCGCTGCTGGTGGCGCGCCCGAGGTCGCCCAGCACGCGCGCGGTGATGCCCACGCTGGTGGCGCACAGCGTGGCGCCCACGAACCAGTGCGTGAGCGACTCGTGCTCCGGGAAGAACGCGCGCGACGAGAAGAACCCGAGCGCCATCGGCGCGATCACCCCGAGCACCGCCACCAGCAGCGCCGACGGTCCCACGGCCACCATGCGGGCGACGTCGGACTCGAGACCCACCGAGAACAGCAGGAAGAGCACGCCGATCTGCGCGAGCACTTCGAGCGACGGCTGGTGCAGCGCGGCATCCAGCGCGCCGAGTCCGAGATGGCCCAGGTTGCCCAGCACGATGCCGGCGAGCAGTTCGCCGAGTACCGCGGGCTGGCCGAAGCGCTCGAACAGCGCGCCGCCGAGCTTGGCTGCCACCAGGATCAGCACGAGCGCCTCGAGGATCGGCAGCATGTCGGGGCCGCCGGGTGCGGCGGCGGCCCGCGCGACGTGCGCGAGGAACAATCCACCCGCGGCGATCAGGGCGATGGGGCTCGGGCGGAGTCGGAGCATGGCGGGAGGTTGTAACCCAGCGCCGCCGGTGGGTCGAGCCGAGCCGCGAGGCCGCTGACCTGCCGGCGCGGAACGGCGGAATGACGAAAAGGCCGTCCGCGAACGGCGACGCAACGGCGACGCCCGGGTTCGACCGCCGCCCGGTCCCGGCGATCGCTGCCCCGTCGGCACTTCGCGGCGCTCTCCCCCACCGGGCCCGGGGCGCCCGCGTGGCACGACCGATGCGAACCGTATCGGTGCGCCCTGCGCGGGAAGGAGGCACCCATGAAGATCCTCATCGCCGTGGACGACTCGCCCTACTCGAAGGCTGCCGTGAAGTGGGTCCAGTCCATGAAGTGGCCCGCCGGCACCGAGGCGTCGGTGCTGTCGGTGGCACGGCCCCTGACCGTGGCGTATTCCACCGTCGAGGCCGCGGGCTACGCGTACGCGCCCCAGATCTACGAAGAGAACCTGAAGTTCCACGAGGAAGTGGCCGCCGACACGCAGCGCGTGCTGAAGGACGCGGGCTTCGCGGTGAGCGCCGCGGTCGCGCAGGGCGATCCGCGCGAGGCCATCGTCGAAGCGGCCACGGCCGGGCGCGCGGACCTGGTGGTGGTGGGCTCGCACGGGCGCACCGGGCTGCAGCGGATGCTGCTGGGGAGCGTGGCGAGCTACGTCGTGTCGCACGCG